>JBDREF010000066.1:0-9249 GCA_043820045.1 Planctomycetota bacterium | reverse complement strand
AGATATTCCGGCCGGTCTTTCGAAGCTGCGGCGGTCTCCATATTTCCCGTCACGCTCGACCTTCCCAGCCTGTGTCCGATGGCTACGGCGATGATGATCGATGCGGCCACGCGCAGCACAAGTGCATAAATCGTAGGAGTCACGGCACGCCGGGATGCTCCTGTGTTCCTATGCTCTTGTGCCAAGGCGGTGATTCTCCCGGCAACTTCGTGACCGGCTGTATCAACAGTCCAATGGCCAAGTGCATCCCAGAGAAGCGCAGCCTCCCGCTGGCGTTCGGAGCACTCCGGGCATACGGCCAAGTGATCCAGCACATCCTGGTTTCTTGGAGTCGGCAACCTACCTGCCGCGTATTCCATCAATTCGCTGTCATCTATGTGTTTCATCGCATTTACCCATATCTTAAACGGCCTCGAAGCTCTAAAACTGCGGACTATTTAACAAAATCTTTCATTTTGTCTAATCTTTCTCGCAGATTCGCGTACGCTCTGACCAGCAGCGATTCCACCGCGGAAGCGGTCCACCCTGTTACTTCGCTGATTTGCTCGTGACTGAGGCCGTCGTACCGGTGCAGTATTACGGCCAGCCGCTGACGTTCCGGAAGTCCATCGACGGCGGCTTTCACCAGTTCCGCAACTTCCTTCCTTTCAGCAGTATTCTCTTCCGATTTGGTCCCGGCGCGCCGGGAACCGGCCTCTTCCCCTGCCCCCAAGGGGAGTGGCGTCCCCATCCTGGCCTGTCTGCGCTGTTCGTCTAAACAAAGATTCACGACAATGCGGTAGAGCCAGGTGGTGAACAAAGCTTTCGGCTTGTAGTATTTGGCCGACCTGTAAACGCGAAGGAACGCTTCCTGAGCAACATCTTCCGCTTTGTCCCAATCCCCCAGAACGCGGTAAGAAAGCGACAGAACCCGGCCCTGATGTCTCTGGGCAAGCTCACCGAGCGCACCCATATCCCCGGCGGCGAGGCGAGCCATCAATTCAGCGTCGTTGAGTTTGTCGTCCCTCATGGCAAGGATTCAACTCCCGGACCTTCTAAGAATTACATGTCTTTTCTTTATACCGATATGGCGGCGATTGGTTCTTCTCAATGTGTTACGATTACGCTTTCCAGGTTCAGGGTCTCGGCGAGTTTCGCAAGGGTGGCCGCATAGTGCCCGACTCCCAGCGAGAAGTGGTGGGTCGGGCCTTCGGCCACCCAGCTTTTCAGGAACGTCCGGACGTCCGGCTTGAAGAATCCTCGCGTGTTGGTATTGCCGGTAGGCGGTATCGGGCCGTGCACGCTTTCGCCTTCGGCTAATACGAGCTTGAACCGGCCGTTCGCGGTCAGAGAGATGCTGAGCATGGTAATGGGCCCTTCCTTAATCTTGAACTCCACGCTGGCTCCGGAGCCGGGTTTGCCGTGGTATTTGCGCAGGCTGCGCAGAACCGGTTTGCCGTCGGCGATGTTGATATGATGCGGCCCGTCATGGCCGACCAGCACGAAGCCTTCGTTGAAATCGATGGGATGGAATTCGGCGAAACTTCCGCCGATGTCGAGCCGGTCCATAATCAGCATGGCGATGCAGGTTTTCAAGTCCGACTCGCCGCACATGGGAAAGCCGCCGGCCGTAAGCAGGGAATTGCCTACAATCAAATTAGTGACCAGCTCCCGCATGGGGCTGCCTTCCTGCCCTTCGTAGTAATATGCCAGGCCGTCCAGATTGTAAGTCTCGACGAATTTATCCAGCGCAACGGCTGTCCTGGCGGCGACGTGGAGGTCTTTGTCGGTCAGCTTTTCCGTGACAGGGTCCGACTTCGGTTCAGGCGTATCGAAGAGATTCAGAATTTCCGCTTTCTTGGCTCCGATTTCTTTGTCCGTCACCGTACCTTCGAGCCTCAGCAGGTCGTCGGCTTCCGTCTGAACGATGTGACATCCGAACGCTGCGGTAAGCGAGGTGTGGTCGGTCTGCATGTCCAGCATATTCTCAATGGCGTGGCCGAAGTGGCCGATGCGGGCCGACTTAATGTCGTGCAGGACCATTGCGATGTTGCACCATTCGGCGATTTCCTTCTCTGCGGTCGGGTCATCATTGAGCGTGCCTAAGATAACGGGCGGGGGCTTCTTGCCCATTCGGACCGCCACGCCGGTGAATTCCGGCACGGCGCAGAAATCATCGTTGCACAACTGCATGTAAGTGGACGCGTTGGAGTAGTCCAAGGCCTTGGCCGGCTGAAGCGCGACCAGTACCAGTGGAATATCCAGTCCGCGGACGATTGCACCAAACGACGCCGACGTGGCATAGGTGAGCATGTGGCAGAATACCAGGTCGAGATTTGCTGCCCTGAGTTTCGGCAGAACGGCATAGGCCGAGGCGGCATCGTCAACAATGCCGAAATTCGTTACCTCGACCTCGCGGCTCCTGACTCGCTCGACGAAGATATCCAGCTTGCGCGTAAGCTCTGCGAGCAGGCCGTCGAACTGCGGCCAGTATTTATGAAAGCCCACTCCGAAAATCCCGATATTGGCCGTCCTCTTTTTTCTTCGCATCACATTCATGTTTCTCGCTTGCTCCTTACTCTTAACAGCGTATCTTTAAGGGCCGATTCTGCGGGCCGTGGGAAAAAGAGACTCGCGACAGTCCCGACGACGAAAGTCGGAACAATTGTGAAGGCCCCGTACCACCACTTGGGGATTTCTGTGAAGACCCAGACGAGCACAAGGCAGACGAGTCCCGCCGCCATGCCGATAAGGACACCCGGCAGATTTGCACGCCGAATCAGCATCCCCAGAAGGTATATGGCTAACAGCATGCCCAGGCAGGTTCCGGCGATAGTCATGATGATATCGATTACCGCCTCGTCGATCAAGGGGACAAGTATTGCCGCCCCTATGACGACTGCACCCAATACGGCGGTCAGGATTCGACTGACTCTCAGCGGCAGTTGCCTGCCCGACAGCCAGTCATAGACAATGACCGATGTCACGCCGTTGATTCCACTGTCTATCGTGCTCATCGCTGCGGCGAACAGTCCGGCCAGCACCAGTCCCACCAGCCCCACGCCCGGCAGTTGCGTCGCCACGAAATAAGGCAGTATCTGGTCCTCCTTGGCGATCTCGACGCCGGCGGCCGGCAGGCCGGGACCTCCCGGCTGGCAGTAGAAGGCGAACAGTGCCGTGCCGACCAGCAGAAACAGCAGGCCGAGCCCGGCGTTAATCGCCGCACTGAGGACCACAACTCCCCGTCCTCTGGTCAGCGTGCCGGCGCAGACGTAACGCTGGATCATATTCTGAGAGACCGCGTAGCCGGGCAGGTACATGAACAGGCCGAACGCCAAGGCGGTGAAGACCGTGTTTTTGCCGGTGAAGTTTTCCGCCGCCAGGAGATTACTGTTCAGGTGGAACATTTGAAACTTCTCATGCTGCGCTGCGAGCGCCCGGAAAGCGGACCAGCCTCCCTCAATCCTGCCCACCGCCAGGAACATTACCGCCACGATTGCCCCGCCGAGCACGACCGTCTGCAGGACGTCGGTCCAAATCACCGCTTTCAATCCGCCCATGACAGTGTACACAGTCGCAAAGGCGCCGATGCCGATGAGCGCCCAGAAATACTGGGTCTCGCTCAGTCCCATCACGGTCTGCACGGTAAGAGCCACCGCGTAGAGCATAGTGCCCATCCAGCCGATTGCGTATATGCAGTACAGGCCCGAACCGAGGCACTGCGCCGGCGCGCCGAAGCGGCGGCCAAGATATTCGTATCCGCTGCTGACCCTCAGCCGGACGAACATCGGCACGAAAATCCACCACAGGATGGGCGTGATAACGAACGGAATGAACAGAATGGTCAGGTAGAAACTGAAGTCCTGGTACGCTCCCCGCTGCGGCAGTCCCAGGAAAGAGATCGAGCTGAAGCTCGTTGCGAACATCGATACGCCGACCACGAACCAGTTCATCTTCCGCCCGCCGACGAAGTAGTCTTCGTTGTCGTGCTGCCCCCGGGCGCTTCTGAAAGCCAGCCCCATGACAACGGCGAGATACGCGATGCAAACGCACCAATCGATAAAGCTCAAATCGGCCATGAACTCAAATACCTGCACAGGAGCACAAGGGCCTGCTGTCATTGCGAGCGCAGCGAAGCAATCTCAAGGCCAGCGATGGATTGTGGCGCTCGTTACGAACGAGATTGCCACGGCCCTGCGGGCCTCGCAATGACATCGGCACAGTGCACTTATGCCCTATGCACCTATGACTTTCGCTATAACTGGCTTAGCTCGGAAAGGCCCTCGATTTGCAGTTCTGTTATTTTGCGGATGCGGGCTTCGAATCCATCGTGTAAGGGGGCCGTCTCTCGTGTGAGCCGTTCTGCGAGCTGTGACTGGAATTGCTCGCGTGCCTTGTTTATCTTCGATTGCGTCAACGCCTGCTTGACGACCCATGCCGGGGCCTGCCAGTTCTCGGCGAGCTTCCGGGCTTTTTCTTTGCCGTGCCTTACTGTCAGGTACGCAAGTACAAGGGCCAGCGCCGCGCCGCCTATCAGCCCAATGGGACCCGAGACGAGAATCGCCGTGCCGGCGCCTCCGCATACGATAGCGCCGATGCTGGCTGCGATTCCGACGACGAACCAGCCGACCGTGTCCATTATCCCGCCGTACAGGTCCGGCACCGCCGGCCCGAGAGCGCCGCCGGTCCCGGCGCTCCGGGAGCCCTGCTCGATCTGGGCGTCTCCGACGCTCAGGCCGTGAGACTCGAACCACTTGACGAGCAATTCCCTCACCTGCCCGGGCAGACCCATCCTGAGCGTCATCATTTTCTCTTCGATAATCTTTCTCAGTTGCGGTTCGAAGGAAGCCGCCTTCGAAGAGATTGTCTCTTTAAGCGAGGCAATCGAACCTCCGTTGTCCCTGAATTCCTGCAGGAGAGGTTTAATTGTTTTGTCGAACAGCTCGAATGTTATGTCGTTTGCGACATCGGCGACGTATGCTTTTGTCACTTCCTTGATAAGGGGCCGGACTTTCGTTTCGCAGAATTCCGGCAATTCGTCCCTGAGTCTGTTTCGAGTCAGCTCGAATTGCTTTTGAAGAGGCGAGTAGATGGCAAGCCCCTCGGAAATGACCGCATAAGGCCTGTCGCTGCGCATGAGATTCGACCGCTCGACGCCGAGAGCCTCAGAGAGGCAATCATAGACGAAAGGCCACTGGCTGCTGCCTCCGGCGAGAATCACACGGCAGATATCATTCGTCTCGATGTTCTTCTCTGCCAGCCCGCCGGTCAGTGACTGCCGAAACCAGGCTAACAGGTCTATCGGCTCGGCCCGCTTGACCAATCTGTCTGACTCCAGGCCGATGGCCTGCAGGTAACGAACGAACGGCTGGCTTGGTCTGTACGCTTTCGCCTTGCTCGAAAACGTCTCCCAGTCCATGCCTCTGATGCTGCCGTATCGCGCGACGGATTTGTTGACGCTCTCGCAGCGGTCTCTGGCCATAGTCAGCGAGAAGAATTCCTTCACCTCGCGGCAAAGATACGAATTTACATAATAAGTATCTCCCGCCCGCTCGATTTCCTGCAGGGCTGAGGAATTCTGTTCCAGGAACCATTGAAAGAACAGGTCGTCGAACAACCGCCCTCCAAGCTCCATATCACCCCATGAGTGACATTCTTCCAGGCTGCGCAGAAACGCGAAATCGCAGGTACCGCCGCCGAAATCGACAATCAGGACTCCCTTTCTCGCTTCATCCGGCGAGAAGTCCTTATGCCACAGATGGCACAGCAGGGCCCCTTTGGGCTCGTCCACAAGCCTGACGTCGCCGTATCCGGCCGCCCTGGCGATTTCCTGCAGCTTTGTTCGGAAGCCCTCCTCGGCCTCGCTCGGAACGCCCAGAATCACGTCATGCCGGGCCGGGTCGAGCGAGATGTGCTGCCGCTGCGCCTGTGTCACGACGGTGCGCAGGAAGTCTTCGGCATTTTTAGCGGCCTCCTTGCTCGTGGCAATATCAGGCTTGAACTGCGTGCACAGACGGTAGTTCTTTCGTTCTTCGTTCGAAGCCTCGCCGTACTCATGCAGCGCGGGACTACCCACCAGCGGTTCTTTGTCCCGGCGATAGAGAATAGCCGTGGGAATACCGTCGCGTCCTGAGCCGAAATCCACACCGACCGGCGACAACTGGTCCGTAGGACATTTGCAGTAGTAGGAGTTGGTGGTCCCGAAATCTATCGCTAAGATACTCAAATCGCTCATGTCTAAGACTTGTCTCGAAGCTTTCTTACCAATCCGCGTTCAATGACGCTGCCGCCGAAGACGACCGGCCGGCGCTCCACTCTGACCTTGTCGCCTTCCGTGATGTCGCCGAAGGCTTCATATTTACTCAGAAGGTCTGTTGTCCAGGCGAGTACGGTTTGTTCACCGCCGGCGGCCGAAGATAAGAATGCCGGGGGGCCCTCCAGCCCTTCGAAGCCGCAGTTTCTTGCCTCCTGGATAAGCTCGTCCGCCGCCACGGACAGCGACTCGCTCGATGCGCCGTGCAGGGAATATATAAGCTCGGCGATCCGCCGAAATGCCGATTCCCTGTCGGCCGTCGGTTCCGTCTTCCACGACCTGGAAGAACACAACGTTGCCAGCAGGGCGACCGACTGGTTCAGCCATTGCTCGATTGACATGCGTATGACCTGTTCATGGTTCTTGCGGTCGTACGCCGGCAGCCGCTCTGCGACTCTGAAAACTCGCGGCAGCAGCCTTGCAAGAAAGCGGCTTCGCGACAATCGAAGGACAAGCAGAACCACGCACATCGCGCCAAGGGGTCCGCCCATCACCAGCCCTACGTCTCGCATGTCGAACGCCAGCCTGAATACGGGGGTCAGTATGGCTATGCCCGCGACGGCTCCGACCATGGCGCTTATGGCGATTCTGTAAGCTTTTGGCTCGCTGTGCCTGGCTGGCTCGGGTATATGTAACGGCCTTGCGACCGAATCGAACATCAGGGCGACGGTCGCCGCGGAACGGTCGTCGGATACGGCCCCGCCGCTGGCCGTGGATATCCAGTCCGGGCTGAGCAGCTCTTTCTTCAGGAAGGACCGCAGCCTCGTTTGCGCGATATCAAGGTCTGCGCCGGCGGGAGAACCGCCCGGGCCCAGGGCCTCGAAGTACTCCTTCGTTGCTATCCTGACCAGGTCGCTGCGCAATTTCGCCGTCGCCGCATACGCATCGAGAATTCTCTCTTTAAGGTCGAGCATGAACGAGCAATCCCTATATTGATTATTTACTATTGAAAGGATTCGCCGTTTCGCCCGCTGCCCACGTGCAAATAGTCAATAGTCATTTGTCAATAATCAATCCTTGCAGCGAGCCGATGGACGGCGGTCGCTATATTTCTCGTCTCTTGTCCTCCGTAAGGAGTTCCAAGGACTGCGGCAAACCACGGGTCTTACTGGCCAAGCACTTCGAGCAGTTCAACCTCGAAAACGAGCGTCGAATTGGCCGGGATTCCCGGTCTCGGCCGGCTGCCGTAAGCCAGGTCCGCAGGTATATACAACTCCCACTTACTGCCTTCCTTCATAAGCTGCAGGGCTTCGGTCCAGCCTTTGATTACGCCGTTGACGGAAATCTCGAGGGGCTTGTCGCGCTTGTAGGAGCTGTCAAACTCCGTGCCGTCGATCAGTTTGCCGCGGTAATTGGTTTTGACCTTGTCTTCGGCCGTAGGGCTCTTGCCTGTGCCTTCAGTGATTACTTTGTATTGCAGACCGCTCGGCAGAACCTTCACGCCTTCCTTGGTCTTGTTCGCCTCGAGGTATGCGCTGCCCGCAGCGGCGTTCTTGGCAGCCTCTTCGGCCTGCTTGGCGGCCTGCTTTGCCCTCATGCGCGCCTGGAAACCTGCGTAAACCTTCTGCATCTCGTCATTACCCAATGCAAGTGTCTTGTCTTCAAGGGCGTCTTTGAGCCCCATCGCCAGCGTTTCAACATTGACTTCGATGTCCTGGGTCTTGAAATTGCGGGCGATTTGGGTCCCTATTATGTAGCTGACCTTGTCCATTTCCGTCTTCAGCAAGGCCGCGTTGGGATTTGGGGGATTGACTTTCACGGTTGCAACGACCTGTTCAGCCTCACCTGTCGTCTCTTTGGTGCCTTCCTGGGCGGCAAAAACCGACAATACGGCCAAACAGCCCAACGCTAACATCACTATGTAAACTCTCGTTTTCACTTTCATCTCCTTTTTCGCTTAAAAAATCGCCGTGCGCCAAGTCGAGCTACAATGCCGTCCGAACCCACAACTTCAAAACAAGCCAATGATTATACCGGATAGGCACAGACAAAACAATGCGTTTTTTTGACCAATTCCCCGATAACAACGAAGTCAGGCTCATTTGCTCCATTAGATATAATTCTTGACGAAAGGGCCGCTAATCTGGTATAAATAGAGCAGTATTTGAGGTCATCCGGGCACGATTGAGGGTTGTCTTTCGGGCCCGTGAGGGAAGGAGCCGTGTCAGGCCGTAGGAAATATCCTCAGTTGAGGCGGGCAAAATGTATTCAGGAGTTGGGACCATCGTGGTTTGTCTCATGATAATCTTTTTTTGAAGGAGAACTACCGTGTACAAGAAATTCATTCTTCCAATGCTGCTTGTGCTGGCGGTCGTGAGTACGTCCGCTAATGCCGACAAACTCACTGGGATGTCGGATGTTACCGTGGTTGATGGTCAGATCATCAGCTTTCGGCATGATGGAGTCGAATACATTGTAGCCAATGGGGACGTGGCACTGGGTACAACGACGCGGTGGTATATCGATAAGGGCGTTGAGACGTTGTGGCCGGAAGGGGATCCCGTGCCGGCAGCGGCACCGACGGTACCCAACTCGTCGGACGCCAAGGTCGGTGACGTAGGCTCGAAGGCCGACAATTTCCTGTTCACCCTTAACGGAGCCACTAACATATCATCGATCGACGGGATCGACTTTCAGGAGACGGTGTTTCCCTTCCTGACGAATACTTTTTTCCACTTCGAGCGAGGCGGAAATGACACGGGTACGTGGCGGGCGATTCTTGCGGACGGCTCGCTCGGAACCCCGGTACCATTCAGCGGTGCGGCCAATTACGCCGACACGGGAGTCAACGTCAACGGTCAGAATGCCTTCGGTGTGGTCTTCACGACGGATGTACCGGTGAAAGGCGTGCGAATCTCGGCGCCGGGACACGATACGCTTAGTATTTCCGCGCTAACGGTTATACCTGATATCGCCACAAAGCCAATCCCTGCAGACGGCGCCTTACATGCGGATAC
>JBDREF010000065.1:0-10465 GCA_043820045.1 Planctomycetota bacterium | reverse complement strand
CTATGGTACGAATACATTCACGGCAATAATAAGCAAGCCCTGTTAACTTTGCTGGAATATAATCGAGAAGACGTCGTCAACCTGCAAGTGCTCCGGCAAAAACTCGGGGTTGAATAACGAGGTTTATATGGCGAAGCTGATCTGTTCGAAGTGCATGGAAGTCTTCCTCGATGCCGAGCAGTCCCGATGCTCGGGCTGCGGCGGGGATTGTTACGACTTCAGCAACAATGACGATTTCCTGCAGAAAGAGGCGGCGAGAGTGGTCGAAGAGCGAAAGAAAGCGGGCATGGAGGGTCTGGTCCGAGGGCTGAACTGCGTAATAATCAACACCGAGCCGGACAGGCAGAAAGCGGCCGTAGAGGAGTTGCTCGCCTTCACCGGCCTGGAGTTTCGAGATGCCTTTGAAGACCGCGAGTTTACGACCTGTGTACTCAAGGCGGCCGGTCAGGTCCATCGACTTCGCTCGGGACGGCCCATCAGCCGCGCCCCAAAAAGGCCGGGCTGCCGGACCGATTTTCTGATTCGAGCCAGGAAAATTCCTACGCCTTTCGAATCCGTAGCCGCCTTTCCCAAGGCACGGGGCCTGCCTAACACCCGGCTGGAAACCTTAGTGTTCGAGGCCGTGGATTTGCAGCGGTATGTCTCCATTCAGCAACGGCGAGGGGTGAATTTCCTCACGGATGATATTGTTCGCACCGATGGCCATTCATTCATACAGACAATTCCTTCGACCTTCACCGGCGTTTCCATCGGATTCATCGAATGGCATGGGCCGGTCCGGGATTATGCCCCGCACGGTGCGGCCCGGTTGGATCAGTCATTTCTAAAGCCGGCCAACCCAGCCCTTGCCAGTATAAAGGAACTGGACCACGCCGCAACACGTCTCGAAGCAAAGGACCGCGATCCTGCCATAATTGAGTTTATGAATCTTACAAACTACGACTTCGAGTTCTCAATATACGTAAAGAGCTTCAATTCGATTACCAATGTTGCCCGACTTTCCAGGAGTGATTTCGCGATGGTGTTCACATCCGGCATACATCCCTATGTGGACGACCTGACCTCTGGTCCGACCGAGAAATTCGTCCACAACTACGGCAAACGAGTGCACCATCTGGCCTTTCGAACAGAGAGGATCGAAGAGACGTTTGACTCCCTCAAGTGCGGCGGCATGGAATTCCTCATCGACTTGGTGGGATCGGAGGCCGAAGGACTCAAACAGACATTCTCCGTGCCATCCCGCAATACTTTGCTCGTCAATGAATACATTTACCGCTACGGCGATTTCGACGGGTTCTTTACAAAGAGCAACGTGGAACTGTTGACCGCCGCAACCGATAAGCAGTAACTTAAAAAGTGCGGCCAAGACGAAGCGAACGCATGGCAGTACATGGAATCGATTATTCGGATTATGGAGGTGAACCTTGAATTTATCAGCCGTAAAAAGACTCGTCAGTTGCCTCGTTCTGTCCTGGCTTGCGGCCAATGGGGCAGTCGGCGACGTACGAATGCAGACTTATACCTATAAACGGGTGGACGACCTTGAGATCAAAGCCAATGTCTATCGCGCGGACGACGACATGATTCGTCCGGTCGTCGTCTGGATACACGGCGGTGCGCTGATAATGGGCGGACGCGAGGGCGTCAACGGACGTGTCAAAAAGATGTTCCTGGATGCGGGTTACGCTATCGTCTCGATTGATTATCGCCTGGCTCCCGAAACGAAGCTGCCTGCCATAATCGAAGACGTGGAGGACGCCTTCAAATGGATCCGGGAAAAGGGGCCGGAGTTGTTCGGCATTGACGGCAGCAGGATTGCGGTGTTGGGCGGCTCGGCCGGCGGTTACCTGACGCTGACCACAGGCTACCGCGTGGAGCCTCGTCCGACAGTGCTGGTTTCATTCTGGGGCTACGGCGATTTGATCGGCGACTGGTACAGCAAGCCCAGCCCCCATCCCCGTCATCACAGATCGCGTATGACCGAAGAGCAAGCCAGGAAACAGGTAAGCGGCCCCGCTATTGCGAACTCAGCAGATCGAGACGGTGACGGAGGAGCGTTCTACCAGTTCTGCCGGCAGCGAGGAGTCTGGCCCAAAGAGGTCTCCGGCTGGGATCCACACGAACAGGCGAGAGAATTCTACCCGTACATGCCCGTGAAAAACGTCACGGAGGAATATCCGCCGACGCTCCTGATACACGGCACGAGAGATACCGACGTGCCTTACGAGCAGTCCGCAATGATGGCCGAACAATTCAAAAAGTCTCGCGTCCGACATGAGTTCATCACGATCGCAGATGCGGAACACGGATTGGCCGGCGGCGATCCCGAGCAGATCGACCTGACTTACAAGAGAGTGTTCGAATTTGTTCATAGACAAATGGCTGAGAAGTGAACTAACGCCTGTTTGGCTGCGCAGAGTCAGCGAGGCCGTCATTCAGCCGCTTAGCTTGGAGCAGAGCCACGCTGCAAGAAAAGCGCCGTAGGTCCCGATTGCATAGCCCATAAGAGCCATCAGGATGCTCACAGGCACGAGCTTTTCGTTGTGGTGGGCGGCGACCACGGGCGCACTTGCCGCCCCGCCGATGTTCGCCGCACTGGCAATGGCGGTCGAATGTAAATCAACCTTCAACAGATATGCACCGAGCACGCAGAAAACACCGTGCAGGGCTATCCAGATATAGCACGCCAGGATGAACCATCCGGCCGAAGCCGTAAGTCCGGACACATCGGCCTTGGCTCCCATGTTTGCCACGAAGATATAGACAAGGGCCATTGCAAGCTCGTGGCTTGCAGGGATACGCCTTGCGGGCGTCAGCGACAGCAGAAGACCCATCGTTGTAATCAGCAGAATCTTCCACGTTGAAACGGTCAGAACCGGTTTGAATTCGGGCAGTTGAGCCGAGACAATTTCCGCCAGCCATGTACAGACAAGTCCCAGGAAAAGAAGATAGATAAAATGCCGCATCTTGACGTGTTCCTGCTTGTCATCCGTCCTGGCTCCGGCCGTCTCGAGCATCCGCATGCGTTTGCTGTCAACTCGCACAAAACGGTTAAAAGCCCTGGCGAAGTTCTTCGACCCCAACAGAATCGGCAACCATATCATGTACACAAGATTGTCGCCAAGCACCGCCAGCCCGAAACCCTGGCCGCTTGTGTTAAGCCCTTCGGAAACCGCCGCCATGTTGCCCGTGCCTCCGATCCAACTGCCGGCCAGCGTGCCGAAGGCCTTCCATGCGTCCTCGGGCAATTTGTCCTTGACCAGCATATACGCGATAGGCGCGCCGAGCACGACGCCGGCGGTACCGAAGAGCATCACGAAGATCCCCCTGCCCATCATCCTGACCGTCGAGGCGACATCTACCTTCAACAGCATTATCACGAGAAACATCGGCAAGACGGTCGAGCCGAGCCAATCGTACACAGGCGATTTGTTGGTCAATATCCCGGTGTTCGACATGACAGCGGGTACGGCGTAAATGAAAATCAGCGGCGGAAAATAATTGAAGAGTCTCCACCTGGTTCGCTCTTCGAGCAGGAAGAAAAAAGCTCCGACCCCGCAAAGGACAGCCAGGACCCCTGCCGGGCTGGAAACAAAGGCTTCATCCATGACTTCTATCCGTACACAATGCCATTCCCCATGTTTCGATGCCCAGCCATCCCGCCGGGCTTTGATGCCAATAGAATACCAAGTCTGACTCGAAAAACAAATGTTTCCAGTTGCATTCTCAGTGTATATATCTTTTTCGTTCACTTCTCTACGGGGATGATGACTGCCGAAGAACTAAAGTTGCTGAGCCATTATTTCTGTTACCAAGCCTCGACTTGTTGCCTTTCATATATGGAAAGACATGCAATACGGCTCTTTGATATCGACACAAATGGAATACTCAGGACACGAAAAGTAGGAGGCTTGTGACATGAAAGCTCTAAGATTCATACAAAACTGGCTGCGTATATGGTGGAATTCGAGCATGAGCCTGACCACCGGGCCTGATTCACACAGATGGGAAAGCAAAATTGAGATTTTAAGCTGCCTGTCGGGCAGGCATGGTTAAGCCGGCAGATGCTCGCAAGAGACTTCACCCAACCCCGCATATTAACCATCCGATGGATCTGAAGGCCTGCCCCCGCACGAAGAAGCTGTTCCAACCGTTTTTCTTCAACCCCCTACGGAACTTCTGTGAATTTGCCCGCCTGGTCTAATGTGACTTGAGAAGGATTGCTGATGCCTGCCGGGGCCGTAGCTGTAACAAGGAAATCAAGCGGTGAACGGCTGTTTATCACCCACGAGAAATTCCCGGCTCCGGATTCGCCGCCCGAGAAATAGGTGCAATTCAGGTCGCCGGGCCCGAAGCCAAGTTGTTCTAAAGTCGGAACGGCCGAGAAACCAATCCCCTTTTCGGCGACGTGGGCACGCAACGCCCTGGCTATGGCGCCCATAATGGCCTTTCCCTCCGACCATTTCGCCGAATCGATACGGCCTTGCATCATCGGAATTGCCACTGCGGCCAGGATACCGACGATAATAATGACGATCATCACCTCGATCAGCGTAAAACCTTTTCTGCTTTCCATGCTTTAGCCTCAGTGTGACGGTAATGCCCTTCGCGCGGATTACGATTCTATATCGACCAAACCTGCCCACAACTCAACCAGACTTCCTTATCCATGTTCGGCTTCGGCATCCGGAAAATTGCCGGATTTACCCGAACTGCCAATAATACAATGCCGCTGAGAACTGCCGGCCCACCTCGCACGGAAAACGCAATATATCTGAACCCCGCCAAGAGAGTTGCCATGAATGGGAAAATAGCTTGAGAGCTTTGGACAACAGCTACCGTCCCATATCCTTCCGGCCTATGGCCGGCAACACACCTGCGACTGCTGCGAGAAGTCGGCGACATTCCTTTTGAATCTCAGGGACAAATAGTGTATGATACCATCAGACCTTACCCACATAGAAACGGCGGCGTTGTCATGAACAAACAAAAGGGTTTTACGCTGATAGAGCTTTTGGTGGTGATCGCCATCATTGCATTGTTGATGGGGGTACTGGTACCGGTGCTGCGAAAGGCCCGGGAACAGGGCAAGGACGTCGTATGCCAGAACAATCTGCGTCAAATCGGCCTGGCAGCCAACTTCTATGCCGGCGAGTACAACTTGTTCATTCCGCGGTCGGCGGAATGGGGAGGAGACATAAAGCCGTGGTTCCAGCTTTTCATGCCATTCTTGTCTCAGAAACCCATCGGCGACGACTACCGCAGAGTCAAGATATTTCGCTGTCCCAGCTATCCCAATAAGGAACAGACCGTCTGCTACGTCGTCAACGGCTGGGGCGGCAGCAGCAATCAGAGCGGGCAGATGCAGCAGACGCCGACCAAGCTCACCGACTGTCCGAGCCCGGCCACTATAATTTACCTCGCCGACAACGAGGACGGCCCTTGGCGGACTATTATCAAGAAGGCCACCGACCGGGATGTTACGCGATGCGACGTGTTCCGTCCGAGTCATCTGCCCAACTCCGACAGCCAGGACACAACCGGAGGCCGGCGAGTGGCAAAGGCCAGGCACAAGAACGGCTGCAATAGCCTCTACCTCGACTGGCACGTGGCATGGGTGGCAGCCGAAACGATGACGCCGGAAATGTGGAGTTTTGAATAATCTTTTTCAAAAAAATTACCCGTATGAATCGACGAAAGTTTCTACATAATTTGGGTATGGGAACACTCACAGTCTCCTTGATGCATAATTCACGCGCACAGACGATCCGTCCAACTGAGCGAATCAAGGCCGGGCAGATCGGAACGGCACACGCACACGCAGCGGGAAAAATGGCTACGCTGAGGAAACTGAGCGACCAGTACGAGGTGGTTGGAATTGTCGAGCCTAATCCGCAGCGACGGGAGAAACTCAGGAATAATTCAGCATATCGGGGACTGAACTGGATCAGCGAAGAACAACTGTTAAATACAGCCGGGTTGCAGGCGGTCGCGGTGGAGACGGAAGTATCAGAACTCGTGCCGGCGGGAATGCGGTGCGTCCTGGCCGGAATGAATATTCATCTGGACAAACCGGCGGGACTATCGCTGGCCGCGTTCAGAAAACTGCTGGATGAAGCCACTCGTCGCAGGCTCACGGTGCAAATGGGATATATGTTCCGGCACAATCCGGCTTTCAGGTTTTGTTTCAATGCGGCGCGGCAGGGCTGGTTAGGCGACATATTCGAGGTGCATGGCGTAATCAGCAAGACCATCGACGCCGGGCAGCGAGAGGAACTCGCGGCCTATCCCGGGTCGATGTTCGAGCTTGGCTGCCACCTGATCGATGCTCTTGTGAAGGTGATGGGCAAACCTGACAAAGTCACAGGCTACACCCGGCGCACACGGCCGCAGCAGGATAATCTGGCGGACAATCAATTGGCCGTTTTTGAATACCCCAAATCCATGGCTACCATTCGCAGTGCCCTGATTGAAGTGGCCGGGCAACAACGGCGGCAGTTCGTAGTCTGTGGCGACCGGGGGACGGTGGAGATCCGGCCCCTGGAGCCACCAAAGGCGTTATTCGCCCCGGATCGAGAGCTTGAGAAGTTCAAGAAGGGCTACCAGCAGGTGGAGCTGCCCGCTATGCCGGGGCGTTACGACGATCAGCTCCTCGAATTTGCCCGAATAATCCACGGCGAGAAAGAATCGGAATATCCGCCCGAACACGATTTGGCGGTGCAGGAAGCCGTACTGAAAGCCAGCGGGGCGCCGCTGAACTTGACAGATTGACCGCCGAGTTTGTAACATGGTTCGAGAGTATATGAAGCTTAACTATAACTATTTGAGACAACAGAAGAGACTGATTCCGCTGGCGCTGCTTGGAATTTCCGCGGCTTTTGCCGCCCTGATTTTGATTAAGACGACAAGTTTTTTCGTAGCCTCTGCCAGGGCGGAAACCTTGGTTAGACGAGCCGCTTCACAGACCAAGCCGAATGCGGAGGCGATGAAAGAATGCGAGGCCAGGTCCCTCGCAATTGCAGATGATCTGAAGAAAAGCAATTTGTTTTCACCGCCTCCACCTGAGCAGCACCCTGTAAGTTCCGTTTTGGGCATACTGGGCGATGAGGTACTGATAGAGGACAAATGGTACAAGGTCGGCGACAGAGTGGGAGAGGCGCGGATTGTTGCGATCGAAGCCTCGCAGGTCAGGATCGAGTGGCAAGGCCGGGAGAAGGTCTTTGCCCCGATTGATGGGACAACTGAACCTGCCTCGGACGGATCGCGCCGTCTCAGGCGAGATACCAGTGCCGTAGCGCGAAGCAGCAAGTCCTCCAACAGACTGGCCGAAATGGTCCTAATCGGGCAGGCCGGAAAACTCTCTAAAGAACAAGCGGCCACAACAGACAAAAAAGCTGAAAAGCAGAGACTGGCCGCTGAAAAGAAGGAATTCCAGAAGCTCTCCAAAAACGACACAAAGAACATACAAACGGAACGGAGTAAAGTTCCGGCCGAGAAGAAAAAGATACAGAGCGACAACAAAAGAAAAGCCAACGAAAAGGCCGCTGAGAAGAAGGCAGGAAACTCGGCACAGAAGAAACAAAGGCAGCGCTGACCTAACCGACCCGAACCGGCAGGCCGTGAACATCATGGGCCGGTTTCAGTCAATCGCATTCGGCATCCTCACCTGCCTGCCCCAATCGCATGTTTTGCAGGCTGCGTTCCGAACGCTTCCTCCTACTTGTTTCCCGTGAGCATATGGTTGCCCAGATATGATTTTGATGACGGAACAAGTACGCTGGCAATATAACCCAACGAAAAACATACGATTATGCCAATCCCGCCGTACAGGAAGAAGTGGACTTCTGTGAATCGCTGCACGTAACACAATATTGCGGTACTGCAGATTACTCCGACTATCGCTCCTGTGCTGTTGGCCCGGCGCGTGAAGATTCCCAATGCAAATACGCCGGCCAGGCCGCCGCCCAGAAGCCCCAGCAAAGCGAGAAACACATCCCAGAGTGACTTTATGGGATAGGTTGCCATAAGCAGCGCGCAGCCGGTGCCGAATATGCCCAATGCAACAGTTGTGATTCGAGCTAACGTCAATCGCGCCCGGTCCGTCGAGTCCGGCTTGAATCGATAATAGAAATCCGTGACTAACACTGTCGCCATACTATTCATACTGCTGTCAAGGCTGGACATTGCCGCTGCAAAAATGGCCGCCAGGACCACGCCCGCCACACCGATGGGAAGCTCCCGGACGACAAACCATGGAAGAATAGCGTCGGTATCGAGAGTCGGATTAAGATTCTCCGGCCGGCTCTTGTAAAAGGCGTACAAGGCAGTGCCGAGAAAGAAAAAGATCAGGGTCGCAGGTACGGTCAGTGCCGCGTTGGTCCAAATCGCCCTGGCCGCCTGCTTCTCCGTCGGCGTGGTAAGGTACCGCTGGACAACAGTCTGGTCGGCGGAATAAGGAATCAGATTGGAGAAGAGATTGCCTATCACGACGACCCAGACCGCGGTGGTAGTATAGTCCCAGGTTAGATTCACGGCGTTGAACTTGCCGGCCTGACGACCCAAATCCACTATTCCCATCAGGCCACCTTCCACTTTCAATGCGATCACCACGATGCAGAGCAGCGCCCCTCCCATCAGCACAAAGACTTGAATCACATCGGTCCAAATGACCGCCTCTATTCCTCCTAAGACGGTGTAGATCGTGCAGAATATCCCCATGACCAGGATACAGGTGTAAACACTGAAATCCGTCACCGTCGCCAGTGCAATGGCGGGCAGAAATAGCACAATAGCCATACGCCCCAATTGCATCAGGCAGAAAGCAACGCTGCCGAACAGACGCAACACCACATTGAACCGTATCTCCAGATACTCATAGGCAGTGACGATATTCAGCCGCCTGAAGAACGGCAGATAGAAAAAGACGATGACCGGGGCGAGCATAACAATGGTGACTTGAACCATTACATAGACCCAGTCGGTAGCGTACACCTTTGCCGGTATCGCCATGAACGTGATAGCACTAAGCTGGGTCCCGAAAATACTTATTCCAGCCGCCCACCAAGGCACGCGCTGCCCTCCAAGAAAGAAATCTCTGGTCCCCTTCTCATGCCGGGAGAAATAGAACCCGACACCGAGTATGCCGGCCAGATAGACGGCCCACAATGTGTAATCTACCCCACTGAATCCGGAACGAATCTGGCCGAACGTCCCGCATAGAATCTTGGGCGAGCGTGTACCGGGCCGTATTTCGCCTGAGGAAATTACGATTCTATCGCCCCATTTCACCGCTGCAGTAGTCACATGACCCGCGGGTAATGTCCCTATCTTAGTCCAGGCATCAGTTATCACGTTGTAGCCCAAGACATCTCTGCTGAATCCCGGATGCTCGTCCATGAGTTCAAAAGTCCTGTCGGCGTATTCGCCGCTATCTCCTCCGAGAATCAGAACGTGGCTCTGGCCCGCAGATATGGCAGGCGAGGGAGCCGCGGCTACGGGCCTTGGGACATCGGCGATTCCTGTCCATTTGCTCGCGGCATCTTTGCCGTCACTTGGCGTGTATCGGTACGCATCGGCCAGATATTTTCGCAGGACGTTTCCATTTGCGTCTGTCAGCAGTTCGCAGCCACTGAAAAGAAAAAGCGAACCATCCTGGACGGCTGCCACCGCAAGAATTCGCCCGGGCCCGGGCCACGGCTCAAGCTCCTCCCAGTGCGGTTTATCCAGGGAAAGATCCAGAGCCCAAAAATCCCTCATTGCACGGCTTCCGTCCGGCGATTCCTGTCCTCCCGCCACGTATATGGTCGTATCCAGCAGCGCCGCAGCGCAATTCAAGCGCGGCCTCGGCAGAGCCGGCAGAGCGGTCCGGTCCACCTCGCCATCCGCCCACGCCAACAAAAAGACATCCGGGTAACTTCTCTCGGCGTCACATCCGCCGATACAGATAACACCCTCGGCAGTGGTGACGGAAGCCCCGTAGGCCAGCGCCCGCGACAGCGGTGCGCATTTCTCATACCGACTAAGCTACCAATGCCATTTTGAAAGCTCAAGCATTATTCAGGACTTGAAGTTCTGTTGCTCGACCTGACAATTAGTAAAGGGCCGCAAGCTTGCGCTCGCAGCCCTTTCGTTCGGCGCTTGTTGTCCGACAACTACACAGCATTCGCGAATGCTCGAAGACCTATCTCCAGGCCTCGATAATCACATCATCCACAAACCAGTCATCGTACTCTCCAAAGTACCAATACCAGTCTCCTTGACCCTGGATATACAACATGAAGTTCCTGTGCAGCGCAGATGGTGGCAAATCAACAGTCACCGGTCTGAAGCTTGTCATGTCCGGACCGGAACCGGGATGACGAGTCAACTCCACATAGGACGAGCCGTTCCAGTAGGAGAAAGTCAAGTCGTCACCCTCATCCGGGGGTTCGCCGGCGCCTGTTCGCTGGTATTGATAGCTGAGCGT
>JBDREF010000064.1:0-21708 GCA_043820045.1 Planctomycetota bacterium | reverse complement strand
AGGCAGGAATCCAGAAAAAGTGTACGGTCATGGACCCCCGCTTTGGCGGGGGTGACAGACCGGGGGGATGCGGCGGATTGCAAGCTACAATAAATTTACCGGGTCGATATCTATTGCGATTTTTACGGCCGGGCGGATGGGGGGCTGGGCCCGCAGGCAGTTGAACAGCCGTTGGATAGTCGCCGCCTCCGGGGCCTGGATGATTATCTGCATCCTGTGGAATCGCTGGATTCGGCTTATAACCGCCGGCATAGGCCCGCGGACGGTCGCCTTGAGCCCTTCGCGTCCTATAATGGCGATTATCCGTTGCCGCATCTGCTTGCACGCGGCTTCGAGCTTCTCGAACTTCATGTCCCGCAGACCAACTACGGCCAACCGCCAGAAGGGCGGCAGGTTGCAGGCTTCGCGGTGTTTCAGCTCCTCCCTGATGAAGCCGTCGAAGTCACCGGCTACGGCCAGGCGTATCGCCGGCTGATTCGGCAGGAACGTCTGAACGAACACGGTTCCCTTCTTTTCCGAGCGGCCCGCCCGCCCGGCCACCTGCGAGATCAACTGAAAAGTCCGCTCGTTGGCCCTGAAGTCGGGCAGGTAGAGGCACGTATCGGCGCTGATTATGCCGACCAGCGTGACGTTCGGAAAGTGCAGGCCCTTGGCCAACATCTGCGTGCCCGCCAGGATATCGATACGCCCCTCGCCAAAATCTCTCAGCAGCCGGTAATAATCTCCGCCGGCCATCGAATCGCTGTCTATCCTCGTAACGCGGGCCTCGGGGAACTTGTGGGCTAATTCCTCTTCGAGCCGTTGCGAGCCGAGCCCGATCATTGCGAATCTTTTGCCGCACAAGGGGCATTTTTCCGGAACGAGCGTCTGAGCCATGCAGTAATGGCATATTGCGTAGCCGTAGTTTATGTGCTCGCCGGTGACGGTTCGCATTCGCTTGAAGCGGGGCTTCTTCGACTTGTGGAAAGTAAGCGTTACGTCGCAGTTACGGCAGTGCAGCGTGTGCTTGCACGAGGGGCAGAAGACGAAATTGCTGTAGCCGCGGCGGTTCAGCAGCAGGATTGCCTGCTCTTTTTTCTCAAGGGTCTCTCTGAGATGTGCGGCCAAGGGCTCGCTTATCAGATTGATGCCTTTCTGCGTCATCTCCGTCTGGCGTAAATCGACCAGCCTCATCTGGGGCATGGGCAAGTCCATCACTCTTTTGGGCAGCCGCAGCAGGCGAAAATGTTTCCTGCCCTGGCAATTAGCCAACATCTCCAGCGACGGCGTGGCGCTGCCGAGGATGCATTGCGCGTTGGCAAGTTGTGCCCGTTTGATCGCCACGTCTCTGCCGTTGTAGCGCGGGGCGGTGTCCTGCTTGTAGCTGGGTTCGTGCTCTTCATCGACGACGATGAGCCCGAGTTTATCCAGCGGGGCGAACACCGCCGAGCGGGCGCCGATAACGACGTCGGCCTTTCCGGATTTTATTTTCTGCCACTGCACGTTCCTCTGTGCGGCGGTAAGGCCGGAGTGCATTACGGCAATTTTCTCGAACCGCTCGTTGAATCGCTGCACGGTTTGTGTGGTCAGGGCGATTTCGGGAAGCAGCACGATGGCGCTTTTACCCTTTCGCTGCACCGCCTGGATGGCCCTGATATAAAGCTCCGTTTTGCCGCTGTCGGTAACGCCATGCAGGAGCGTGACGCCGAATTCATCCGATTTTATCTGGGCCTCGATGGCGGCAAGGGCCTTCTGCTGGTCGTCGTTGAGAACTATCTGCCGTTCCATCCTTGTTGACAGTCCGTCAGGAATGGCGGGCAGGGACGTCAATATCGTCTTCTGGGCCAGCTTGACGATTTTTCTCCGGGCCAGGCTCTTGACCGTTTCGGCGCCGCAGCCGGCCGTATCGAGAGCCGCTTGCAACTCTAAAGCCGAATCGAGGTCAAAGGCATTAAACTTGCGAAGGCTGGTGACAATTTGCTTCTGCTTCTTGCCTCGAAGTTCGTCGATGGTCTTTTCGATATCAGCTTCGCTGACTGCAAGGTAAACATATCTCTGCGTCTTGACTCCTGCGCCCTTTTTCACCGCCGCCGGCACCATCGCGGCCAGGACCTGCCCCAGCGGGCAGACGTAATAGCTGCTTATCCACCGGGCCAACGCCATCAATTCGGCGTCAACCAACGGCTCGGCGTCAACAACTCGCGAGACC
The DNA here is from genome assembly GCA_043820045.1 of Planctomycetota bacterium. GTDB lineage: Bacteria > Planctomycetota > Phycisphaerae > Sedimentisphaerales > Anaerobacaceae > JBDREF01. The sequence continues at coordinate 19,520 of JBDREF010000064.1, read as the reverse complement.
GTTTTGAGCCTGATGCCCCGGTCCTCGCTTCCGAATGCATCTCTCGCGGGAACATCCGATTCGACGCAGAAGCCCTTTTGCAGTTTATTGCCTCTGCCGAAAGGGGCCTCTATTCTCTGGCCTGCACGAATCGGCCAGAGCGCATCCGGGACGCGATAGTCAAACTCCGTATCCGCCGCCGACTCGAACGCCACGCGAATGATGTGGCTGCCGACGGCTTCGTCCGTCTGTTCTTGGAACAAGTTACTCGTTTGTTGTTTACGCATAGTTCTTAACAATCCTTCTGAGCCTGTTAAAAAAGTCCTTATTGTAGGGCCTGAGATTGCCGCGCGATTCTGCGAATCGCTCCTGAGAAAATAGGCCTTGGAGGTACTCGTAGGGTGTGCAAAATTCCGTTTTTGCACACGCGGATCGGGGCCGTGTACAGCAAGCCGATCAAATCCGCGTGTGCAACGAGTTGCACACCCTACTGCTACGGCCTATTCTCTTCCCGACACCAGCCGCGAGGCAGCGCAGCGGCTCGCAATGACATGACAATGCACTTCCTGTCATTGCGAGGAGCTTGCCCCTTAGGGCCGAAGCGACAAAGCAATCTCCCATTTTTCAACATACTCCTATGTTATGCCGAAGGCCATAACAGGCGCGCCGGGGAATGCTACGGCGAAGTCCGAATGTCCGAGGACCACGCCGTCAGTGAGGCACAGCAGCGTATCCATCAGTTTTCCAAAGGCATTGTAGGTTTTTGCGACGGGTTGACCCTTGCTGACGACGTCGCCGGGCTTGGCCAGAAACCGTATGATCCCGCTGGCGGAGCTGACGGGCAGCGACGATAGCTTCAATGCCTTGCCCCTGAAGGGCTGGGCTACCTGAAACGTGAAATCCTCCTCGGGTTTCTTTATCATTTCCAGATGGGCCAGGATGCCCATGATGGATTTGACGCCGTATTCGACGTTTCGTTCGTTGACGACGTACGACTCGCCCAGCTCGATTGTCAGGGCCGGAATGTCGCTGGCCAGCAGGCTGTAGGAAAAGGACCTCGTGGTATCTTCGGTTTCCATGACCACCAGAAAGCCCGATTGTTCCGCAACCTTCTTTGTGGCCTCGTAAGCCGCCTTGTGAGCGCCGCCGGGGTTCCGGTCAACCAGCGCGTATGGAATCGACTTCATCCAGTCGTTGTGCAGGTCCAGCACGAGGGTCGGCTTCGTTTCTTTTATGGTGGAGAATATTATGTCTGCGATTCGCTCGGCGACCGAGCCGTTCTTATCGCCCGGAAAGCTGCGGTTGAGGTCTTCCTTGCTCAGCGTGATGTTTCTGCTGGCGGTCTCGAACCCAATCGGGTTCATCAGCGGGAAGGCGTAAAGCGAGCCTCTCAACAACTGCTGCTTGCGGATGGTCTTGAAGACCTCCTGGATAGTAACGATGCCGGTGACCTCGTCGCCGTGGATGCAGCCCGTCAGCCAGACGACCGGGCCGGCGTGCACGCTCTCGACCGCCATAAGAGGCAGCCGCCGCCGGGACAAATCCGAGCCGGTCAGAAGCTTAAGGAATGAGTATTTAACTCTCTGCGAACGATTCTTGTCGTGCTTGGTTTTCATCGTCTTGTCTCGTTTGTCAAACGCCGCCACTATACACACCCGCCTTGCGCCGCTCTTGCGATGTTTCGTTTATGAACGTATCCTCGCACACGTCCAGGCCGAGCTTGGCTATCATCGACTTTAGGTAATCGAGGTGCGGGCAGGGCGAGGAATGGAAATTATCCTTCGTCATGCAGGACGACAGTTGCACGACGATTCGGTCTTTGCCGATTCCTTCGGCCTTCTTTATCCGTCGAGCCAGGTTGCTAAGTTTGCGCTGTACGGCCCGGCCGCAGCAGCCCCCGCACGTGAGACTGAGCATTCGGTAGGCCTTGTCCTTCGGATATGCGGCAAAACCGCCGGTGCGTTCGTGGAACGCCCGCTCGCAGTTATAGCCGGGGCAGCGTTCCTTGACGATGTGACATTGCACCACGGCTACGTAGTCCTTTTCCTTCAAGTCTATCATGTTCCAACCTTCCCAACAGAGCTGCACCAGGTGTATTAGTCTCTGAGCTTAAAGTATTCCGTTGCCATACGGCTAATGTGATCGCCGATGGCTAATGACGCCGTCGCCGCCGGCGATGGGGCGTTCAAAACGTGAATCGAGTTTCTTTGTCTTTCTATTTTGAAATCGTCGATAAGCCCGCCGTTCGGCGCCAGCGCCTGGGCCCGCACGCCTGCTTTGCAGGGCTTTATGTCCTCGTCCTGAAGCGAAGGCACAAGTCTTTGCAGTTCCCGCAGGAACCGTTTCCTTGAGAACGCCCTGGCGTATTCGCCCAGCCCGTATCTCCAGTACCTGAGAAACAGCTTCCATGTTCCGCCGTAGGACAGGGAATCCCAGCAGTCCGTCAGATTGAAATCCGTTTTGCCGTAACCCTCCCGCTTGAAAGAGAAGACCGCGTTCGGCCCGCACTCGACGCCGCCGTCAATCATGCGGGTAAAATGAATCCCGAGAAACGGAAAGGCCGGGTCCGGCACGGGATATATCAGGCCTTTGACCTTTTCTCTGGCCTCTTCGGTCAGTTCGTAGTAGTCGCCGCGGAAGGGCACTATTCGCATGCCGGGATGGACGCTGTCCATCTTTGCGATTCTGTCGCACTGAAGTCCGCCGCAGTTGATGATATACTTCGCGCCGAAAGAGTCCCGATTTGTGATGACTTTCGTATAGAAATCGTGCTTGTCCAGTGCTGTTACCTCGTTTGAGACGAGGATTCTGTTGCCGTCGCCGTTCTTCACCACAAGCTCGGCCAGCTTCTCTGCGACCTTGACAAAATCGATGATCCCCGCAGACGGCACTCTTATGGCGGCGATGCCTTCACAGAGGGGTTCGGCCTCCTTGATTTCCTCGGGCCCGATTATTTCGAGCCCTTCAATGTTGTTTTCCCGGCCCTTCTGGAGGATCCTTTCGAGGTTGACCAGCTCTTTTTGCCGCGTTGCAACGATTATTTTGCCGCAGATTTCGTACGGGATTTTGTGCTTTTTGGCAAAGGCGATAAGCTCTTTTCGCCCTTCGGCACAAGTTACGGCCTTGGTTGAGCCGGGTTCGTAGTACAGCCCTGAGTGGATTACGCCGGAGTTGTGCCCGGTCTGATGGGCCGCTAATCGGTCCTCCTTATCCACTACGGCGATGCGAACTTCGGGATGGCTGAGGGTGATCTTGTAGGCCGATGCCAGGCCGACAATACCTCCGCCTATTACAGCGATATCGAAATCGGTGTGTCCGTTCATTATCCAAAATCCCCAAAGGCCCGGGTCAAACTTTCGAGCCATACAATAACCCACCGCGCAGGCAGCGTCAATCAAGAACCGAATCGCCGGGTGAATCGACCTATTCCCTGAGCCAGGCCGGAATCCCTATTCCCCGTCACCCCGAGCGCAGCCGACGGGTCTATTGGAACTATTTGAATGGATTTTTCGGCGGTGCTCCACCTTGGGTGTGCCTAAAGCAGAAATGGCAATTTATGCTTCGTTAGAGTGCCTTTAGAACTGTAGGATGGGCTTTAGCCCATGCTGTTCTTACTTGACGCTCACAGGCGCCTTTCTATATATCCGGGACGATTTCCGGATAGACCTGGCCGGTCGGGCTGATTTTGAAGATGTATATGAGACCTTCTCTGAGCCTCGAATAGACGGCGTTGCCGTAGATGGCGTCGATGTCGTATTCTCTGAGCTTCTCGGGGTCGTTTGCCAGCTCCCAGATGTGCGTCCAGAACATCTGCCTTTCTTCGGGCGGCAGCAATTCGAGCATATCGCTATACCTTTGCGGCTCGGTCCCGGGCGCTTCGATTGGATAGCCCTCCCGGGGCGTCATCCTTTCGCCGTAAACGCGCCGCCACATGTACAAGGCCCGCGTCCTGCCGTCCATCACCATTTTATTGCCGAACTTGACGATCAGGGCGTCGAAGTGGATGATATCGCCGGCGATGGTGTATTCCTTCTCCAGAATCTTCTTGAGCTTGTCGTTTCTTGCCGTCTCGACGAACTTTATCGTCGTGAAAAGCTCGCCTTCCTTCATTTCCTGGTTGATAACCTTGGCATATCCGATCTGCTCTTCGGCCGTAAGGTTGGTTATTGCCTGCTTGAGCTGCCTGTTCTCGGTCAGAAGCTGCTGTATCGTCGCAACGGCCCTATAGGGTTCCCGGCCAAGGTAGGCCAGCCCAATTATCGCCGCAGCGATAATAATCAGCGGCAAAACATTCAGTTTCTTACGCCCTTCTGCCATCTACCACCTCGTACCGGCAAGTATTCGTCCTCAAACAAACTCCCCCTCCATTACTCTATCATCGGCTCGCCCGCCCAGTTCTCTGAAATTTAGCCGTCCGGCCGACCACTACAACCGAAAAATCGATGGTGCACTAATGAAATTCGTGAAATGTAGGATTAGGCTTGAGCCTAAGAGACCAGAGGGCAAAGCGAGTTCTTTGGTTCACAGTTACCGGCTCGCAGTTCATTCGGCCTCAATAAGGCCCCGAACTAAATCTATGAATTCACGAGCCTGCTGAAGGCGTGCGGAAACCTCCGATGCATCAAATGTGGTTGTGGGGATATAGTCGCCCTCCTGTCTGTCGTCAAATAGCTTCTGGTAAAACTTGTTCCATTTTACATCTACCCGGCCGGGCTTGATATAAGTCCGGCCAAATTCGGACTTTACCGCTGAATGCCTCGCAAACTGTTTGCCGTCTCGCAATAGAAGCGCTGTCGCTGCGTAGAAACAAGCGTAATACAACCGGTTCACGGCAAAATTTGCATGACCTGCGTTTAGCTCAAGTTCAGTCGAAGCCAGCGACTCTTCAGCTTTTTGCATCCACAGTCCGATTAGAGTTTTTCGAGCTTCGCCCTCATTCATATTTCGCAACCGTCTCTTTCGACTTCGCTGTGAATTAACGTGTAGCGAATCAACCCGCTCGACCACTCCTTTTCCGATACGACAACGGATGTCAGCAAAACATCATTGCGAAGATTGATGTCGGCCAACCTGTCCGAGATGGCCCCGCGCAGTGTGCTGTTGACCGGGTCGCGAGTCAGTATGAGCAGGTCGATGTCAGAGTCCGGTTGATCGGCGCCGCGGGCTTTTGAACCGAACAATATGATACGGGTTACGGGCAGGTCCGACCTCAGAGCCTGGGACGCCTCAAGCAGCGAATTCCGCTCATTCCGTGCCAGTCTTAAGTCTTCAACTCTTCTCATCAAAAGCCTTTCGCAGGTAGCTTCACCATATTCTACCCGCGTCGAGTATAGTGTCCAAAGCAAAAAACGGCCCAAGTTATTGTATCATCGGCCGAGGCGCCCGATTCTCTGGATTTTTCGCAGTCTGTGCGGAGGCTGGAATGGAAAAAGCCGAAGGTACAGAAGCGTCTGTCTCGTACCTTCGGCTTTGGATTTGTTGTGAGCCTGCTATCGCTGCGGCGGTTATGCGTCGGCCATGTAGGGGTAGCGGAAGTCGCGCGGCGGCAGGAAGGTTTCCTTAATGGCGCGGGGTGAGACCCATCGCTCTAAGTTCAGCCAGCTACCGGCCTTGTCGTTTGTGCCGGACGCCCGTGTGCCGCCGAAGGGCTGCTGGGCAACGACCGCGCCGGTTGGCTTGTCGTTTACGTAGAAGTTGCCCGCGGCGTGGCGCAGCGTGTCCATCGCCCTGACAATCGCGCCCCGATCAAGGGCAAAAATCGCTCCCGTCAGCGCGTAAGGAGAGGTCTGGTCGCACAACTCCAGCGCCTGTTCGTATTCGCCTTCCGGATAGACGTATATCGTCAGTACCGGCCCGAATATCTCTTCGACCATCAGCCTGGACTTCGGCTCCCTGCTTACCACGACGGTCGGCTCGATGAAGTACCCGGTCGAGTCGTCGCATCCGCCGCCGGCGATAATATCCATCACGGGCGAACTCTTCGCGAATTCGATATACTCGCGAATCGTATCGAAAGCCTTCTTATCGATAACCGCACCCATATAGTTCTTAAAGTCGCATACGTCGCCCATCTTAATCTCCCCGATCGTGCTTAACAGCCGGTCTCTGACTTCGGGCCATAACGAATCGGGTATGTACGCCCGCGAAGCAGCCGAACATTTCTGCCCCTGATATTCGAATGCGCCACGCACCAAAGCGGTCACGAGTGCCTCGGTATCGGCGCTGGTGTGCGCGAAGATAAAGTCCTTGCCGCCGGTCTCGCCGACGATTCGCGGATACGAGACGTACTTGCGAATATCTTTGCCGACGGCCAGCCAGATCGTCGAGAAGACGTACGTGCTTCCGGTAAAGTGGATGCCGCCGAGCCTGACGTCGTCCAGCGCCGGCGGTGCGACGACCGGGCCGGGACCGGGAACCAGGTTGATAACTCCGGGCGGCATACCGGCTTCTTCGAGTATTTTGATAATGAAATACGCCGGCAGTACGGCGGCCGATGCCGGCTTCCAGACTACCGTATTGCCCATCAGAGCAGGAGCGGTCGGGAGGTTGCCTGCGATGGAGGCAAAGTTGAACGGCGTCAGCGCCAGGACAAAGCCGTCCAGCGGACGATGCTCCATGTAATTAAGTACGCCGGGCGTGGACATGGGCTGGTCGCCATATACCTCCTCCATAAAATGCGGGTTGAAGCGCCAGAAGTCAATCAGCTCGCACGCAGCGTCGATCTCCGCCTGGTGAGGCGTCTTGCTCGTGTTCAGCATCGTTGCTGCGTTGAGCGTCTGGCGATATTTGCCGGCCAGCAGCTCCGCGGCCTTGAGCAGAACCACCGCCCGCGATTCCCAGGGCATCCGGCCCCACTGCTTCTTGGCTTCCTGAGCCGCGTCCACGGCCTTGATGGCAAACTCGCCGTCCGCCTGGTGATACTTGCCCAGAATGTGCTGATGGTCGTGCGGGCAGCGAATATCGGCGGTATTGCCGTTTCGCACTTCCTCGCCGCCGATTATCATTGGAACGTCAATCTGGCCGTTCAGCATTTCTTTGAGCTTGGCCGACAACTCCGCTCGTTCGCGACTGCCCGGCGCGTACTGCAGGCAAGGTTCGTTGACCGGTTGGGGGATTCGAAAGATACCGTTGAACATGCGTGTCTCCTTAAGATTTTCTTATGGGTTCTTTCCGCAGCATTTTTTGTATTTTTTGCCGCTGCCGCACGGACAGGGGTCGTTACGGCCGACTTTGGGAGTTTCGAGTTTGATCTGCTTGACCTTAACCTCGCCTTGCGGCGCCTGGGCGGCGGCGCGCTGGCGCTCGGCCATTGCGAACTGACCAACCTCGTCGTGACTCGTTGCACTGACGTTCCAGACGCTCCTGGCCCTGGCGCCGGCTTCCAGATGCACCTTGAAAATAATATCCGTCACCCGGTCCTCGATTGTTTCGAGCATTTCCTCGAACATGCGGGAGCCTTCGCGTTTGAATTCGGTTTTCGGGTCCTTCTCCGCCCATGACCGCATCCAGATACTCCCTTTGAGATGGTCCATCGAATAGAGATGGTCTTTCCACGTACTATCGTAAACCTGGACCAGGACATATCGTTCGAGGTCGCTGAGTTCGGCGTGCAGGAAATCCTTGGCCACTTCGGACAGGGTGTCTTTGAGTTCCGGGCCGTCGGCCGGAAGGTCGTTTTCAGTTAGGGATGCCTCGAATCTCTCGTTGGCCCAGTTCAGCAGCTCGGGTCTGCTCAGAGCTGCAATCTTCTCGGAAAGTTCCCGGTCGAGTTGGCCGTCGTTGAAGCTCCGGCTCAATTCGAGCAGTTGCTTATGGAGTGCTCGCGGCTTGGCGTCCTGTATGTTTTCCACCGTAAGGCCGGCGTTATACTTCCTGTTGGCCCAGTCGGCGAGGGCTTCGAAGGCATAGACATTGGCCCCTTGCGGGCCGTAAACCATGTTCATCGCGAATTCGACGGGATATTCGATTTCTCGCTGTTTGTACCGTTCGGTGGTTTTCTCGCTGAGTTGCTCACGGATCTCTGCAGCCTTGAGGTTCGTCAACTCGCCGATGTCAAGTTTTATGTCGAATTTGGCCCGCGCCCATTCGACAAACGTGCGGACAGAAAAATCCTCCTTCAGAAATTCGACAAGCTGCGAGCAATCTTTCTTCTCGACTTGTTCACACGCGGCCGAAACCAACTGCTCTTCGATCTCTTCCGGCGACTGCTGCTTGATCTTGGCGGGGCTCAAACTGACCTTGAAGGCGCTCATAGCCCATTTGCACAAGCCTGAAACGTCCCACGTGTGCGGGTCGCCGTATTCTTCCAGGTACTCGCCCATCGACAGAGATATGTTGTTGGCGGCGTTGTCTTTGGTCTTCTGTTTGATTGTCTGCTCAATCTCTTCGACTGTAGCATCCGCGGTTTCGGAGATCCTCAGGTCCGCGCCGAAATTCGTTCTTGCCCATTCGATGATGCACTTCGACGGGTAATCGTCGCTGAGAATGGTGTCGCAGTTCTTATTTATCGCCGCGTCGATCATCTCCTGGATCATGCTCTTGAGCTTTTTGCCGGCCAGGATTTGGCGTCTGCGCCGGTAGAAAAACTTTCGCTGGCGGTCCATCACCTCGTCGTATTCGAGCAGGCTCTTTCGCACCTCGAAGTTTCGTTCTTCGACCTTTTTCTGCGCTTTCTCGATGCCTTTGCTTATCCGCTTGTGGTAGATTGGCTGTCCCTCTTCCCAGCCTATCCAGGATAGCGCCTTGACCGTCCACTCCGGGGCGAAAACCCGCATCAGGTCGTCGTCGAAACACAGAAAGAACTGGCTCGAGCCCATGTCGCCCTGTCTGCCCGCCCGGCCTCTAAGCTGGTTGTCGATTCGCCTGGCTTCGTGGCGCTCCGTGCCGAGGATGTGCAGCCCGCCGATTTGTGCGACCCCGGGACCGAGCTTGATGTCGGTGCCGCGGCCGGCCATGTTCGTGGCGATTGTCACGTTGCCCCGCATCCTGCCGTCCCGGGTTTCGTGCTGCTGGCCGGCCTTGGCGACAATGACCGCTTCTCTTGCGTGCTGTTTGGCGTTGAGGACCTCGTGGTCGAGGCCGAATTTTTTCTTCAGCGCCGCCGACAGGGCCTCGCTCTTTTCTATGCTGATTGTGCCGATGAGCAGGGGTCTGCCGGCCGAGCTGATTTCGTTTATCTCCTCGACGATTGCATTGAACTTTTCCGGCAGCGATTTATATATGGCATCTTCCCGGTCGTCTCTTATGCAGGGCTCGTTGGTCGGTATCACGACGGTTTCGAGCTTGTAGATGTTCATGAACTCTTCGGCTTCGGTTGCGGCGGTGCCGGTCATTCCCGCTATCTGGTCGTAGAGCTTGAAGAAGTTCTGAAGCGTTATGGTCGCGAGCGTCTGGCTCTCTTCCTTGACCGTGACGGCCTCTTTCGCCTCGACCGCCTGATGGAGCCCGTCGGACCATTGCCTGCCGTGCATCAAACGGCCGGTGAATTCATCGACGATAATGACCTTGCCGTCCATCACTACGTAGTCTTTCTCCCGCTCGAAGGTGACATGCGCCCGCAGGCTCTGCTCCAGAAGATGCGGCCACTCCATGTTGGAGCCGGTGAAAAAGGAACCTACGCCGGCTATTTCCTGGGCGGCACCCACTCCCTCGTGCGTAAGATGTACCGCTTTTCTGTCGTGCTCGACTTCGTAATACTGGGTAGCGCCGCCTAATTGTGCTTCGGCGGTTTCGCGCTCGGCCTGGTTCTTCTCGATTGCCTGGTGGGCCTTCTCCATTCGCTTGCTGTCTTTATCTTTCTTTGCGTCGGACAGTTCGCCCTGGGCGTTGGCTACAGTTCGCTCGGCGGCGTCAATCTGTCTCTTGAGACGGTCGTAGCCGCTTTGGAGGCTGAGGAGCTTTCTGGCTACCTGGTCGGCCTTGCCGTATCTGGTGACGTCGTCGAACGCCGGGCCCGATATGATCAACGGCGTCCTGGCCTCGTCGACCAGAATCGAATCGACTTCGTCGATTATCGCGTATTCCAGCGAGCCCTGGACCATCTGCCGCAGGGAGATCTTCATGTTGTCGCGGAGATAGTCGAAGCCGAACTCGTTGTTTGTGCCGTAGGTTATGTCGCGGGCGTACTGATTCTTTCTCTCGTCGCCGGCGGTGTCCATGTCCGCCTGGATTGCGCCGAAGGTCAGCCCCAGGGCCTCATAGACCGGCCCCATCCATTCGGCGTCGCGCTTGGCCAGATAATCGTTGACCGTGACTATGTGGATCCTTCGTCCGGTCAGATGAACAAGGTACGCCGCCAGCGTGGCCACTAAGGTTTTGCCCTCGCCGGTCGCCATCTCGGCGATCTTGCCCTCGTAGAGGACATTGCCGCCTATGAGCTGCACGTCGAAATGCCGCATCTCGACGTTTCGCCTCGCCGCCTCACGGACGACTGCAAAGGCTTCGGGCAGAATGTCCTCGGGCCTGGTCCCTGCTTTGAGGGCTGCTTTGAACTCGGCGGTCCTGGCCTTGAGGGCCTCGTCGTCGAGTCCTTTGAACCGTTCTTCGAACTCGGCCGCCTGTTGTGCGATAACCGAGTACGCCTTGACCATTCGCTCGTTGCGGGAGCCGAATACTTTGATAAGCGCTTTGCTTACTTTGTCAAATGCCATCGTACTTTCCTGTCATCCCTGCGAAAGCGGGGATCCGCGGACGTCGGTATATGGATTCCAGCCTGTGCGGCAATGACATCAAAAGTGTCATTCCTTGACTCGCGTTACATATTCGCCGGTTCTGGTATCGATACGAATAAGCTCGCCGAGCTTGATGAACGGCGGCACCTGCACGACCAGGCCGGTCTCCAGCGTCGCCGGCTTGTTCTGATTCGTCGCGGTAGCCCCTTTGATTTCTGGCGCCGTGTCGGTCACTTCCAGATCCACCGTATTGGGCAGTGTCACTACGACCGGCTTACCCTCGTACATGCTGACCTGCAGTTGGGTATTGGGTTTGAGGTATTTCTGCCCGTCGCCGAACGCATCGTCGTCGAGAGCAATCTGGTCGTACGTCGTGATATCCATCATAACGTGCTCGGTTCCGGATGAGTACAGGTATTCGTATGTCCTCTTGTCCAGGAATGCCTCTTCGACCGATTCCTCCGCGCGGAGGCGGATATTTTGAATCGAGCCGTCCATCAGGCTCTTCAACTTTGTCTGAAAAACCGCACCGCCTTTGCCTAATTTGACGTGCTGATAGTCAACAATTGCATACAGTTTGTTGTCTATCTTGACGGTCAGACCCTTCTTCATCTCAGACGCTCTCATGTGCTACTCCAAAAAGCAATAATCAGTTAGCAATAATCAATCAAAAGGGGTAAGTATGGCAAAATTGGCGCGGGATGTCAAGAAATCAATGCGGTCGCTCAATGGGCGGGGTGAATATTCGTTCATTTCCATGCTTGTAATCCCAAGGTCAGCTTTTCCCCGACTCTGTGCGCCTTGAGCAGCGCCTTATCCGACAACTGCGAATCTTCCATCCCTGCGACCAGCCCGAAGTAGAGTGATTTCGTCACTTCCGCCCCCATGAACTTTGCAGCCGTCTTCAACAGGCTCAGCGTGCTGCGAAACGCGATTTTTCCGACAAATGCCGGGCATGCGCCGGAGGTGATTGTAACCGCTTTCTTTTTTCGTTTTCTAACCCGGGGGGCGGGGGGCGGGGGCGGGAGCTTCGCCCCAGGGCCAGTAGGCATACGGCGCCAGCCTCTCGACGAACCTCTTCATAATAGCCGTCACGTTGCCCACGTTGACCGGCGCTGCCAGCACTATCGCATCGGCCTGGTCGATTTCTGCAAGTATGCCGTCCATGTCGTCGTTATGAACGCATTTACCCCTCGCCGGCCCGCCTTTTTCCTGCATGCAGCTTCTGCAATTCGAACAAAACTCAATACGCATATCGAGCAGGTAGATCTTTTTCGTTTTGGCGCCGGCGGCCTCGGCTCCTTCGAGGACGGCGGAAACCGCGCTGTCGATGGTTCTGCCTTTTCGATAACTTCCCACTATTCCAACAACCTTCACGCCCATTATCCACACTCCCGATTCCGGAAATAAGGTCTTCGAATTACCGCTTGGCCTTACGTCTTGGCCGTTTCGCCTTATTTCTTCGGGCCTTTCGCGGCTTGTCCTTACTACGCTGCGCCGGCGCCTTGGCTAACGGCTCGGCGGGGGTGACATTTAACTGACGTGCGTGGACGTTCACCGAGACTATACGCACCTTTACGGCCTGGCCCAGGTGGACGCTGCCGCCCGAGCGTTCGCCGACGATGCGCTGCGTCTTTTCGTCGAACTTCCATGTGTCCGGCCCCAGGTCTTCCATGCGGATGAGTCCTTCTATGCCGTACTTTTTCGACTGCACGAACACCCCGAAGCCTGTCAGGCCGGTAGCGACGCAGTCAAGCTCCTCGCCGATCTTCCTGCTGAGCATTTGCAGTATCAGCACCGCCTTCAGCTCCCTCTCGGCGTCCTCGGCCCGCTGCTCGGTGAAGGTTATGTGCTTGCCGACCTCCGTCAGGTTCTGTTCCTGCTCCTTGAGGGCGGGCTTGCCCTGCAGGTGGCATTCCAGTACCCGGTGGACCATCAAGTCCGCATACCGCCGGATGGGACTGGTGAAGTGACAATAGTGCGTCGAAGCCAGGGCGTAATGGCCGATATTCAGCGGGGCGTACTGTGCCTTCTCGAAGCTTCGCAGTACGGCCAGATTCACGGCGAACGAAAAGTCCGCGCCTTTGACCGCCGCCAGCAAATCCTGGATGGCCCGGCGGCCCGGACTTCGCGGCAAAGAGAATCCGAATGCTTTGAGCAGCTTGATGAGATTCTTCGTGCTCAGTGAATCCGGTTCCGGATGAATCCGCCGCATGAAGGGGATATTGAGCCTGTCGAGCAGGGCGGCTACGGCGTCGTTTGCCTCGACCATGAACATCTCGATTATCGTGTGCGTGTAGCTGTCGTCGGCGGGATGAGCGTCAACGACCTGTCCGGATTTATCCATCTCCAGCTCGACCTCGGGCAGGTCCAGATGTATCATGCCGTTATTCCTTCTTCGCTCTTCAATCGCGCGACTCAGCGCCTCCATATCTTTGAGCAGCTCGATCACCTTGGGGCTGGCGTCTTTTGTGTGGCCCTTCAAAATCCTCTCGGCCTGCACGTAGGTCAGACGTTGAGTGGATTTTATGATGCTGTTTGCAAAACTGCGGGAGACGATGTTGGCGCTGCGGTCGTAAGTCAGATAGACGCTCTTGGCGAATCGTTTCTGGTCCGGCTGCAGGCTGCAAATGCCGTTGCTCAGAATCTCCGGCAGCATCGGGATTGTCTTGCCGGGCAGGTACGCGCTGTTTCCACGGTCCTTTGCCTCGACGTCGAGCGGCGAATCGGCCGTGACGAAACTGCTCACATCCGCAATGTGGATGCCCAGTATCCAGTTGCCGGCGGAATCCTTTTCAATGCTTATCGCATCGTCGAAGTCTTTCGCATCCGGCGGGTCTATAGTAATGATCACTTTGCGCGTGATATCTTCCCGCTTGCCGGCTTTCTCGGGCTTGAATCCCGCGGCGGCCCGGCGCGCCTGCTCGATGCAGCCGGCGTCGAATTCGCCCGGCAGATGATACCGATAGATAGTTGATTTTATCTCGGTATCGTACCGTCCCGCTTTGCCCAACACCTCGACGATAACGCCGCGCGCCAGGTACTTTTCCGTCGGGTAGGTAAGTATCTCGACCACGACCTTGTCTTTTTCCTTAGCTCCTTTTGCACCTACGTCGTCCACGGAGATGGGGTCGAAGAAACTTCGCCCGTCCGGCTCGACGACCCATGCCTCCGGATGTTTCACGAGGGTCCCGACGAACTTGTTTTGGGCCCGTTCGAGGACTTCGATGATTTCGCCGCTGTAGCGCATCTCGCCGCCGCGTCTGCCTTCCTTTCTGACTTTTGCGATGACGATGTCGCCGCTCATCGCGTCGCCTTTGGCGCTCGGCGGTATGAACAGGTCCCCGTGCGAGTTGGGTTCGAGGGGCATGATAAAGCCGAACCCCCTTGGATTTGCCCTGAACGTTCCGACGATCTGGCCCGCTAAGGCCGGCAGGCTCACGAGGTTCCTCGCGCCGACCACAACGTGTCCGGCCTGCCGCAACTGGTCGAAGGCGGCTTTGAACTGCGGATAATCATCCGAGTCTACGTCTAATGCTTTGGCCAACTGGGCGAGCTTAAGCGGCTCGTAGTCGGCGTGTTTGAGTATTTTGATTATTTGATTTTTGAAAATTTCAGGCATTTGTCATACCGATCCCTGGCAGGATCTCTCCATATAGATATAAAATGTTTTCCTGTTGATATTGTAACCGGCTCCGCTCTTAAAGGAAGGAATAAAAAAGTCAAATAGATTGTCCCGGGGGTCCTCTCCGTTTCCTATTCGACGTCGCTCAAGGCAGGCTGCTCCGTGTCTCGGTTCGGCTGCGATTTGCTCGAAATGGCATCGAGCATCTGACATCGAGTATCGAGAAGAAGCCGTCCATCCGGGTAGTGAATCGGCCCTGAACGCATTCAAATGCGCTCAGGGCGGGGTCCTGCTACTTGTGATTCAGATCCAATAGTCACAAACATCGAGTGGCTAATTTATTCATCAACTCTTTTTTGCCTTGGCGGCGTTCAATCGCTTTGTGAGACGTGATTTCTTTCTGGCCGCTGTCCTCTTGTGCATCGTGCTCGTGGCGGCGGTCTTATCCAGTTTCCTGGTGAGGGTCTTGAGCTGCTCGCCTGCCGCTTCGACCTCGCCATTGCCAAGAGTCGTTTCGAAATGCTTGATTTGCGTCTTTATCTGGCTCTTACGCGCCCGATTTATAGTCCTCTTCTTGGTGTTCTGTCTTGCTCTCTTTTTCGACTGTAACGAATGTGCCACTGTATTCTCCTAAGTACTTTTGTTACTCTACTCCAAATTCTCACTGAGAGGTTGGTTCGGTTTTCTTACTTTTGAAACTTGCCATTACATATCCGCAAGTATTCTTAATCTGTCTGGTTCTTGGCCTCATACCACACATACAGATGGTAAAGGGGATTTACAAACGTGTATTCACCACGGACTTCGGCATCCTTCATGATACCCATCTTCTTTATCTTGCTCAAGAAATTGTCCAGATTCTTCCGTTCCTTTTCAGATGCGTTTTGTTTTAGAAGCTCCTGGCGTTTGAAAGTAGATCCTATCGGCAGCTTTTTTCCCATCCGTAGAAGAATTGAAGAGTAGGTTTTGTTTTTTAGCACATCTGCTACCTGTGCGCCGATATGTTTCCGACCCACATTTCTCGCGGCCTCAGCTATTCCCTGTTTTGCGTCCGATAGGTCTATTCGGCCATCCGAGTCCTGCCAGAAAACCGCATCACCCACTTCGTGCATAAGCATCGGCAGACCGCCTGATAGTGCCACCATCAGAGAAAGAGCCTCGCTGGCGACGGAAATATTTTGTCTGCCGAACATATTTGTGAAGAAATCTTCGGATTCGCTGTTGCTCATCGGAGGTAAGTCCACTATATCGAAAATCCTTGCCACTGAAGGCTGATGTTTTATGAGATCATTCCTTCTTTCCGGTAGTCCAACGAGCACAAGAAGAAGCGGCAGGGGCTTGCCCGAAGTTGCTAATTCGTCAACAAAACTCTTCAGATATTGGGAAAACTGTGGGACATCGGTGATGCCGTTCATATCATCGAGTATAAGAACCAAGCCTTTCTTATCGCTCGCCAGGCTCTGTTCATATACCTGTCGCAGGACCGGGAGGAAATTGTCAACCAACGTCCGAAGCTCACTCTTGTCCTTTGTGAATTCAACCCCTACCCCAAAGAGTGTCAGGCTTTTTACGTAGTTCCCAAAGCCCTTCTTCAGTTTGTCGAATAGAGATTTGTCTGTGCAGTCCTGCAGAAGTTTCTGGAAAATTGCTCCCATCATCTCCTCCAGGCTTCTGACGCCGCCCAGATAGCAGTGGCTGCCGACCAGGCTATATTCCTTCTCCGCAAGGTGTCGGACAAACATGGATAACGAGCTTTTTCCAATCCCTCTTTGTCCTGTAACGAAAATGTTTTCATTTCGGCCGGAAACCGTTTGCCTGATGGCCCTCTCTAATCTCTGTACCTCCTTGATCCGGGCGACGAAGAACTCGGGCTGGACCGGCCGGCCGGGTGAGAAGGGGCTCTCTTTTGTAATAATCTCTGCCATTTTCAATTCTTGTTCTGGCTTTTTCTCAATTCATCCACACGTCGGCTTACGTCTCTGTACGCGAAGTCGAGCTGGGCGATTTTGCGATAAATATCCAGCGCCTTATGCGTATCACCCAGTAGTTCGTAAGCCTGTGCCAGATTATACCGCAATTCTTTGCCTACGTCATCATCTTTTATTTCGTGGGATTCTATAGCCTTGGTAAAGATGTCGATGGCGTCCTCGGTCCAGCCCTTGGCAAAAAAGCAGAATCCCACGTGATTCATCGCCGCAATCTTTCGTCTCGGGTCCCTCTGTGCCTCCTGGAACAGTGGGATTGCCTCGTCGTACTCTTGGTGCGCGAGCAAACGAAGGGCATAATCGAATTTGGCTCCTACGTCGGTCGGGTAGTTCTGCACGCAGAGCCGGTAATGTTCCAGCTCGAAGGTGTCCAATTGTTTCGACAATTCTTTGAGTTCGGCTTTGGCCTGGGCATCCTCCGGTTTGGCTTCCAGGGCTGTTTTCGCCTCTCTTATCTTTCTCCTGAGCTGCTTGATCCGCAGCAGGCCCGCCTTTCGATGAAAGCTGAAGTCGCTCCTGGCCTTGTATGCGTTTTCCAGCAGGGCGATAGCCTCCTCTTCGACCTTCTCGTCCTCCATGTCCGAAAGGACTTCGGCCAGCTCGAGGATGTTAGCCGGCAGGTTCGGGTCCTGGGCGAATTTTTCTCTTGCATATTCGACGGCGTTTGCACGGTAATCTTCAGTTTTCACAACGCCGGCCTGGGCCTGGAGCTTTTCCTGGCTTTCCCGGTCTTTGATGGATTTGCGGAAATCACCCTCGCCGTCATATTTGCCCCTGGCCATGGTCAGCTCGGCGGAGAGGTTTTTGAACTCGTCGGACAGTGCCCCGTCGTCGGGCCTGAGTCTGGCGGCTCGCTGGCACGCGGCAATTGCCTTGTCGAATTCGCCGATGGCCGAATAGCTGTTTTTCAGCAGCAGATACGTATCTACGGACGGTTTCTTGGCGGCGTTATTCGTCTGGAATATCAGGTTGGCAATCCAACTGGCCGTCCTGTTATAACCGCCGGCCACCGCCGCCTTGAGCATCGCCTCGGCATACGGCAGATGATCGGGGTGCTTGGCGAAGAGGTATTCGGCGTTGAGCATCTGGTCGAGCGGCGTTTTGCCTCCAAGATGCTTCACCCGGTCCATCATGGAAGGTTTCTTGCCCTTTTTCCCCTGCCTGTGCAGAGCCAGTTCGCACAGCGGCAGATGACCTTCTTCCAACGCATCGGGAGCGTAACGCAGACCCTGCATGTACATATCGATTGCGTAATCGAAATTGTCCGTCTCGGCTACTTTCTCGGCTTTATCGAAGAAAGCCCTGGCCTTTGCCGGCGACTGGTCATCTTCCTGCGGCATACTCTCTCTTACCAAATCAGTTTTCTTCTGCATTCTCAGAACCCCGTATAATAGTCTTCGGCCAAATTCTGTCAACAAATAAATAGCTTGTCCAAGAAATGAGATTATGCTATAAGAAGAGTCCGAACGCACTTTTTGGGCGTTGGGAATACTGAAAAGACGCAAAAAAGCCGGTTTACGGAGCAACGAATATGGTAAATGCACTTGAGCATTACGACCCGCTGATTTACGAGCTGATGCGACAGGAAAAAGCGCGGCAGAGCGGGTCGATCCGCCTGATTCCGTCTGAGAACTACGTATCCAGAGCTGTAATGCTGGCCAGCGGCGGCTGCCTGACCAACAAGTACGCCGAGGGCTACCCGGGTCGCCGATATTACGAAGGCCAGCAGGTCACCGACCTGATCGAAAAAACGGCCCAGGAGCGGGCGAAAAAGCTCTTCGGCGCCGACCACGCCAACGTCCAGCCCTATTCCGGCTCGGTTGCGAACCTGGCCGCCTACGCCGCACTGATAAACCCAGGCGATACGATTATGGGAATGTCGCATATAGACGGCGGGCATCTCACGCACGGCGGCAAAGTCTCGCTCACCAGCAGATTCTTCAAGTCCGTATCCTACCCCGTGAACCCCGAAACGGGACGAATCGACTATAACTATGTCGAGGAGCTTGCCAAAAAGCACAGGCCCAGGATCATCATTTCGGGCGCCACGGCGTACCCGAGGGAGATTGACTTCGAGGCGTTCGGCCGGATAGCAAAAGAGGTCGGCGCGTATCATATCAGCGATATCGCCCACGTCGCCGGCCTCGTCGTAGCCGGGATTCACAACAGTCCCGTGCCGCATGCCGATATCGTTTCCAGCACGACGCACAAGACGCTAAGAGGTCCGCGCGGCGGAATTCTCCTGTGCAGGGCCGAGCACGCCAGAGCCGTGGACAGGGCCGTCTTTCCCGGGCTTCAGGGCGGGCCTCACATGCACACGATGACCGCCGTAGCGGTAGCAATGGCCGAAGCGGATACGCCGGAGTTCGTTGCCTACGCAAAGCAGATAGTAAAGAACGCAAAAGCCCTTTCCGAGATGCTGCTCGAATACGGCTTCAATCTCTCCTCCGGCGGAACGGACAACCACCTGATGTTGATCGACCTTAGAAACAAGAATATATCCGGCAAAAAACTGGCCAAGGCGTTGGACAGGGCCCGGATCGTCACCAACTACAACAGCATTCCCAGCGACCCCGCTCCGCCGGCCAATCCCAGCGGATTGCGCATCGGTACGCCCGCGATAACCACCCGCGGCATGAAAGAAGAGCAGGCCCGGCAGATCGCAGATTTGATAAACAAAGTCGCCGAGAACATCGACAACGAATCCGTAATTGAAGAGGTCGGCAAGGAGGCCCTGCTGCTGTGCTCGCACTTCCCGGTGCCCGACCATTTCATCATACCGAACAAGAATAACAGTATCAGCGCCGGTTAGAGTAAAGTGAACGCAGCTACGAGCGATCAGGTAGCGGAGACGCGGCAAATCGAAAAATGCACTTCGGGCAGGCGATGCGCCCACTGCGGAGCAAGTCGAAGTCGCCACCGTAGAATCCTAATGTACATGCCCTGACGCCGAATGCACCAAATTGAACGAATAGACAACAAGTATTGCCGCCGAGAAGACCATGCCTGCGATGGCCAAAGTCTTGCCCCTGAGCCATGCCTTTTACATATTCTCAGAGTCAGGCTTAGAGCAAAACAAAAGGGGCCTATACCGGGCGAATCAGTATAGGCCCCGGATTCGTGCACACTCATTATATCGGCAGCTCAATTGCCTGCCGCTTTCATAGTCTCTTGAAAACCTACCGGTACAGCCGAATGTCGTCGAAGTACATCGTTCCTGCGCCGCCGGCGGCCGGACTGCCTTTGGTGCCAATGCCGATT
>JBDREF010000063.1:0-7914 GCA_043820045.1 Planctomycetota bacterium | reverse complement strand
GGCCGTAGTTGCTGCTGACATCAAGTGCGGCGGCTTCGTTCAGGCTCTTTTATGCGAAGAGTATCGGGGCGATTAGCTCAGTTGGCTAGAGCGCCTGCTTTACACGCAGGAAGTCACAGGTTCGAGTCCTGTATCGCCCATTGTTGTGACGCATCTTCGGGAGACTCGGGCGAAGTAATGCCTATCGGTGGATTTGCACTTTTGGCGTGCCCCGAAAACAGACGGCCATCGCCATGGCGAACCTGGAGATGACCATCCCGGCGAACCAGACAATACCGTAGGTGGCCAGGTAAGCCCCGGTGGCACTGCCTAAACCTCCCGCTATGAACAAACCTATCAACTGCGCCCTCGGAAGCTTGACCCAGAAATTTGCCCTCGCCTCTTCCAGATTCCGTACGCACAAGCTGACGGCCTCGTTGTTGGCCTCAAAATAAGTGAGCTGCGTCTGGCGGCAAGCCTCCCAGCCCTGGAGTTCGTGATTGTAAGTACCCAGTTCGAAGCGTGCCGAGTGGTACTCCCCGGCCATCAGCAGAACGCAGATGCACGCGGAGATAACACTCGCACATATCGCCAGAAAGAACGCTACCCCACGTAGTCTGCACTTTCGCTTCATGATCTTAACACCTCCCATACACAAAATATAAGATATCCGTATCCGGCTGCAAAACCCACAGGATGGTCTTGGCCGTCAGATGACCAATGTTCCACTACAGGTGCCGGTAATCGCTATTTCAATCGCCCGTGAGGAGGCTTTTTGCTTTCCGACCATGACGCTCGGGTGTGTTTATTTTTGTTCTTCTGTAGTCCCGGCGGCAGCGATTCCTCGGCCACAAAGGCCCAGCCGTCGTCCGGTTGCAGGCTTATTTCCCATTGAACGCCGCTGAGACGATAGAAATGACCATCGTGATAGTAGTGGTTTGGATGTCCCACAACCACATAGACGCCTATGCCGGAATCGAAAACCAGTTCCACGCCCGCCACTTGTTTGCGACGATATCCGTGGGCACGGGCGTGTGCAGGCGGCCCATGGCCTATTCCCGGGCCTGTCGCACGGCGTATCTCTGATTCTGAACACGAACTGGCCGCGATCAATACCCAGCTTGATGCAAGCACGAATGAGATTATTGTCCTGAATTTCATATTTGATCCTCCTGTACTGGTACAGTGCATTGAGAAGTCCCAACTAAAGTCTAAGAAATACTCTATCGCCCGCCAAATCCGGGTTTGTCGAAGCGCAACGCGGCCATCGTGCAGGAGTGGTGATTTTCGGACTTTGCCTGATCCGATGTCCCGGATTCCCGGCGCTGGAGAACTGCATCACAAGCTTAAATGGGTCGAACATTTTGATCTCGGTTTAGTACTTTAATTGGGCCGGATGACTTGTTAGACTGTTGTTCGGTCCGCATGTGGGGGTATGTTGTGCTTGTTGGACTGCCGCCTGAGGCGGCCTGAAGGCAGGGCGGTTGTGCGTTTGAAAAGCAATTCAAGGAGTATCAGATGAAGACATGGGGTTCCGTCGAAGAGGTCCTCGATTTTGCCATCAGCGGAGAAGAGGAAGCCGTAAAATTCTACACCAGGCTTGCAGAGCAGGCGTCCAACGCTGCTATGCGCCGTGCCTTTGAGGACTTCGCCCGCGAGGAAACAGGGCACAAGAAAAAACTTCTGGCCGTAAAGGCGGGGAAAACGCTCCAATCTGCGAGCAAGACGGTGAAGGACATGAAGATCGCCGACTACGTGGTGGATATCGAGCCCAGTCCCGGTATGGATTATCAGGACGCGTTGCTGCTGGCGATGAAAAAAGAGAAGGCGGCCTTCAAGCTGTACACCGACCTTGCGGCAGCCACCGAGAATCAGGAGGTCAAAACGGCGCTGTTGGGGTTAGCCCAGGAGGAAGCTAAGCACAAGCTGCGTTTTGAAATCGAGTACGACGATTCTTTGGTCGAGAATTAGCCCGATTCTCGCTGGCCTTCGAGATCTGCGATGCATCCGTCAAGGTCCCGAAGGTACGAATAATCAATGTGACTTATCTTGGCCCAGCGTGCTCTGCCGTCTCTGATGACGGCCCTTGCTGCTCGTGTGCGTTCGCTGCACGCCGGGATTGCAGAGAGCGGACGCAGCAAATCGGAAATCCTCGACGCATACGCTTCGAGATTCAAGATGCTTTCGCGATCTTTGATTGTCCATGCCGCCGAACCGTCCTTAGGGTGAGCGGGCAGTTTCCCCGTGGCCTGGTCCCAGATCCCTGCGAGAATCGAGCGGTAGTTCTCAAGGCCCGTATTGTTGATCAGGCATTCGGATTCCTCTGCCCCGTCCCTCTGGAAAATGAACTTGTGCTGGTCGTCGCCATGCAGCGCGACCAATTGGCCCTTGAGGTTTTCGGGCAACTTTTCGAAACGGCATTGCTCGGGCAGCGTATCTGTCCGGCAGGGGCCCCGAGCATGGGCGTTCCAGAGGAATTCGACGCGCAGTTCCTTCAAATACGAGCACAGAACCTGTAGCCTCAGACTCGAGTATTCTTCCGGGTCGTATTCGGCGAGATAATCCAGCAAATCGTAAAGCAGATTGCCAGCCACTTGTTGGCTGGACGCCCTGAATTTCGCCCTGAAATCCTCTCCTTTGCTCCACTTTGCTGTATTTTCGGCCAAGGATATGCAGAACTTCTTTGCGCCTTTCAGAGCCCCGACCTTCTCCAGTACTCGGCCCCATACGTCGGCCCGCTGCTTGACATCGGACGCTTCTAATGCCGACTTATCTTCAAATTTAAGCTTGGAAAGGCCCTGAGAACGCTTGAAACCCTCTATTATGTCGCCGTCTATTTTGTTGTACAACCCGGCGATCAAAGCCGCCCCGGCCGAGCAAATCTCGAGAAATGCGCCCTGGGTTTCGATTCCGCCCCAGGGATTCAACCGGTCGCAGCGGATGACTTGTTCTTCGACGTCCGCAAGAAGTGTGCTAAGATTCGATATCTTCTCTCTTTCGGTCATATATAGTCTCTACCTGTGTTCAACTTCAATTTCTGTTGCTTTGTCTCGTGCGCACCACCCCATTGGCACAGAAACACTTATTCGGGCGATTATACGGCCTTGGCCGAACCATTGCAACAGCCTCGCAGACCATAGTTTCCACCCTGTTTCTCAGTCGGCCGAACTTACCGCTTTACCCGGGCATTGCCTTGCCAGATGCTCCAGATTTGCTCCTCGTCCGCAGGCTGGGCGTAGTCGGTCAACAGCGTCGTGACCAGTGCTCCCGTGGCCCATCCGAACTGGACCCACTTTTCCGGCTCCCAGCCTCTCAGAATGCCGTAGAGCATACCTCCGACGAAGCCGTCGCCACCTCCGATCCGGTCGAGCACCGTAATCTCTCGCGGTTCGACTACATGCCAGTTGTCGCCCTCGGACATGATCGCGCCCCAGTGGTGACAGTTGGTACTGACGACCTGGCGGAGCGTGGTGGCGAAGACGGCGGCATTGGGGAATGCCTTCTTGACGTTATTGATCATGACCTTGAAACTCTCGATCTTGTCCGAGAGGTTCTTGCCGCCCGCATCGGGACCTTCGATTCCCAGGCAGAGCTGGAAGTCCTCTTCGTTGCCAACGAGTATATCGGAAACACCGGCGATTTGCGTGAAGATATCGTGCAGTTCGGCTTCGCGGCCCTTCCAGAATGAGGCGCGATGGTTGAGGTCGAACGAGACCCGGGTCCCGTGCTTCTTGGCGGCCCTGGCCAGTTCAAGGCAGAAGGCGCCTGTCTCCGGCGAAAGGGCGGCGATAAGGCCTGACAGGTGGACGATCTGCACACCCTCCTGCCCAAAGATCCGATCCAGGTCGAAGTCTTTGACGTTCAAAGTCCGTCCTACCTCGCCGGCACGGTCGTTATGAACTCGCGGCCCGCGGGAGCCGTAGCCGCTGTCGGCGATATTGAACTGGTGGCGATAGCCCCATGGTCCGCCCTGATCCACCTCCGTGGCTTCACAGTCTATGTGACGGCCGGCGAGGTCGTTCTTGATGAACCGCGCGATTGGACTGCCCTTTACAAGGGTCGTAAGCACCTTGACAGGCAAGCCCAGGTAGCTTGATACACTGGCCACATTGGACTCGGCACTGGTGGCTTGCATGACGAACGTGTTACTGCAGTGAACAGGCTGGCCGTTGACCGGCGTGATGCGGACCCCCATACTCGTGGGCACGACCAGGCAGTAGGTATAGTCCTGGCGAAATTCGATAGTCATAAGCAATATCCTTTCTTCAACAATCCTGCTGACGTGTTACATATTCAGGGACCAAATCATCGCAACTAAATCGGCCGTTGTCAACTGTCTGATCAATAGAAAAGCGGTTAGAGACTGTTGTCTTATCCAGAAATGGTTCTTGCGAAGATGGAAAGAAATGCGTGCGACTTTAGTTAATGCCTTCGCTATAACCTGACATCTGCGAACATGAGAGGGGTCTCGTCTTCGGTATCACAGGCATCATTGATGTCTGTGGAATTACCCGCGATTGATACTGACATGCTGGCTTCCGCCGTGCCGCCGTAGGTCCCCATATTTATGCGTCCGCCGTTGGGTGATAATTCGCCCTTGTAACTTGACTTGGGGCTGCCCGCG
Source organism: Planctomycetota bacterium (assembly GCA_043820045.1). GTDB lineage: Bacteria > Planctomycetota > Phycisphaerae > Sedimentisphaerales > Anaerobacaceae > JBDREF01. The sequence continues at coordinate 3,311 of JBDREF010000063.1, read as the reverse complement.
TCGATGCACGGGCTTGTAACAATGTCCTGAACCCAGCTTTGGCCAGCGTTGTCCCATCTGCCCGCTTGTGATTTCAAATGGTAGTCGCCATCGACCCAGAAAGTATCGCCGGCGTCTTGTCCACCTTCGCTCTGATCCCAATAGCCGGGCTGGGCAAAACACGGGTCGGCATCGATATTACCCGTTCCGGCAAAACCGCCCTGAACATCGCTGAAGGCTACCATGACGAGCGAAGCATCGTCGCTGGCAATTTCTCCGCCGCCGTTCCATAGAATGCAGCTGGCAACATCCAGAGTGCCGGCCGAATCGGCGTGCAGAGCGGCTCCGCCCAGTTGCGAGGAGTTGGCGGCAAATGTGCAATTGGTCATTGTTGAGACGCCTGAGAAACGTACGGACATGCCGCCGCCGAAGCTCTCTACGGCGGAGTTTGCGATAAAGAGCGAGTTGTTCACGGCCGCGTTGGCCGCGGCGATGAGCGCGCCGGCGCCGAAGTCGGCTATGTTGCCGCTGAAAGTGCATCCCGTAATCGCAGTATTCGCATCAGGATGCTGGTCCTGCCAGAAGCCTCCGCCGACAGTGGCAGAATTGTCTCTGAACACACAGTTCATCAAATGTACCTCATCGCCGCCCTTCATCCCGCCGCCGTACTCTGCGGAGTTCCCAATAAATACGCATTCGTTAAGGGTGATGCGACTGCCGCCGTCAACGCCGCCGCCGAAAGACGCGGTGTTGCCAACGAACGAACAGTCTGTCAACGTGCAGGCGTTGTCCACGTTGCACACTGCGCCGCCGAATGCGTTTGCCGTATTGCCCGAGAACCGGCAACCGGTTATGGACAGGTTTGTGTTTCCCCAAGTGAGGATTGCACCGCCGCTGTGCTCTGCCGAGTTGGCGCGGAATTGGCAGTTTCGGACCGTCGGAGCCCCCATGAGGTTGAGCATTCCTCCGCCGCTGCCATCAAAGGAAGGCCCTTCGGCATTTCCGCCAACGATGATAAAGCCGTCTATGGCGGCGGTCGCATCTGTCCAACTGCCCGTTACGATGTGATAGCTGTTTTCCGCCCTGGAAAGCTCGGCAAACAGGTTGTGCGGATCCTCTGTAGAAATATCGTCACTGGCCAGATCGCCGCTCAGAATACTTTCGTACGACAGGGCATCACGCGCGTTTGGGTCCGGGGCATTGAGGCCGGCGTACCCGCCTTTGAGCGATACGTCGTTTCTCAGCAGGAATGTAGCTTCACGGCTGCCAGTGGCTGCCCCTGCACCTCGGTCCGGCGTGTATGTGCCCTGGGCGACCCATATCTCGTCTCCGTCTCCGGCGGCAGTTAGGGCGTCCTGAAGGTTATCGTATGCATCCGTCCAGCTTGAGCCGTTGCCGCCACCGACAGCGTCGTCGTCAACATAGACGGTTTTCCCCGCCGCAACAGCGCAAAGCATAGCCGCGATTAGGGTCGGAATTATCAGGCTGGTCGTCAGGCCGACCTTTGGCATAATCACCGCATCCTTCCAAGAGCATCATTTTTCTACCCTAAGTATACCAAATTTCGGTCCCTTAAACAAGCGAAAGCGGCATACCTACGGCAGTTTGCCTGGAAGTCAGCTTTGTACGCTCTGCAAAATCCCGACTTTCACCACACTCTGCCGACGTTCTTTTTCTCCTGGAGCCCAGTGGCGGTATTTATCGGTCCAGCGGTACGACGTATATGTTGCGAAACTCGATCGGACCGCCTTCGCTCTGCAGACATATCCAACCGGATGTGTCCGTGGCTGCGGTTCCCTCGTTTTGCAGAACGCCGTTGACGTAGCAGCGAATCGAGCCTCCTTCGCAGTCAATATCGTATGTGTTCCACCGGCCCGCAGGCTTTTCGCTGCTCTGCTGTTTCTTGGCTATCCCCACGAATTGTTTCTCGGCATTCTGTTTGTTCTGGCCGTCAACGGTTAATCCCGGTCCGTTAATAAGAACAAAGTCGCCGGCGCTTCCGGCCTTCAACTGGCATTCGATGGTCCGGGGCCAGACCTTATCCGGCCCGCCGGCGTGCAGAAACACTCCACTGTTCGTTGGCTCCTCGGGCCAGCGCCACTCGACGTGCAGGTGATAGTTCGCATACTTGGCCTTCGTTCGCATATATCCGTTCGGTTTTCCCTTGCAATATACGACGCCGTCTTTGACCGACCAAACGTCGTCCACATCGACGTTCTTGTCGGCAACAAAAAGCTTCCAGCCGGAAAAATCCCTGCCGTTCCAGAGCGATATTCTCTGTTTCGGGGTGACGGGTCCGAGTACTCCCTGGCAACCCGGCAATGTTGATACAAACGCGGCGAGAATGCCAAATGTAAATAGCCTGCCTGCAGTCCGCTTCATGCTCTTTTCTCCTTAAGTTCGTTTTGAGTATGAATTTACTCCTTTCGTTGCACCCGACTACACAACCGGGCTTGTCGATTTGGCGAGTATATCACAATCACCTGCCGGATACAATCACCACAACAGGTGCGTTTCTCAAGAGCATTGGCAATTAGACGCTCATTTCATGCACATTTTATTGCATTGCTCTCTTTGATAGGTTATCCTAATAGCAGGTGAGCCCTCTGTCTGGCAGGGCACATGCAGGCACTGTGGACCTTTTTTGGAGAAGCGCCATGAAACATATACTCCTTCATTCGTCCCTTATAGTTCTGCTGTTGTTGCTTCTGCTCGCCGGCGTTTCGAGCCCGGCCCGGGCAAAGTCCGCTGCGACAAGCGAAGATAGCTCCAAGACCCTCGACACAGATCCTAACCTTGTCGGCTGGTGGAAACTTGATGAGACCTCGGGCGAAACCGCGTCTGACTCGTCCGGGCACAAACGCAAAGGTACAGCCAAAGGCGGCCTTTCTTTTGAAAAGGATTCAGTCGCGGGCAGAATTGGCAAGACCCTGAGGTTCGATGGCGAGGATGACTATGTCGAGATAACTAAATACAAAGGCGTTACGGGCACACGGCCGCGTACCGTGACGGTCTGGATCAAGACGGCAAGCTCCAAAGGGGATATCATCTCCTGGGGCACCGATGATTACGGCAAGATGTGGATATTAGGCTTTATTAGAGGCCGCCTCGGCATCCGACCGAACGGCGGTTATCTTTACATGAATGAGCCTGTGCATGACGACGAGTGGCATCATGTGGCGGTCGTGGTGGAGGAGGCCGAATTGCCGAATCTCCACGACGATGTCAAACTCTACAAAGATGGAAACCTGGCAGTGATACACGACATCGGTTTGTTGGACCTCTGGCCCATCGAGACCGGCGACGAGCTGGATGTCAGAATAGGGCGGCAA
>JBDREF010000062.1:0-12917 GCA_043820045.1 Planctomycetota bacterium | reverse complement strand
TTTTTGGCACGCTCCAGATAGGCGCTTTCGGCCTCGGTGAGCTTCTCGCCCCGCTGCTGTTTTTGCAGCAGCTCTTTGGCCCGCTGCCAGTCGATGGCCTTCTCGTCGTTCGCTAAGACTACACAGGCCAGACTAAAGAACACCACAAACGCCGCAGTTAGGGCCACAAACCTCTGTAAAGTTCCAGTTCCCTTTTGCATGATAACACTCCTCATTCAACGTGCCTGTTCTCAAGAGCCAGCCAAACCGTCAATCCGCCTCCAGTATAACACAGAACCAGTCCACGGAATATATGCAGAATCATCCCGCTTCGCCCGAATTTGTCCTTGCCGGCCCCGGCGGGAGGATGGTAAGATTGGGCAGTGAGACTTTCCGTCGCTCCTTCGCCATAGCACCATGCCGAGCATTTCATTTGACCGAGGGCGAAAGAGCAGAGCGCCAATGGCGTGAGGTAATTGCAGCGAGGTGAATTATGGATGCCGCAGCGGAGCTGCTAAAGCTGGCCGAAGAGAAGTTCGGCAAGCTCAGAAAGTGCGAAAAAGAGCTATTTCAAGCCGTCGCCAACGGCCAGACTGCCGACTACAGCTCCAAAGACGAGAAAAAGAACGACCCGGCCAAGGCCGCCAAGTGGGGCCCCAGCCGTATCCTGAACGCCGACCGAATCGCATGGCTCTGCACCGACAAACAGGCCTCGCAACTCGTAACCCACCGCGGCATCCAAATCAAAGGAGCACGCATAGACGACAGACTCGACCTGTTGTTCGCCAAAATCCCATTTCCGTTTACTTTCCAAAGATGCAAACTCACCGCGGAAATCAACTTGCAGTGCGCTCAGATAGCGGCGTTGATTATGGAGGGAACGCATACCGGCCCCATCTTGGCCGATGGCCTGATTCTGAAGGGAAGCCTCTATCTTTGTGCTCGCTTCAAGGCCGAGGGTGAAATCCGTCTTGTGGGAGCTAAAATCGGTGGGGTGCTCAATTGTGTCAACGCCCTATTCAGTAACAGGGATGGCGATGCTCTGTCCGCCGACAGATTGAAGGTGGAAGGAGCCGTTTTTCTCCGCGATGGCTTCAAGGCCGAGGGCGGAGTCCGCTTACTCGGCGCTACTATCGGCGGAGACTTCGATTGTGTTAACGCTCACTTCATCAACAAGGACGGAAAGGCTCTCGTTTTAGATGGATTGGATGTCGAGGGTAGTATTCTTCTCGGCCACGGCTTCAAAGCTGAGGGCGAGGTCCGTCTGCTCGGAGCGGCGATCGGCGGAAACCTCGACTGCGAGAACGGCCAATTCATCAACGAGAAACGGAACACCCTCTCCGCCGACGGGTTTAAGGTGAAAGGATGCGTTTTTCTCCGTAACGGTTTCAAAGCCAACGGAGAAGTACGTTTGCTAACCGGCACTGTCGACGGAAACCTCGATTGTGCCAACGGGCGATTCATCAACAAGGGCGGCAGAGCCCTCTACGCCGATGGATTGAAGGTGGGAGGACATGTTCTTCTTCGCACTGGCTTCAAGTCAGAGGGCCGTGTTGATTTCATAGCGGCGAGAATTGACAAGCACTTTTGTATGACCGGCGTTGATTCGCCGGAGGGGATGATGCTTGATCTTACCAGCGCCAAGATTGGAACGCTTTATGATGATCGAGACAGTTGGCCGGCTCCGGGACAACTGGTTCTGCATGGGCTGGAATATAAGGAGATCTCTCGTCAATCTCCGAGGGATTCCAAGAGCCGCATCGAATGGCTTCGGCTTCAGGAGGGTTTCTGGCCTCAGCCGTATGAGCAGTTGGCCAAAGTGCTTCGCGAGAGCGGCGACGATGTGGGTGCCAAGGACGTGCTGATTGCCAAGAACAAAGACAAGGCGGAGCGAACGGAAAAGCTGACTGTGTCGCAGTGGCTGTGGTATCGCGTGTTCGGGCCGCTGATTGGCTACGGCCACAAACCCATGCTGGCTATGCGATGGGCGGTGCCGATTATTGTCTTAGGCTGGCTCTTTTTTGCGGCGGGTTATTCGCACGGGCTTATTACGCCGCCGAGCGAGTCGGCTTACACCGATTACAGGGCTGGGGCCGTACCGGACCCGGGCGATCCGAACCTGGCTATCTCCGGGGTATATCCTGTGTTCAATTCCCTGTTCTATTCGATAGATACGTTCGTGCCCGTGGTTGACTTCCACCAGGGCAGGTACTGGCTGCCCAACGCAAATCGCGGCTCGGAAATCATACCATGGGGCCCGTGGCCGTTGTGCTGGGGCGGGCTGCTTCTGTTTTGGCTATGGTTCGAAACCATTTGCGGCTGGGTCCTGACGACGTTGTTCCTCGTCGGCTTTACCGGACTGGTGCGAACGTAGCACGCCGCCGCCGCCTTTGTCATCTCGAGCGCATCGCCCTCTTGTCATCTCGAGCGCAGCGCCTTCTTGTCATCTCGAGCGCCACTCTCCTTTTTGTCATCTCGAGCGCAGCGAAGCGTAGTCGAGAGATCCGGCCCACGCGCCGATTGATGCTCGCAGCCGGATTTCTCCACTACGTCCCGAAAAGACGTCGGGACTTCGGTCGAAATGACAAAGGTGGCTGCGCCCGAAATAGGCTGACAGGTTCCGCAATGCCGCACGAGCACGCGGAAGCGAGGGTGCCAACGACAAAACCTCTTGCAAAGTCGCTGCTAATGTTTAGACTATCGTCATGCAGAAGCTTTTGAACAGGATAATATGCGGCGATTGTATCGAGGTATTGGGCAAGGCCGGCGGGCCTTTTGCGGACCTTATTTTCGCGGACCCTCCCTTCAATATCGGCTACAAGTACGACAAGTACGACGACAAGGTCAAGAGCAAAAACTATATCGCCTGGACGAAGGACTGGATGAGCGCCTGCAAGCGGGTTCTCAAGCCGGACGGCTCGTTCTACATCGCCATCGGCGACGACTACGCCGCAAACGTGAAAACAATCGCCGACGAAATCGGCCTTTTCATGCGCAACTGGATAATCTGGCACTACACCTTCGGCCAGCAGACGAAGAACAAGTTCGCCCGGGCGCACACGCACATCTTCTACTTCGTCAACGACGAGAATAACTTCACCTTCAACGACCACGCCGTACGAGTGCCTTCCGACCGCCAGTTAATCTATAACGACAGGCGGGCCAACCCCAAAGGCAAGATGCCGGACGACGTGTGGAACACGGACGTGCGCGTCTGCGGGACATTCAAAGAGCGAGCCGGCTGGCACCCCTGCCAGATGCCGGAGAGCCTGCTCAAGAGAATCATCGCGGCCAGCTCCAAGGCGGGCGGCTGCGTGCTCGACCCCTTCAGCGGCTCGGGGACGACCGCCGCCGCCGCGTATCAATTAGGAAGAAGCTACGTCGGCGTCGAGATATCCGAGAAGTACGTCGAGAATGCGAACGAGCGACTGGCGCAATTGAGTAAGCAGCGTCAGGGCAGCCTCTTTCTCGATGCTATCGAAATGGACGAGCTGAAGCGGCTCTCACGCGAGGTCAGGAGGACGCCGAAGGAAATCACCTCCGACGCCAATCTGCTCAAGCTTCTTGCGAACCAGTTTGCCGTGCGGATGAACAACGACAAGCGGTACAGCACGCACGAGATAGCGGCTGCTTTAGAGGATATGGAATGAAGAACGAAGGATCGAAGCTTCCCCATTCCAAACTCCACATTCTTTATGCCGCCCTGCCGTTCGTCGCTACCGCGGTGATGCTTACTGTGATTCAGCCGCCGTTTGGGTTTTCCGCGCTGGCGTGGGTTGCGATTGTGCCTTTGATATTGGCCGCCTCGCCGGACGCCCGGCCTCGCCGGTTGTTCGTCGCCAGCTACATCGTCTGCCTCTGCTACTGGCTGGGCAACCTGTACTGGCTGGTCCCGGTGACTATCGCCGGCTGGCTCGTCTTTTGCTTTTACACCGCGTTTCTCTGGCCGGTGCTGCTGCTTTGCCTTCGCTATTGCAGGATAAAGAAGGTGCCGTTGTTCTTGGCCTCGGCGGTGCTTATCGTCGGCGTCGAGCGCATGCAGGGCCTTTTCTTAGGCGGCTTCTTCTGGCGATTCCTCGGGCACAGTCAGTATCAGAACATCACGATTATTCAAATCGCCGATATCTTCGGCGCCGGCGGCGTTTCGTTTCTGATAGCGATGGTGAACGGCCTGTTAGCCGAGTTGATCCTCGATGCTCGATCCGCGAAGCTCGATCCGCGAAGTTGGAAGCGCCTGTTCAAACCCGGCAATTTTCTCAAAACCGCCCTGGTCGGTGCGGCGCTGGTTGCCGCGGTTCTATACGGCCGGTGGAGGATAAGCCAGGAAAGCGAATGCGTCCGGCCCGGACCGCTGGCGGCGTCACTGCAATCGAACGTCCCGCAGTCGGTCAAGAGGTCGTTCGAATCGAGCGAGGACCTGTTCGACGGCCTGATGGAGCACAGCAAAGCCGCGGTGCAGGCGGGGGCCGAGCTGATAGTCTGGCCCGAGACGATGGTGCAGGCGACACTCAATCCCGAAGTGCTCAGGCTGCTGGCGTCGTCCCATAGCTGGAACGTATTCGATAACGCGCTGGCGGAACACGCGAAAGATTCGGCCTATCTGCTCGTGGGCGCCTACGGCGGCACGCCTGAGATAACCGACGATATGAAAATCAACCTGGTCGAGAGATTCAACTCGGCCTTTCTCTACAAGAAAAACGGTGAAAAAGCTAAGGAGGTCTATAGCAAGATGCACCTGGTGCCTTTCGGAGAGGTGCTGCCGTTAAGGCGGAGCCTCGCGTGGTTCTACGAGCTGCTGATGAGAATCAAGTTCATACCCTACAACTTCGATTACTCGCTCGACTACGGCACCGAATACACCGTCTTCGAAATGACCGCAGGGCAGGGACAACAGTCACCGGGCGACGAAGGGAAAGAAACGGCCTACAAGTTCGGCGTAATGATCTGCTACGAGGGCACCGTCCCGGGGATAGCTCGCAAGTTCGCGCTGGACGAGCAGGGCAACAAGCGAGTTGACTGGATGGTGAACATAAGCAACGACGGCTGGTTCGTCCGGTTCGAGGACGGAAAAGTCCTGCCGAGCGCCGAGCTTGCCCAGCACGCGGCGGTCTGCGCCTTCCGGGCGGTCGAGAACCGGCTGGCAGTACTGCGGAGCGTCAACACCGGAATAAGCTGCCTGATCGACAGCGCCGGACGGATAAGAGACGGCTGCGACGCCGGCACTCTGCCGTCCGAGGCGATGGCGCGAACGGGCATGGCCGGATGGTTCATGGACCGAATACCGGTCGATTCGAGAACGACTTTTTTCAGCAAATACGGCGAATGGCTGGATTTTTGTTGTGAACTCTGCGTTATTTTGCTCATAATAGGCCCGCTTTCGGTAAAATTCTTCACCAACAGATTTCGCAAAACTCGCTTGTCAGGGACGGACAAATGAAGAACAGGCTCAGTAGGGCGGGCAGGCTTTCCTGCCCACGCGGTTTGAATTGTGGAAAGTTGACAGCATGGGCAAATGAATTGCCCATCCTACGTCTGCTCGCCGGCATCTCTCGCACTATCTGTACGGGTCCCCTGCTGCTCTTCTCATGCTTGGCCGTATTGTTCTTCGGCTGCGCCGACTCGTCGCAGTCGGGGCTGGGAAGGTTCGAGGTCACCAACACAAATTCCCCTCAGACGCAGGCTTTCATGATTATCGAAGATGCCCTGTCCGACATCGATCCGCTGGCAAGGGTCAACGGCATCGAGGTCGTGGGCACCACCAGGCTCGCGCGATTCCTGCCCAGGGTGCAGGTCCTGCTGGAGGATCAAATTGTGCCCGTCAGATTCGCGGCGGCCCTGGCCATCGGTGACATGCAGTACACGCCCGCTAAAGCCGCGTTGAATCCGCTGCTCAAAGACAGGAACTCAAACGTCATAATCGCGGCATCTTATGCGATGGCCCGGCTTGGGTACCCCGAATACCTCCAGGTCGTCCGCGGGGCATTGGAAAGCAAGGACCAGACGATCAGGGCCAACGCAGCGTTTCTGCTCGGCAGAGCCGGCGACAGAAGCTCACTCCGGCTGCTGCAGCAGATCCAGGAAGACAAGAATTCAACCGATAAAGTCCGGTTCCAGGCCCTGGAGGCCCGGGCCAATCTCGGCGACGAGGAAGTGTTAGCCAAGCTCTGGGCGATAGTCTATAGCGGCTACCACGACGACAGGATTATGGGCATAAAGGCGATGGGGGCCCTGCGCAGCCGAAAGGCGCAGGAAATACTCCTCACCAAGCTCGATGACTCCGTGCTGGAGGTCCGGCTGGCCGCAGCCGAGCAGCTCGGCAACCTCGGGGACACAACCGGCGAGACGGAAGTGCTCGCTGTTTTCGAGCAAAATCTCGCCACCGGCCCGGACAAGCAAACCAATGAAAGAATCAACGTCCTAACAGCACTGGCAATAGGGCGGATATGTACTCCCAAGCTGACAAAATATTTGCCGCAATTGCTGAGAAACGAGTCGAAATTTGCGCGTATCGCCGCTGCAAAGGCCGTTTTTCAATGTAGAATTAGGTAAACTACCGTTGAAAAAGCAGTTGTTATAAGACGCAAACTCGTCCATTTCCGCCCCGCATTTTAATTTAGGCTATTTGCGAGAAAAAACTTGACCTTTCCGAGCTTTAAGCGTACAATTAGGCTATACACGTATATGTCAGGGCTTGGGGCCCCATTATGAGACCCGGCACACGTTGAGCAGCCCTCCCGGCGCCCGGTAACAGCGCTAGGAAATGCGGTTCAGGGTCACGCCCAATTGGTGCAGGGTAAACATGGAGGTCTCGCCGATGTCTTTAGTGTTTGTTACCGGCGCCCTGTCTCAGGGTTTGAGGTGTGTTTGAGAAGAAGGCACCAATTTTGAAAGGAGCATGTTTTGAGTACGCTGACAAAGGTTCTGATAATTCTGCTGACGGTAGCTTCCATCTTCCTGTGCGGTATCGTCGTCACTTACGTTGGCAACGCCGTCGATTACAAGAAGGAAAATGACGGGCTTAAGAGCAGATTGGGGGCTGCCAAGCAGAACGAGGATAATGCCAACAGGCAGTTTAACGAACTGAAGAGTCAAGCCGATGCCGACAAGGTACGCTTAGGCGGCCAGATTGACGCGCTGAAGCAGCAGGTTGCCACCTTAACGGGCCAGCTCAAGCAGGTTGAAATAGCCAAGGAAAACGCGCTCCGGGATGTTAATAGCTGGGCCAGCATCGTGCAGGAATACAAGGCGAGCAACGATGAACAGAGAAAGATGATGGCCGACGCCCAGACCCTGGCAACCCAGACCGAGGCCGATTTTATCAAAGAGCAGGCAAAACACGAAGAGACGATGAGCGCTCTCGTAGATAAGCTGGCGATAATAGCGGTTCTGGAGGACAAGACGAAGGCCCTTATCGAGGAAAAGACAAGTCTTCAGAACCAGATCGACCAGTACTTGAGGCAGTTCGGCAAGGCCGCCGCCGCCCCCGTGAGCGTCACGACCACGAGAGAGAAAGCCCGGGTCGCCATCGCCCCCGTCACCGAAGACATCGCCCTGAAGGGGCTGATAACCGAGGTGAACATGAAAGACCTTCTGGCCGGGATCTCCATCGGCTCGGCCGACGGCGTCAAGGAAGGCATGAGGTTCCATACCACTCGCGGCAACAAGTTCATCTGTGATATCGTGGTCCTGGACGTTGAGCCCGACAAGGCGGTCGGCTGGCTCGAACTTCTGCAGGGCCAACCGCAGAATCAGCCGATTGTCGGCGACAATATCAGCACTAATCTGTAGAAAACGCATTTGTTATCGAATGCAATGCTTATGCGAGGTTGACATATGAGTCCTGCTGTGCAGAGTAATAAAGTGAGCGTACCCGACAATCTCTATACTGTTATCCTTGCTCTGGCGTTCTGCGCCGTGCTGGCCACGGCGGCTTTTGTGGCTTACAAGTGCTATTCGCAATACGGCAGTATTTTTTAAGATTGCTCAGCCAATCTCTATTGACAATAGTGCCCTCCGCAATTATATAGGGAAATAGCCGATCCGAAACCGCAACCTTCGCGGTAGCGTGAAATCGGAAATTCTGAAAGGAGTCAAACGTGCTATTGGACACCATCCTTGGTTGGTTCAGTATGGACATGGGTATCGACCTGGGCACCTGCAGCACCCTCGTTTGTGTCCGCGACAAAGGCATCGTCCTCAACGAACCGTCCGTGGTTGCAGTCCGCAAAGGCACCAACATCGTCCTGAACAACGGCGAAGCAGTCGGCCTGGTGGCACGTGAGATGTTGGGCAAGACCCCGGGCTCAATCAGCGCGATAAGACCTCTCAAGGACGGCGTCATCAGCGATTTCGAAATCACCGAAGCGATGTTGGGCTATTTCATCCGCAAAGTCCACGGGCGGGGCGGACTCGTCAGGCCGCGCGTGGTAATCGCGGTGCCCAGCGGCATAACCGCCGTCGAGCGCAGGGCCGTAATAGACAGCGCCGAACGGGCAGGCGCACGCAGGGTGTATCTGGTTGATGAGCCGATGGCCGCCGGTATCGGCGCCGGGCTGCCCATCACGGACCCCACCGCCTCGATGATTGTCGATATCGGAGGAGGAACCACGGAAGTAGCCATAATGAGCCTGGCCGACATCGCCTGTAGCGAATCGATACGCATCGGCGGCGACGATATGGACGAAGCGGTAATCAATCACCTTAAGAAAACTTACAACCTGCTCATCGGCGAGGCCAGGGCGGAGAAAGTCAAGATACAGATCGGCTCGGCGGCGCCGCTGGAAGAAGAGTTAACCATGGAAATAGCAGGCAGGGACACCATCTCGGGCCTGCCGCGAAAGATTGTCATAACGAGCGAGGAAATACGCGAAGCCCTTCGCGATCCCATCGCCACAATCATCGAAACGGTCACCGCAACACTGGAAAAGGCCGAGCCGGAACTGGCCGCGGACCTTATCGACAACGGCATACATATCTGCGGCGGCGGCTCGCTGCTGAGGGGAATGGATACAGTGCTGGCAAATGCGACCGGGTTGAAGGTCCAGATAGTCGATGACCCGCTCAGCAGCGTCGCACGAGGAACCAGCGTCTATCTGGAAAACCTCGAGTTGTGGAAAGACACAATGGATCACAACGAGTACGGATGGGAATGATTCGTCGCGGGCGGCGCTCGGTGCGAGTTACTTAAGAAACTTAACTACTCTCAAACTGATGGCAAGGAAGCATATAAAAGTCTCCAGGCGCATGTTGTTTACCTGGTTCATGTTGACCGGGTTCATCTTCCTTTTTGCCCCGCAGGATTTCACGGGCAGGTTTCAGCTCGGTTTCGTTCGCGTTTTTCGCTGGCCGCTCAGCATCGGCGGAAGCGTCGCACTTACCGCGCAGACGCAGCAGCCCCTCACGGATGTAGTGCCGCGCCGCGAGTACGAAAAGCTCCAGGCCTACAGCGCCAACCTCAAGGAAACGCTGGACCAGCAGCGCAGCGAATTCGAGAAGCTGTACGGACTGCGCAACAGATATGTCTGGCAAGACGCTGATTTTGTCGTTGCCGATGTCACTACCGCGACTATCAGCGGCTCGCGGGGCGAGCTTACCATCGATTGCCGTACGAACGTCGGCCTGGCGAAAGGGCAGTACGTGCTGGGCGACAATACCGTCATAGGGACCGTATCCGACGTCTCTTCCGATGCCGCCAGCGTCCGGCTATTCACGGACCCCGGCTCCGCGATACCAGTTAAGGTGGGGCAAGTCCCAACAGTGATGAAAGGCTGCGGCGAAAAGCTGGCCAGGATAGAGATGCTCAAGAAAGAAGTCAAAGCCGGAGAGAATGTCTTCGCCCTGCGGGAACCCGGCTTTCTGGACGCCGCCGTGATTATAGGAAAAGTGGTCAAATGCGAAAGGAATCGCGACAGGAGTGCTACGGTTTGGGACGTAACGGTCGAACCGGCTTGTGACATAGGAAAACTCGTGGACGTAGCCGTTATCATAATGAATCCGCAAAAGTGAGCGGATTCGAGCCAACTGAGGACACCAAATGCGATGGTTTCGGTTTGCAGTCCTAATTCTCGTCGTCACCGTGCTGCAGAAGGGCTTACTGGCCCGTTTGCATACCAAGCCTGATTTGCTTATAGTCTTTCTTGTTTTCTTCGCCGTTTACTGCAATACCTCCGATGCGATCATTACGTCCTTCGTGACAGGTTTCGCGGCCGACCTCGTCGGCTCACCCATGCCCATGGGCCCGCACATGGTCAGCTTCTGCCTGTTCGGCACCCTGCTGGCGTACCTCCACCGCATTGTTTCCATCAGGAGAATGCCCCACCAGGTGATGGCAATCTTTGCTACCGGGACCCTCGCCGCCGCGCTGGCACATTTTCTCGCGTACCTGCTCAAGGGAGAGCCCGTTTCGGCGAACATATACAGCGTCATTCTCGTAACCGCATTGTACTCAAGCATCGTGGGCCCGTTTCTGTTCCTGCCCTCGGCCTGGTGGATGGGTATCAAGATAGACCGCTTCCGTCGTCGCTGAAAACATTGCATCGCAAAAGGCATTTTGCGGACAGCGGATGAACATTGACCACAAAAAACGACGATATAATATCAGCGGCTGACTATGTACGGTAAACGTATAAAGATTTTTGTAGTAATCGCTATGCTGGCGCTGGGGGTCTGCGTGGTTCGCCTGGCGCAAATGCAACTGCTCAGCGCCTCGTCCGTCCAGAATGAAATCACCGAACTCAAACGCCAGAGGGGCCAGTCCAAACAACTCAAGACCATCCGGGGAAGAATACTCGACAGGAAAGGCAACGTCCTTGCCATCGACGAGGCCCAGTTCTGGGTTCACATCGAGTACGCGCTCAGCTCGTATCTGGACGCGCGCATCCAGCGGTACCTGCGCATGCAAGCGGCAGAAAGAGATGAGCCGGAACCTGCAATTCTGAAGACCAACGAGGAGATTCGCGCCAGGCTCGACGACCTGCAACTGGTAATAGAGAAATGCGCGCTCTTCAAAGGGGTCGAGCCGTCCGAAATAATGGACGAAATACAGAACATCAACGATTACGTCTGGGACCAGCGGGCGTTCCAGGCGTGGAGGAGAAAGTTTCCAAACTCCGAAGTGCTCGAAAACTACGACAGCATAGAGGACGTCCGGGGGTCCGAGGCAATCGCCGACTTCGAGAAAAACGTCGTCGATCCCGACGAGCGAATCGAGCTTGCGGGCAGAGTCGATATTACAGAGATGCACCGGAGTTGGCCCTTGCTGAAGCTCGACACCGACGACGACATTTTCGCCGCCCAACTGGAGTTCATGAACACCGAAGGCATTCAGATTCTGCCGACCGAAAACAGGGTCTATCCTTACGGTTCGGCCGCCGCACAGACAATCGGATGGGTCGGACCGGCGACGCAGGAACGGGACAAAGAGCTGTTCGAGGACGACAGACTGTCGAGCTACCTGGGCGGAGAACTCTGCGGGCGGGAGGACGGAGTCGAGTACGCCTGCGAGACCATCCTTCGCGGCAGGCGGGGCGAAGAAATCTTCAACATAGACGGCGAACTAACAAGCCAAACCGATACACAGTTCGGCAAAGACGTCAAGCTGGCGCTGGACATCGAACTCCAGCAAAGAATAGAGGAATATCTCACTAATTACCCGCACGACCCGAACTGCGGACCCGGAATCTCGGCGGTGGTTATCGAAGTCGGCACCGGCGACATTCTCGCACTCGTCTCGCTGCCGACTTATGATTTGAACCGGGTCCGTTACGACTACGGCGAGCTGATTAGGGACCGCAGCAGGCCGATGATAAATCGCGCGGTAAACGAGGAGTATCCGCCGGGCTCGATCGTCAAGCCGTTCATTCTTATCGCCGGAATGGAAACCGACCAGATTACAGCCGAAGAGATCATCAGTTGCCCGCCGCAGAAGGCCCCGCCGGGCTGGCCCAACTGCTTGATATATAATCGGTATAAGGCCGGCCACGATGATCGATGGGAAAACAACGCCCGCAACGCCATCAAGGGCAGTTGCAATATCTACTTCTCTCACCTCGCCGAAAGAATCGATCCTCCCATCCTGCAAGAGTGGCTCTTCAAGTTCGGCTACGGCCGGGACATCCTGTTCGTTCCAGAATCGCTCGCCGACCCGAACAGGGGAGAAATCGAACGCGATTTCAAGCAGTCGGCAGGCATAATTTCGAGCGGAAGGGTCAGAGGCACGTTCGCCAGCGCAGAGGAAATGCCGTCCATCAGGCCGGGCGAGAGAAGAATGTTCGGCATCGGGCAGGGCAACCTGCGCGTCACCCCCCTGCAAGTGGCCAATGCTATGGCCGCCCTTGCCCGCAGCGGGACCTTCAAGCTGCCGCGGCTATTTTACAGCGAGCCGAAAAACTCCGAGGGCGTTGATCTCGGAGTCTCGCAGGAGACCCTGGCAGTCGTTTATGACGGAATGAGCAACGTCGTCAACGAACGCGGCGGAACGGCCTACACACAGTTCCAACACTTCCTGCGAATCCTTTCACAAGAGGATGTGAAGGTGTACGGCAAGACCGGCTCGACCGAACGCCCGGAACACGCATGGTTCGCAGGCTTCGCACAGGACAGCACGGCACAGAAGATCGCCCTCGCAGTCGTAGTCGAAGGGGGCCAGCACGGTTCGAGCGACGCAGCGCCCCTGGCCCGTGACATCGTCCAGTTCTGCATCGAAGCCGGATACATCGGCCAATCGGCCCTGGAAAAGGAACAGAGCCGGACCACACCGCCGGCTGCTACATATCTCGTCAATCGAAATAGACCGGCAGTTCGGGCCGGCGGAAGTACTCAAACATCTTCGCTATCTGCTCCGGCAGAATCTTCGTGATCGACAGCTCCGGCAAATCGCCTTCGGCAAAGAATGCGACCTCCTCCGTCTCGGAGCTTGTCGTCGCCTTCCCTCCCGTAAT
>JBDREF010000061.1:0-7787 GCA_043820045.1 Planctomycetota bacterium | reverse complement strand
CAGGAAGCCAAATTCGATTTGATCTGCAGGAAGCTGGGACTTCATGCGGGGATGACGGTTCTGGATATCGGCTGCGGCTATGGCGGCTTCATGAAATACGCCGCCGAAAAATATGGAATCACGGCGACCGGAGTCACCGTTTCCAATGAGCAAGCGGACCTGGGCAGGAAGATATGCGAGGGGCGCCCGATCGAAATTAAGCTCCAGGACTATCGCGATGTAAGCGGGACATTCGACCGCATTGTCGCCGTGGGCGTACTCGAACATGTGGGCTATAAAAATTACCGGAATTTCATGCAGGTTGCCCGGCACTGCCTGGCCGATGATGGCCTTTTCCTTCTGCATACCATCGGCAAAGAGCTCTCGACAACGACCACGGCGGATCCCTTCATGACAAAATATCTTTTTCCGGGAGGCAATATGCCGTCCATTGCGCAGATCGGCGCCGCCGTTGAAAAGAGCTTTGTCATGGAAGACTGGCACCTGATCGGCCCCGATTACGACAGGACGCTGATGGCCTGGTTTGAAAACTTCGACGCAGGCTGGGATCGATTGAAAGCGAAATACGGGGAGCGATTCTACCGCCTGTGGAAATACTACCTGCTTTACTGCGCCGGGTCTTTTCGCGCCCGGCACGTTCAACTTTGGCAAATCGTCTTCTCGAAGCATGGCGTCCCCGGAGGCTATGAAACCATTCGGTGAGGTGCGATCATGAAGATCAAACTCATATCGGCGGCGGTCAGATCCCGGTCAAGATGGTCCCAGATCATGACCCTTTCCCTGCCGGCGGTGGCCGCAGCCACTCCCGAAGGGCATGACATCTCCATCGAGGACGAAAGGGTCGAGAAGATCAGCCTGGACGACAGTCCCGATCTCGTGGGGATTTCTTACGAGGTATTCAGGGCCTATCGCGCCTACGATGTTGCGGATCACTACAGGAAAAGGCATATACTCGTGGTCCTGGGCGGCATGCACGCCTCGGTCATGCCGGAAGAGGCTTTGCTTCATGAAAAGAAATTCTTCATGCAATCCCACGTGCTCCTCGCGGAAAACGATGAACTGCTCTTGCTGGCTGCAAAAGCGGGCTGCATCAGGCGTCTTTGTGGGGATTGAGTCCGTGTCCGCCGATACCCTTTCCGAGGCGAACAAGGGCTTCAACAGGGTCGATCGCCTCAAGAACAACATCGCGCGTTTCCATGATCGCGGCATTATGGTGGACGGGGGGATCATCTTCGGTTTCGACACCGACGCCCCGGACGTTTTCGACAGGACCATAGACGTACTGGAAAAGATCAAGATCGACAGCGTCGCCGTCAATATTCTCATCCCTTATCTGGGGACCGAATTCTACAAGAAATTTGAAAAGGAAGGCCGAATCATCTGCACCGACTATACGAAATACACCGGGAACACGGTCATCATAAACCGAGAAACATGACCGCCGAGCAACTCCAGGCCGGCTACAACCGGTTCACGAGGGATTATTACAAAATCATGGAAATCGTCTACAGGGCGCTCAAGCAGCCCAATGCCGTGGCCAAGATCACTGGCCTCATCTCCAATGTGGCCCACAGGATAAATTGCAGCCCCGAGAAATAAGCGCTTTATAGCAGCAGACAGAGCCGCACGCTGCACGCCCGACCTGCATACTCCGCTTAGGAGTGACCAACCTGTTGGCCAAAAGAGCGCCTCCACGAATGGGCGAACCGCAACGACCGGGGCATTGCCGCCATCATCGCCGGCCACACCCCCCGGGCGGCGTTCGGGAACCTGTCGCTGACGGAAAGGCGCTACCTGGAATCCAAGGTCAGGACCGACGGCGTCAAGATCAAGCACCAGCCCGACGGAAGCTATTACAACACCGGCTCCTGTGTGCATCCTCTCAGCATCACCGGGATCGAGATCGCGTTCGAGAACGGCCTGCATCTCAGGCTGATCGCGTGGGGTCAAGCGACGGAGGGGAACAGGATGACGATCAGAAGGGATGTCTTGGATGTTTGAAGTGAGTTAATATTATTAGAAATGTTCCAACAATGGGCTTATCCTGCGGGTGCAAGCGCGCTTGCCAGGACAAAGTAGTTGTTAGCCTCTTGAGCTATCCGCCACATCCTTCATCATGCCAGGTCTTTTTGTGCATTCTGTCGTACGCTTCTGCTCCGAAGAAGCACACCGCTTATCTTCTATCCTCTTGCCTGTGCCAGCACTGGCCCCAACACTCGACCCAAGTCATTTCGGTAACAGAGAACACCAAGCCACTGCTTTGCACGGGTCGCACATACGTAGTACAGACGTCGTGATTCTTCGATTGGAGGCTTTGTGCTTTCATTCCGCGGATCAACCACCATCAGAACAAAGTCGAATTCGCGTCCTTTTGCGCGATGATATGTGATGATTTCAGTCTTGGCAAACCCCGTCTCGTGTCCTTCGAGCCCTTTTGCCGTTCTCGATTGACGCACGAAATCGAATAGTTCAAGTTGGTCACCAGCAGCAATTTGGGGAAGTGGTAGTCTGCCGTGCGATGCAATCCGACGGCACGTGACCTCAAGGTCCTTCAAACTTGCCACCGCAGTAATGAACTCTGGGACAGCTTTGCTGAAATCACTGATTGAAGGTAGCTTCGGCACCAGTAATGACAGGGTCGTACTATCATCAGACATTGCCTTCATTAGCGACTTCTCAAGCTGATTCAGGTTCTTCAGCGCCATCTTCTTCCGGCGATTCCAGTGAATATCCATCGCATGAAGCGCCATTGCGAACTTGCGCAGGGATGCCGCGGTCTGTAATACCGAATAGTCCCGAAGCGCCAGTAGCGCCAAGATGATCGAGTCGTATGATGCCCCATCAGCAATAAGTCGAGCAAACACGTGAATCTTGACACGGGTATCGGCTGGCGGCGAGCGCAGAGCAACTGCGATCTCGTCCGCGATTGCATTTGAGGGGACTATAATACCGATGGTGGGGTTAGCGCCACCTTGATCTTGAATAGCCTTCCAGATGACGGCAAGAGCAGAGCGCAGTTCCGTACGATACTGGAGTTGCACAATCTGGATCGCGCATTCTTCCGGAGGATTATACGGCGTGGCCGAGAGCAGAGCTTCTGCGAAATCCAGGATGGTGGTCTGTTCGCATCGAAAGTTGCGTCGGGAGAAGCCTGACGGCTCAATTCTTTTCCACGAGAGGAACTCGTCAAATCGTCTGACTGTTGCCCCGTGGAGTGATGAGTAGATTATCTGGTTTGGATCTCCAAACGCCACTACCTGGGATTCTTCCCCAAGTAACTGTAGCATGCGCCATTGATGCTCACTGGTATCCTGGAACTCATCGACTATTACAAGGGGGTGGTAGCGCGTGACGATTCCCCGGAGTCTCGGAGCACTGGCAAGGAGTGATATTGTCAACGGAATAAGAACGTCAAATCCCAAACGTCCTTGCTTCGCGAGCGCGTGCAGTATCGCATCCTTGGTCTCATCCGTCACTTCTGTGGACATTTCGAGAAGCGTTAATGCTTGCTCAATCGTGTCCATAATCTGGACCTTCGCCGGTAGCCCCGTGAACCGTCCGTACTGCCGCAGCAATTCGGCTGCATACGAGTGATACGTCATGAATCGGAGCAATCGGCGTTCCTGGCGCGAGAAGTTTACCGCCGTTGCCTCGGCCAGGCGGCGAATGGCAGCATTTGAGAAAGACAGGAATAGAACCCTTTGTTTCTTGGATGGATCAAAGAGGGCGCAATAGCGTTTTGCCTTCTCGATGGCAGTCCGCGTCTTTCCCGTGCCAGGGCCGGCAATGACTATTGCGGAGGAATCTGTCTCTATGATGTTCTGTTGTTCGGGAGTTGGAGTGAACATGGCCATGATGATCAACCCACCAACGTACAGATGCCCAAGTCCTCGTGCCGTGATACATACGCGGTGGCTAGGTTACACACGGCACACAGTGCGTCAGGAAAGTCACTCGGCTGGAGTCTCTCGATAATCCAAAAGTGCATAGGCCCAGAACCCTTATTCGCGATAAGGAAATCCTTGCTCCGTTGCCGGATATCAGTCTCAGCCAAACCATTAACGATGGCCTCGTCCAGGAGAGGGACTCGAGATTGATCAGCTTTCAACAGCATCTCACGAAGAACATCGACGGGGAGGTGCTTGGAAAGGACTTCCTCAAGTCCTGCTGCCTGAAGGAATAGACTCGGATAAGGAACTGTCAGGGCTTCGGCAAGAAAGGCAGGCTGGTTTGAGTTGTCAAAGAGCGCCAGCGTTTGCAAACCCGAGTCGTGAAAGAACTTACAGAGCTTATGAATGTCTCCATTCGAATCGGCACTAACAATCGAGATACCCTGAAGTTCCAATGCTTCTTGTACTCGATTCTGCCAAACACGGCCATTTAACGCATTGCTGACCCCGGTCAACCACCAGCGGTCAGAATCGCCTTCTACTACGATCACACCCCTGCCCATCAAGGCTTCGCAGTGAATCTGGCGCAATCGTTTCGAATAGAGGTTGATCTGTTTTACATTTGCTGTCAACAGTGGCTGCCATGAAAGGCCACCAGCATTGTTCTCAATCCGCCCCACGCCTTCAACCGGCATCCGCTCCAGAACGAAAGGGGAATGCGTGGTGACAAACATCTGCGAGGCAAGAGCAATACATTCGTCAATGACACGGCGTTGAGCGTGAGGATAGAGAAAGGTTTCGGGTTCCTCCAGTGCCAGGATTCCGCCCTTCCTCCTACGCATGATAAGCGTGAGAATTGCGAGTAGTGCAAGGCTACGGGTGCCTGCACCCATTTTCTGTATGGGCCTCCTGCAACCTGAGGACACATAGAGTTGCGATGCCGCCTTCACCTGTTCCCTTGTCATATCTGTAAGTTCAAAACAGAGGTCGGGATGTTCGTCGCCCGCAAGCGGTAGAAATCGCTCAATCTCGGTTTTATAGGCCGACAGCAGTGCGGAAAAATCAGGCTCTTGCGCCATTGGATCGAGGGCATTGCGGACGCCCTGAAGCGCCTCCTCGAAATGTTTCGGTTGTACCTCTTGGCTCAGTAGCAAAGTGTTAAACAGGTTGCCTGGTTCCAGGGTGATTGGTCGCGTAAGTGCCCGGAAATCTCGGTAAATCAGGAATCCAATATGCCTTTTGTGTTGCTTCGTGAAAACCGGGCAATCCTCACGGGGCAAAGATGCTTCCCGCAGAAAGAAGGTCCCTGAAGCGAACTCATCTTCCTCAGGATCGTACCAGCCGTCAAAGAACACACGGATCGCTGGGATCGCATCGGCAAAAGGGTCAACGCCCTCTTCGGCCGACTCAATCACCTCTAGCGAATTTGTTTTCCAGGGAACAAGATTCTCACGGAACAGGTCCTCGTCATCGCCTGTCATTCCGGCAAGGACAAGTTCAATACAGATATGCGGTGCTTCATTTTCCTCATTCGGCGGCAGGTAATTGCGCTCAAAGAAGTCATTCTCGTCGATCACCCTCCAGCGTGAGCCAATCTCGGGGTTGAGTGTGAGGTTTATCGCTTCGAGCACAGCCGTTTTCCCGACATTGTTCGGGCCAAGTAAGACATTGTTCTTCACCGGGTGAATAACCGCTTCCCTGATGCATCTGAAATTCTGTATCGTGATCCTTACGATTTGCATGGTATCTCCAGAAACGACTGTTTTAGTCGTCTACTGAGTGCTTTTACTTCCACCTTCCACTCGCTTCGATGACATTTGCAGAGACGAGGTCGGTTCCGTCCGGATGATTCGAAGCAACCTTCGCTGGTGTTCGGATGTCGAGATTCCTGCTGGAACGTGGAGAGGATTCGGGTGGCCTTCAGCATGGATTGTTGCGATCGTGAAATCATGAGCTATGTTGCCATAACGGGGGGCATCTACGGGGACATGGTCCGGGATCTGATGGCGGAGGCGATTGAGGCCCGGTTCGGCTTTGTGGATCGGGTACCGGAGAAGATCCAGTGGCTCAGCGGCAACGGTCCGGCTTACGTGTCCCATGACACACAGAACTTTGCACGGATGATGAGGTTGGAGGTCTACACGACGCCTTATTACAACCCGGAGTCCAACGGGATGGCGGAATCGTTCGTCAAGACGTTCAAACGGGACTATGTCCATATGAACCCTTTGCACAGTGGGACTGGAGCGCAGAGGAAGCCCCATCCGTGTTCATGCGATGGTTATATGACGGTTTTTATCCATTACTCCAATTTACAACATACCGGACGCGGTGTCACCTTTATTTTCCATATGCTACAAATCCTGGCCTAAACATTGGGTACCGGATTCTTTCGAAGATCCAGCAGCCTACGCTGCTTTCCCTTTTTTGTAGATTCGAAGTGCACATTTCCTGCCTTTACTCTGACTGTCAACACCCCCATCTGGATAGATTCTTGAAGTTCAAGGGTAATTAAAGAGACTGAACGCAATATTTTCTCCACTATGAGATCTGAAACATCTCCAGATATTCTAATTTCTAATACTTCTGTATTTCTCTCTCCATCAAGAGCGGCGGCTTGAAACATCACCTGTGACCCGATCGCCTCAGTCAATGCTTCGTCGATTTGGTAACCAAACACACGCGTTGCATCTCTAAAGGCCAAGACCTCGCCACACTTGCCAATAACCCTAATTTTGGGGAACTCACATTCACATGGACACTCTTCTTGAAATATCTCAACAAGGTCACCCAATCTATACCTAATCAAGGGAGTCCCCCTGTGATATAGTGAGGTTACAACAAGCTCACCTACTCCGCAGTTGATTGATGATTTGGTTGATAAATTGTCTCCAATTGTTTCGAAGATGAATCTGTCAGAAAGCACGTGCATTCCCAGCTTTCCCATCCCACATTCAGCTCCTAATCCATCTGTTTCCTCTGAACCATATAGACTCCGCACAATGCCGTTCCACGAGTACTCAAGATTCTTCCTATCGACATCCGCAACAGGCTCTCCCGCTAAAACCATTCTCAGCCCCGAGAGTTTCTCATGAAGCACTGGTCGTTGTCCTGAAAGATGCACCCATCGCGATGGACTTGTTATGACGGCTGAAATGTTGAATCGTTCTGCATAGTCGAGAGTCGGTTCGTCATCCATTCGCACTCCCACGGGGACTGCAAAGCAACCCATGAATTTGCACGATTCTACAGTAAGAAAACCGACGGACCATATGTCAAATGGAAGGGCAATCATGATGCGATCTGACTCCTTCAAACCGCAAATTCTCAGCAACTTGATGTGCGAGTCAAGACTTCTTTCCCAGTCATTCCTGGACCTCACCAGTAGCTTAGGCTTTCCCGTTGTTCCGCCGCTTGTCGTTGCACGGAAACTGTTTGCGTCCATTACGGACATTTCATTCCACTGTTCTCTAAGTGATTGTTCGTTAACGAATGGTAATTTGGGCAAGTCAGCAATCGTACATTGGGCTAGGTCGCTTATACCCAGGCCTGCGTCCTTGAACTGCTGTCGGTAAAAGGGTGTGTTCTCGTATGCGTGAACAAGTATTTCGTTCAATTGTTGGCTTTGATCTATCTTCATGTTCCTCATTTCCATTCCTCTTCGATAGTGTGTTGTTTGTCAACAAATTTGACCCCCTGTATGCAGATAAAATTGACCCCCCTTCAAGGCGTTGTTTTTCAGTTTGATGACTGACCTTTTTTCAATTTATCCTTAAGCCTATAGCTGCTGCCGTTGACATAGAAGATGTTTGCATGGTGGACCAACCTGTCGATAATCGCCGCCGCGGCCACCGTATCTTCGAAGATTTTTCCCCATTCGTCGAAGTTGTAGTTGCT
>JBDREF010000060.1:0-4322 GCA_043820045.1 Planctomycetota bacterium | reverse complement strand
TTTTACAAGACTATTCTTTCGGATAAAGATTGTCCCTACCGGGCATCTGCTGACAATTCATCTATACCCCCCCACGCAGGCACTATCCCTTCCGTCGGTTGGCATGAATATCACTTGATTCCAAGGATCCACCCCTCGATCTGAGCCACTGTCTGCTCGGCTGGCTTCAGGGCTGGATTAAGGAACCCTGCGAGGCTGCCTTCGAGATCTGATTGACGCATCCAAGCAGCGACGGAATAGGCGCCATGCTGATCGCCACTGCGTCCTTCCCGCGCAAAGGTCCGGCTCCATAGTGCTGGATAGACCTCTGCCACCACCGACCGTCCCGCCGCCGGGATGTCCCAGCCATCAAATGGCCAGAAATGGACACGATCGCCCACCTGTTGTCTTAAATATCGCAGCCATGGCAGTCCGGCACGAGTGGACTTGGCCACCGACCCCTTATGGTCAATGCGCGGCCGGTTTATGGTCGTTCTGGTCTATTTGTGGGAAAAAGCGGTTTTTATACGGTCAAAAAGCGGTCGTCGGGGAAGGGAAAAGACAAATCCTGCCGACTTTGAGCCGATGGTCGGCCGTGTTTCGGTTAATTTCTGATCCAAAGTGCGTATCGTCGGACAAAAAGCGGTCAAAAAGCGGTCGCGCCAATATAAACAGGTTCCGGGAAACGTCTCATACCATTGGAGAAGGATTACAAAAGTATTGTCGCATTGACTCCGAGCTGGCCATGCCGATACTCAACCCTCGCTTTTGGCAATCCTCGTGGCAATTGTGGCGGGCTCCAGTAGGCACTGCCACGCTGGGACTCTCACGATCTTGAGTCCTTCGGCTGCGAGGAGCTGATCACGGGCACGATCCTGGCAGCGAAGCCGCCCCAGGTGATCAGTATGAGTGCGCCCGTCACATTCTAGATTGATTATGGTGCTGCCTCGGCGGACGAGGAAATCGCACTCATAACCCCGCACCACGGGTTTTGGAACGGTGTCAAGGCCGGCGTCCAAGAGCGCGCGGTAAAGCCTTGCCTCGGCCTCAGAGTGAAGCTTGCCCGTTCGTCCGGCTTCTTCCACCCTGCTCTGTGTCTCGGTCTCTCGGACATACTTGGCTAGGTCTGCAAGTACCCCTTTCCCGTTTTCACAGAAACGCCGGTTGCCGACGACGAGAAGATAGGAACGCGCGCGCGTGATGGCTACGTTGAACAGATTCGGTGTCCCGAGAAGCCACCGCAGACTGCTCTCGGCCAGCCCATCCGAGGCCACCGCGGAGAATATAATCACGTCTCGTTCGTCGCCTTGGAACCGATGAGCCGTCCCAATGTTTAGGTTCACCTCGGTTCTGACATCCTCTGGCAGCGCCGCGGCTACCAGCCTGTCGATAAGGTGGGCTTGGGCAGAAAACGGCGTCACAATCCCCACAGACCCACGAAATGATTGCCTGCCCAGCAGGCCGACGAGTTCATCACGTACGGCCATGGCCTCCTGCTCATTCAACGCGGACCCTGAGTCTGGCCGCCTCGCAAGACCTTGAACGTCTCGCCATGCGATAGCGTGCTCCCCAAAAGCCAGTAAACGCGCCGGATTCGTGAGAATCGTCAGTCGGCCCCCATAGAACAGCTGATTGGATAGCTGAATAATCTCGGGATGACTGCGATAGTGTTCATCGAGTAGGTGAATCCTCTGAGCTTTTCCCTCCAAGGCCTTGTATATCGAGTCTCGACGGAAGCAAAGGTTGTTCTCTTCAACCTGTCGGCGTGCTAGGCCGCTTGCCGCGAGTCGAGCGTCTTCTTCGGACTTGCTGAGGGTCGAGATGTGCGCCAGCTGCATCGGATCGCCGATGATGAGGGCTCTCTTCGCCCGAAACAGAAGGGGAATCGTGGCGGGAATCGAGCACTGGCTTGCCTCATCAATGACCAGAAGGTCGAAGAGCCCTGCCTGCAATGGAATAGTAGCCCCAACCGAAAGAGAGGTCGTTGCCCAGACGGGCAGATGAGGAAGTACTCTGAGAAAGGCCGTGGACAGGACGTTCTTCTCGCCCCACCTGTAGCGTGCTTGTGCAAAGTTCAATACCGGGTTCCGACCTGCCCGCACAGAGCGCCGTGCTACCGCCCGCACGGCTTCCTCACTGGCGGACTGAAACTTGGCTTCCGCTTCGATCAGCGCATGCCACATCGAATCCATTGACTGAAACTGGCTTTCAAGTTTGAGCAAGTCTCGCCATTCTTCTTCGAGGTGGAGAAATTCAACGACCTCCGGAAGGAAGTCAATGCGTTCGATGCCGACGGTTCTGAGGAAACGTCGCTGTCGCCACTCTCTAAAAAAACCTGCCTTGAGCAAGCGCAGCCCCTGCCGCCGACGCCTGCGCAGTCCTCGGCCTGCAAGTCGCCGTGGGAGTGTCGCCAGATCCCAGCCGAGCTCACCCGCTAAGCGCTCCCGACTGAGAAGAACCTCCGCCAGTCGGTTCTCGATTCGCGATCGCTCTTGGACATGGCCGCGCAGCTCAAAGATGCTGTTTCGTCTCCGATCAAGGGTGGCCAAGAGGCCTTTTAAGTCCGAAATGGCTCCTTCCTCGTTAAGAAGCAGAGTCAGCCCTTCCCTCGCAGAGTCCCTGTACTCTCTGGAACCCGTTCTGATGATAAGCCCTGGCCAAATTGCCTGCGCCCTTTCGCATACGACGTTCACCGCCTGGTTGTTGGTCGACGCCACCAGCACCGATTCCCGATTCATCCATGCCGTCGCCACGACATTCGTGACAAGTTGGCTCTTACCGGTTCCTGGAGGTCCTGTAACAACGGTAAGTGTCTCGCACATCGCGTCACTGAGAGCTGTCTGCTGGGATTCGTTGATGGCAAGCGGAGCCGTCAGCTGGATAGGGGGTCTCCGGTCGGATGCAGGCGACGTAGCTTTGTGAAGTAGGAGAAGCCCGGCGGCTGTATGCTGTGCCTCATTCCAGCGCGAACGCAGTTGCCGGATCTCCAAGAGCAACCGCCCATGATATTGTGAACCTCTTCCTCGGAAGACTGTTGCAACGTTGTGGAGGCCGATGCCCTCAATTTCTCCTTCACCCACCGTGACCAGTTTCCCTGGATTCAGATCCTCGGCTATAGGAATTCCGAGCTCCTGGGCTAGTTCAGCTAGGTAAGCGCGAAAACCAACATGTGAACCGAGATGAGGCTCAATTGGAAAAGCCTCGATCAAAGCGAGAAGCTGTTCTTCTTTGAACCCATATCGAGACAGCACTTGCGGGTGCAGGAACGGCGTATCACTCTTGACCGGCAGCTGGCCAGGAATGGCTTGACCGAGCGGAGGCAATGCTAATTCTACGAGAAAGAGCGGCCCGAGTTTGCGTCGGCTTTGGACTCTGCCACCAGCGCCCTGAAGTTCCTCCATGATCAGGACCGTGGGATACCCGTAGAAGAGCGTCTCGCCTTTTTCAAGTGCAACCTGTGCGAGCGCTCTAATCCGTTCATCAACGTGGAGATCCGAGGAGACGCCAGAGACGAGATTCTCAGCGACTTCTCGCACGAATACATAACTTCTACTCGAAGCACTACGCTGAAGCAGCTCTTCGAATGCGTCCTCATGTTCGATACAGGCCGAATAGTACTGGAGCAGGCGATCCCAGCTCAAACTGTCTCCTGGGGCCTGTGTCTCCTTATGTCCGTCTATTGGTCTCATTACAGGCATCGCTTGGGCACTTGGGATCGCGACGAATCCACCTTTGGTTTGGTCAGTTGCTGCGTGTCCGTGTGCATGGCCCTGTCAGCAAGATAGATATTCATAGAAGCCGACCTTTGTGTGAATATTGGACTTCGAATCTTTCTTTTCTCACTTCAAGCTGGGAAGATCTTATTCCAAATTCATTAATTGACAACGTTCAGGACATCGTTCACTAAATTAGCATTCAAGACATCGTTCACAAACGCTCTTTGACAATCGAGTAGCCACAACCTGTATTATCATGGACACCTAATCCTTTAAGGAGGTGTTCATGAAAAAGAAGATTCTGAAGCAACGGGCATCAGCAGTGGAGCGGTATTTCACCGGAGAAGATCCAGGTCGAAGAATACAAATATCAACTGCGATGACCGATGATGCGGGTCACGGCATCGCAAGATCAGACAGTTTCAAAGTTGCGATTGAACGATGTCGTGACCATTATTTCTATGAACGATGTCCTGAACGTTGTCATATAGGCATACGCCATGGGGATATTGGCTGAACTTTTGTCATCAAAAATCAGGGCGGAAATCTTTCGCATTCTCTTCGGAGTTGCTCAAGATACAGAGCTCCACGTGCGCGAGATTGAGCGGCGAACCGGTTTTGCCATCG
>JBDREF010000059.1:0-9435 GCA_043820045.1 Planctomycetota bacterium | reverse complement strand
CAGCAGCTTGACGTTGTAGATCTGGCCCTCCGGCATGGTTGACCAGGCCCTGCCGAGATATTCGGAAACATCGAATTCCTCATCGACCAGGAAGCATTCTTTCGTAGTCTTCAATTCACTGATGTGGTTAAGCTCGAACGTGTGGATGTTGTTGTGGGTCTCGGAGCGGCCCAGCACATGCCAGGTTCCGTTGTCATAGAGCAGGTGGTAGGGACACAGCTTTAGGTCAACAGCACCGCCGTCAAGAAGCGAGTTGTAGCGAATGTTCACTTTCCGTCTGTTGGCGACAGCTTCCTGTAATTGTGCAAAGATCTTGTCGAACCTTCCATTATGTCGGATGGATGCCTGGACGTCGGCTCTGGTGGAAATATTCCTCAAAACGCTGCTGCAATGTTGTCTAATTTCAACGGGCAGGTTATTTTCGATTTTCAAGGCCGCCTGCAGAGCCGCTCTCCTGAACGGCAACTGTATCTGGTCGCTCACTTTCTCGGCCAGCAGAAGCAGGCTCAGCGCCTCCTCAATGTTCAAATCCGCCGGCGGCAGGAAATATTCCGGCGCGATAGTATAGACGCCCGTCCTGGCATCATGACGATACGGCACGCCGATATCCTGCAGCTCTTTAAGATCGCGAAAGATTGTCCGCCGGCTGGCCCCAAACATCCTCGACAAGTCATCGACGGTACAGCCTTTGCCAGACTGCAGTGTCGTGAGAATTCGCATCAGTCTGTGAATCTTGCTATGCTTCACGATTCGCATCTCAACTGTTGCAGTTCCTTGTTCGGCAATGCGTTCTGCCCACACAACATCAATCGAGCGAGGCCGGGTAATTTGCAAGACCCCGACCAGCTTCATACTACAGCTAACTCAACATTAACATTATGCGCCGGAACGACTGTGGCGTCAAGAGATTACTTTTGGAAGTGTGAAGAAGAAGGTGCTTCCCTTGCCGACTTCGGATTGGACCCAGGTTCTGCCGCTATTCAACTCAGTGATCTTTCTCACAATTGAAAGTCCTATGCCCGTGCTGTCAACTCCCTCGCGCGGCGAAAGCGTCTGGAACAGCTTGAATATCCTCTCAAAATGCCTCTGTTCAATGCCGGGACCGTTATCGCTCACGCTGAATTCCCAGGAATCGTCCCGCTCGAGACAACCAACTTTGATTTGTCCCCTGGGCTTGTCCATGTACTTTACTGCATTGCTCAGCAGGTTCTGAAATATCTGGATTGCTTGTGTCCTGTCACACCTCAAGGAAGGCAGCTCGTTCTCGACGATTATTTCGATGTTCTCCGGCGCCCCAATTGCGGCCATCACTTCAGACAGGACCAGATTCAGATTCACCCGTTGCTTCGTTTCGCCTTTTTGTCCGAGTCTGGAATATTGCAGGACATCATCGATAAGAGCGCTCATTTGCTTTGCTCTCGAAATGAGCAAACGGACCTGCTCTTTGCCTTGTTCATCAAACTTATCGGCATAATCAGTCGATATCCAGTCAGTCAGAGTCCCGATTGCCCGCAGCGGCGTCTTCAAGTCGTGGGCCACTATGTATGCAAATTCGCGAAGCTCCTTGTTCGCACGGCTCAACTCTGCGACGGCCGATTCGAGGTCTTGGTTCAGCTTTGCAAGTTCTTCCTCGGCCTCCCGCAGCGCCACCAACTCCTTCTTGGCGGTTATGTCGTACACTATGCCCTGGCTGCCGCTGAGCCTGCCGTGGATATCCCTGGTAAGGCTGGAGAAGACAGTAACGTACAGCTTCTGGCCGCCGGCAGTCTTGAGAGTCAGTTCCCTGCTTTCAGTACTTCGGTTTCTCAGATCTTCCTGGAACTTCCTCCTTCCTTCCAAATTGAACCAGAATCTTTTCGGCAAAAAAGGCTGGCCGACCAGTTCGGCCGGGTCCGACACTTCCAATAGTTTCCTGAATGCGGGATTAACATAGGTTATCACCCCGTCCAAATCGGTCGTATAGATATTGTTCTTGGACTCCTCCAGCAAGCTGAAGTTCCTTTCTTCTTCGACCTGCAGCTTCTCCCTCAACGCCGTGAAAATATCCGTTTGAGTCACCACGCCGCACAACTGCTCACCCCTCATAACAACCAGCCTGCGAACATTCATTTCCTCCATTATCTTACTGGCGCTGAAGACGGAATAGCCGGCGGATATGCTGGTCACCGGAGAGGACATGACTGCTTCTATCTTTACACGAGCAGGATCTCTCTTGAGAGCCACCACTCGTCCCAGCAAATCCTTTTGCGTGAGAATGCCTGCTACTTTGTCGCCATCAAGGATGACAACACAGGATATCGACCCGGAAGTCATAATCTCTGCCGCTTCCGCGACGCTCGCGCCGGTCTGAATGCCGGCCACGTTTCGGTTCATTATCTCCGATACGTCTCTCCAAAGGCCGTAGGATGTCAGGGCCCGGACCAGGTCCGTCTGGGTCACAATTCCAACCAACCTGCCCTCATCCACAATCGGCAGCCGTTTTATGCGCTTTTCGCCCATGACTTCGCTCGCACCAAGGACGGATAAATTGGATTGTACGCCTTCCACGGGAGAGGACATTATCTGGCTCAACTTTGTCCGATAGAAGTCCTTGCCGTTTCTGACAACTCTTCTGAGCATGTCCGTCTCGGTAAGTATCCCCGCCATGTTCCCGCCGCCCAAGGATTGTCCCGCACATCATCTCTGCAGGCTCCTTGTCGCAAGGTTTCTTCCGCAATCCGTGTATCGGCAGATATTGAGCTGTTTATGAGTAATAAACCCGCAAAGCCGTCTCGTTTCCGTAACCTTGTCGTATAACGGCTTTTCGGTAGATATGAGAATTCCTGTCGCCCGCATGTTTCCGGACGTAAAATCCTTCGATATTTCCTCGTCCGCTAACGGCCGGAATCAGGCAACTTCCGGATTGCGCCCCCGAGACGCCGAATCGACCGGCCGAGCTTTTTCGTTGACAGCAACTCCGGCCGAGAATATAATCCATTTCTGATGTGCAGTTGGCATCGCGGTACGTCGTACCACGTACATTACGCTGTTAGTTTTTTTGCGCTATTCGAACCACTCA
This sequence comes from Planctomycetota bacterium, assembly GCA_043820045.1. Taxonomy (GTDB): domain Bacteria; phylum Planctomycetota; class Phycisphaerae; order Sedimentisphaerales; family Anaerobacaceae; genus JBDREF01. The sequence goes on along the minus strand of JBDREF010000059.1, from coordinate 6,377 downwards.
TAGCGCACAACTGGAACAAAAGGATTTGGCTTGTGGAACCGATCAGCGACTATCTCCGACGAGTGGCGACTGAAGACTGGTGGATTGTTGCTATTGAGTTGATTCTAATCGGTCTGGTCGTTTACTGGGTGGTGGATTTTCTCGAAGGCACCCGCGGTGAAAGGTTGTTCCGTGCCGTTATATTTCTTCTGACTGCAGGTTTTTTGATCCTCAAGCTGGTCGTAGGACGGTTTCCGTTAGAGCGACTGCAGTACCTGTATAACGGCTTTTTGATCGCGGTTTTGATAATTGCGGTCGCTGCATTTCAGCCGGAAGTCAGAAGGGCCTTAATGCGAATAGGCGAAAGCCGATTCTGGTCGGGCGCCCCTCAAACGCTGTCCAAGACAATGGAGGAGCTGATCGCCGCCGTAACGCAACTGTCCGCTGTCCGAGTTGGGGCTATAATTGTCATTGAGAAGCGGGTGGCGCTGGGTGAATTCATAGAAACGGGCGTTAGAGTTGACGCCAGAGTGACGAGCGAATTGCTCAAGACCATTTTTCAACCCGGCACTGCACTGCACGACATGGCCATAATCATACGCGGGGACAGAATAGTCGCGGCCAGAGTCCAGCTTCCTTTGGCTGAGGCCAGCGCTACCGGTGGTTTTGAGCTTGGCTCACGACACCGGGCGGCCATAGGCATAACCACCGGCTCGGACGCCACCTGTCTGGTCGTGAGCGAAGAGACCGGCGTGATTTCGCTCGCCGAAAATGGAAAACTTATCCGAAACATGGACGAAGTTGAGCTGAAAAAGCATCTGGCGAGCGTGCTCTCATGAGTTCGAGCGCCCCAGAATGATCTAAACGATATAAGATGTTGAGAAAGATCAAATACAGCAAGGTCGCAGTTGTCGTGTTCTTGACAGGTCTGATTTGGATCTGGGCGGATCTGGCTGTTGTCAAGACATATCCGGTCTCTAACGTTACTCTGGGCGTGGCCAAGTCCACCGATCCGAAGTTCTGGGTGGTTTTCTGCGAGCCTAATGCCCCTATTGACAATTACAAGCCTTTGGCCACCATTGAGGAGATAGAACTGAGAGGTCCGCAGTCAAAGATTGCCGAGGTAAGTCGAAAGGTTGAGGATAACCTGCTCAGCTTCGAGTTCTTCCTGAACCTTGCCGAGGAGAAAATGGACAAGCCCGGCGACCATTCTTTGCCGTTGCTGCAATTTCTCCAGAAAGACAAGACAATCAAGGGTTTCGGCCTTTTAGTTGAATCGTGCAAACCGGAGGACCTGCCAGTAAAGGTTATAGGACTTGTCGAGAAGGCATTGTCACTCCAGTGCATCAATGAGGCGGGAAATATTCTGCAAGCTCAGAGCATTGAGCCGACAACGGTTAACATGTTTGTGCCGGGTGACTGGGGCAGGGACAAACTTACGGCCAGAATCGATCTGACGCGCAGCGAAATCGAGCAGGCAAGAACAAAACCTGTCGAAAAGACGCCGTATATCGAGCTGGCACCCGGGCAAACAAGGCAAGCGAGCACAGTCGTTATGGTCAAAATGCCGCCCGAAGAAGATCCGCGCACCATTTATACGATAACCACGCCGAAACTTGGAATCGCCATGAGTACAACACTGCTCGGAAATTACACCGTCGAAGTGGAGAACCTGGCGGATGTGGTAAGGCCCATAAGCATCAAAGCAATTCCCGAAGCCAGACGCGCTTACGAGGAGATGCGTTACCACGTAATTCTGGAAATCGATGACAAGGACGCGCAGTCCGCGGGGACCATACCAAGGGAACTCATCTACAACTTCCCGCCGGAATTCTCCGGTACGGGTCAGATAATCCTGGATCCGGACCAGCCGAGAGTAACCGCCCGGTTGAAGTTGACGCGTCTGCCTTCCGCCGAAGCTCCGTAAGAGACCGAAGCTGTTGGCTAAGCAACAACAACCTTTCTAATTGTTCTACCGACTTCGACTATCAGGACCAGGGCCAGCAAGAGCAATACGGCTGCTATCACACGGACGGCGGAAGACATATCATGTTGTCGTACCAAGAGCACAAGCGCCCAGACAGTTACTATATTCATGAAGAAAAGCGGGCCGAGAATGAATCCCACCTTCTTGCCGGTCTTTCTCAGCCACACTGCGATAACCAAAGCCACCAAACCGGCCAGAAGCTGGTTGCAGGTGCCGAAAACCGGCCAGATCGCCTTCCATGCGGGGATTAGGTTGCCCTGGGCGTCTTTGAGGTTGATAAGAACAAATACGGTCGGCAGCACAAGCGTTGCCAGAGTGGAGAAATAGCGAGAATGGGCGCCTTTAAGGTTGAAAAGCTCCTCAAAAATGTATCGGCCCAGTCTCGTAGCCGTATCCAGGGTCGTAAGGATGAAAGCTGAAAGTGCCAACAAGCCGAACGAAAAGCCCAGCTTTTCCGGCACGCCGAGAACGGACAGAAAATTAGCGATCCCGGAGCCGTAGATTGCCAGCGGAGCTTTCATTGTCAGTGGGTCGCCTTTAGGCAACATTGCCACTGTGGCCAGGGCAATCACCGCGACGACTCCTTCAAGCAGCATCCCGCCGTAGCCGATGGCTCTGCTGTCGGTCTCCTTGTTAAGCTGCTTCGACGAAGTCCCCGAGGCCACGATCGAATGAAAACCGGAACACGCCCCGCAGGCAACTGTGATAAACAATATGGGAAATAACGTACCGGTCTGTGGAACGCTCCATGTGGTAAAGGCGGGATACTGGATCGTAAAGCCACCTATCACTATACCCACAAAGCCGCTCAGGACCGAAGCGTACAGCAGGTAGCTGGACAGATAATCGCGCGGCTGCAAGAGTATCCATACCGGCGTGGTCGAAGCAACAAAACAGTAGAGGATCAGAATCACGGCCCATGTTTTCTTGGGCTCTCCAGCAACAATTTCGGGGATCAGGCTGGCGGATATCGGCACTTTTTGACCGGCCCAAACGGCTAAGAAGACCAGCGGTACAAATACGGCTGACGCCCACAGCAGAGGAATCTTCATCTTGTTGAGAGCCAATCCGAAGAGGACCGCCAGGGCGATAAACATAAGCGAGGAAGATGCCACGCCGCCATCGTCGGCAAATGTTGTAGCCGTCAGATCGGCAAAAACCGTCAGGACGTAAACCAGGGTCAGCCAGATAAAGGCCAGCAGAAGCCTGTAAGCCAAAGGCGACACATACTTTCTGGCGATTTCTGCGATGGATCGCGCGTTGTGTCGAATCGAAGCGACCAGCGCCGAAAAGTCGATGACCCCCCCGATGAAAATCGTGCCAAGAATAATCCAAATCACAACAGGAAGCCAGCCGAACGCCAGGGCCGCAATAATCGGGCCGACTATAGGCGCGGCCCCGGCGATAGAAGAGAAATGGTGACCAAGCAGCACCGCCTTGTGCGCCGGAATGCGGTCGATGCCGTCATAATCGGTGTGACTGGGCGTAGGGCGGTTGTCATCCAACTCGTAGCGATTGGCCAGGAACCGCCCATAGACCACGTACGCCAGTGAGAATCCGGCGACGGCGATTAAGAGAATTGCCACTAACATACATTACTCCCGAATGTCTTCGCAACTCTGGGTAAATCAGCTCCGAAGTCAAGATCCCCGGAGCTTATGCCGGCCTTCGGCGCCCTTCTGCATTCTGTGCGAACGCGCCAGCAGCCGTATCGGCACCTCTTCTATCGGCAGCATCGATTGTAATTTGCGCCGGATAAATCGCAAATAGTTTTCTTCAAACAGCCCCGGCTCGTTTACGAACATCAGTATCGTAACAGGATTGACGGCCACCTGGGTAGCATAGTAAATCTTGGGCCGCCCGGCCCGGTGTTTGGCCGTGACGGTTTTCTCCGCCTTTATCATTTCAAAGGCCTTGTTCAACCTGGGAGTGGGTATCCACGCCGTGGTTTGCTTGAAGATTTCCGCCGCCAGATCCAAAACACTCTGGGTGTTCTTTGCCTCGGTTGCAGTGGTAAAGGCTATCGGTGCATATTTCAGACCGGGCAGCAGCTTCGTCAGATATTGCTCGTAATCACCGGTTACAGCAGAGTCTTTCGCCAGATCCCACTTGTTGACGATCATTATGCAGCTTTTGTATTCGTCGGCGATAAACTTGGCCAATTTCTTATCGACCTGCGAAATCGGCACTGTGGAATCTATCATAAACAGCACAACATCAGCGCGCAGAATCGACGCGGTGGCGCGAACATAACTGTAAAACTCAATGCTGTCGGCCAACTTGCTCTTCTTTCTTACGCCCGCCGTGTCGATGACAATAATGGTTTTGCCGTCTTTCTCGAAGCGTACGTTAACAGCGTCCCTTGTCGTGCCCGGCGTCTCGCTGACGATCACCCTCTCCGAGCCGACCATGGCGTTTACGAGTGTGCTCTTGCCGGCGTTTCGCTTGCCGACAATCGCTATTTTCATGATGGGCTCGGCGGGCTTACTCGTCTCCAAAGCTGCGATCTTCTCGAAAACTCTGTCGAGCAGCACGGCTTTGTTAAGGTTGTTCTTCGCCGAGATACACAGGAACTCGCCGAAGCCGAGCCTGGAGAATTCGCCGGCCGCCGGGAACATCCTGGCCGTATCGGCTTTGTTGGCAACGCCGATGACATCAAGGTCGTTTCGACGCAAAAGTTGGGCAATTTTTTCATCCAGCGGTACGACGCCGTCGCGAATATCCACCATGAACAATACCAGATTTGCCGACTCAATCGCCTGGAAGATTTGCTGCTCGATATGACCGCTCAACTGGTCGCTGTCGACAATCCCGTACCCGCCGGTATCGACAAGCTCGAAGTAGTGGTCGTCTTTGCCGATGATTGTGCTGACGCGGTCTCTTGTGACGCCAGCCGTCGGATCGACGATACTTATCATCTGCCCGGCCAGCGCATTCAACAGACTGCTCTTGCCGACATTAGGCCGACCTATTATCGCAACCACCGGTAATGCCATAATCCATCCAACTTTCAGTTATTCACTTCAAAAACCACATGTTACCAGAAACAGGATCTGATTTGAAGCACCAAAAACCGGGGTTGTGACGGATTACCACGCATCGCGCTGCCGCAGGCTTACATGTCAGTGTTTCGCGTTAAGGCATTTGCCAATGGCTGATCGAGAGATTCTCCTTGACAAAAGGGCGGCTAATTTGGTAAATAACAGGATAGGTAGGAGTCCTGTGATTCTTGGTTTCTAAAGGGAACAACGCAGTCAAAAGCCGTGGCGAGCAGGTTATCCTCGGCAGATATGCACAAAACGTGGTGGAGGCAAGGTCGTTAGAGGTCATTTCAATCTTACTTTTTAGGAGGATTATCATGAGTAGAAGATTTGTTTGTCTGGCTTCGTTTGTCGTAGTTTTGGGTCTGGCTTTTACGAGTCCGGCCACAGGTGAAATCGCTGCCTGGTGGAATCTTGACGAGGGCTCCGGAACCACCGCCTTCGATTCAAGTGGTAACGGCCACGACGGCACGCTCCTGCTTGACCCGAAGTGGGTGCCCGGGAAATATGGCGGCGCTCTGGAGTTTGCCGGGACCAGCGGTCAGCGCGTGGAGATGGAGGGATACGAAGGCATACTCGGCACACAGAATAGGACCGTAATGGCCTGGATCAAGACGGCGGGGTACGGCGACTGGATATCATGGGGCCAGAATGTGAACACGCAAAAATGGATCGGCCGCGTTAACGACAACGCCGGCAATGGCGCTGTGGGGGCGCTCCGCACGGAATGCAGCGGCGGATATATCATCAGCACCACCGTTCTGACCGACGACCAGTGGCACCATGTAGTATCCGTGCTCGAGAGCGCCGGCTCGCCCACCATCTCTGATATCACCATGTACGTTGACGGCACCCCGGAACAGATCAGCGGTTCCCAGGCCGTGAACATCGACACCGTGGGCGGTCGCAACGTCTGGATTGCCGACGGCCATCACAATCGGCCGTTACCGAGCTTGATTGATGACGTCCGCCTTTACAACCACGCGATGACACAGGCCGAAATTCTGGCTGCCATGGCAGGCGGCCTAAAATACCCTTATGCACTCGGCCCTGATCCCAAAGATGGCGCTGTTCTTAAGGATACATGGGTCATTCTTGGCTGGTCGCCTGGAGACTTTGCGGTTTCCCACGATGTCTATCTCGGCGACAATTTTGACGATGTAAACAACGGCACCGGCGATACGTTTCGAGGCAATCAGACCTCAACGATGTTTACGGCGGGCTTTCCAGGTTTTGCCTACCCGGACGGCCTTGTTCCCGGAACAACTTACTACTGGCGAATCGACGAGGTCAACGAAGCAGAGCCCAACAGTCCATGGAAAGGCGACATCTGGAGCTTCTCGATTCCACCAAAGACCGCCTACAATCCC
>JBDREF010000058.1:0-4690 GCA_043820045.1 Planctomycetota bacterium | reverse complement strand
AACACCCTTGTACTCGGGCGAGGCCTTTGTGGCGTTCTTCACTGCATCCGCATCAGCGCCAAAATAAACTTCGTGCGAAGCGGCAAGAGCGCCGGCATTCCAGGTAAGAGTCGGCGCAGCCTCTACATCCACAGCGCCATTGGCCGGATTCGGACCGCCGACAGCACCCGCGGTAGTGAAGCTCCAGACGTCGCCCTTGTGCGTAGTGACGGCGTCGAACTCATCGACGCGCCAATAGTAGGTCTTGGCGAACTTAAGCGAGCTGGGAGCATAAGTCGTGGTTCCCTGGGGCAGACCGCCGGCGGCATTATCCACCTCCTCGAAACTCTCGCCGAGGTAAACAGTGTGCAGCTTCGCTCCGAAACCGCCCGTCCACTTGAGCGCTGCATTCAGAGCCACGCCCTCTGTACCATCGGCCGGGTCGGGATTATAAGCCTTTTTCGGCGGGACCGAGAAACTCCATACGTCGCCCTTCCATGGACTGTCGGGCTCGGCATCATTGACCTCGTCGACTCGCCAATAGTATGTCGTGCCCGGAACCAGACCATCCGGATAGACAAAACCCGGGAAGCCGGCAACGAAAAACGTAGAGGCCTGATTGCCCCGGAAAGTATCACCGGTTCCGTCGTTCACATCATCAAAATTTTCGCCAAGATACACATCGTGCGAAACCGCAAAATCGCCAGGCCTCCACGAAAGACTTACCCATGTATCCAAGTGAAGTGCACCATCTTTCGGATTGGGACGCGAGGCGAATGGAAATCCTCCAAGACCCATCATGGCGGAGTCGATCTCGGCCTGCGTCAGAGGGTGGCTGTAGATCTGCACGTCGTCGATAATGCCCCGAAACCACTGATTGTTGTTCCATTGACCAATCCGGGTCTCGCCGGATGCCCCGAGATACGGGGCTCCGTTATCCTCGGCTTGCTGCACTCCATCGATGTATATCCTTCTGGTCTGATTCGGGAAATCGTACCAGAAAGTCAGGTGATACCAGTTGTTGTCCTGGATGAGGCCGCCGGCGGTATTGAGGTCGTTGCTGTAGAATCCCATGCGCACGGCACCCGGGACCGGACCAGAACCGCCGGGTCCTCCAATCCGAAAATGCATGCTCAGGTTTAGCGATCCGGTCTGGACTTGGCCGAAAATAACTTGCTGATCCGTGTACAGCACCGGATTGACCCACATTGCGATGGTGAAACTCCGGCTGTTAAATGGAATATGCGGAGCAGCGACGTAAGAATTAGTACCATTGAACTGAATCGCGCCGCCAAGCTGTCCGTCCACCCACTGTCCCCCGCCATTGAGAACACCGTCGTTGGCGTTACCGCTGTAGTCAGCCGCGATTGTCCCGGAGCCCTCATCGAACGTCCACCAGGCAACAAGCTCGGCATCGGCGGGACTCGTCAAAGTCAGGCCCAACACGACAACAAGAGACATTAGATAAATCACTTTTTTACACATAATGACAGTCCTCCTTAAGAACGTTTGGATAGTTGTCGCTTTGGCTACATACCAAAACGACCGATAATGACATTGACCTTCCGTGGGTTCTTCGTATCCTGACCAGGATGATCCTGGTTAAGACTTGGCACCACCTCCTTCCTTCTTCGCCCCGGTACGGGCGATTAGTCATTCAAGTAAGAATCCCCGGCCGGCAGGATGAAACTTGCCTGCCGGCAGAGGGAGAATTCACAAACCCTATAACATTACTTATACCGGATTAACCCGGTTGGCGTCAAGGAAAATCGCCGTATTTTGCTCCCGTTTTCCGTGCTGGAAAGGCTATGCGTCTGATGTGTTTCCTTCTTGGCTCCGGCGTCTGGTAAGAAGTCCGGATACGGCGTGGTCGGTGGAAAAACGCTATTTTTCGCCAAGAAGGCGGAGGATATTGCCGCTTAGAATCAGCTCTTCTTTTTCGCGGGGTAGTTTGAGCAGCCGTATTTTGTAAAGCTCCACCCGTGAATCCACCAGCGGGCCGTCCGAGCCGAAGATGAGCTGTTCGGCGGGCAGTTCCTGCGCCGCCTGTTCGAGATGCTTGAAGAAGACCACGGATGAGGTATCCAGGTGAAGGTTCGCGAGCCGTTTGGCGGCCTCAATGGCGCGCACGTGTTCTCTCCAGTCTCGCGAGGCGAAGCACCCCAGATGGGCCAGAATGAAGGAGACCTTGGGATAAGACTCCACTACCTCGATGCTGTCATCAACTTTCGGCGGGTGATAGAGGATCGGGATGCCCAGTTCTGCCGCTGTTTCCACCATCTCCTTTGTCGGTACGCCGTGGAGTTTCAAACCTCGCAGGCCGAGTTCGAGGACTTCGTGCATGAGCATGTCCCGAATCCTGCCGGCCTCGGTCTTCGAATCATGCTTGGCGAAACCGATAAACTTCTCGGGCCAGCGCCGGACGTAAGAAGCAATCTCCTCGTTGGCTTCTTTGTATGTTGTATTGTTGATCGGGAAGATGATCGTCTTGTCGATCCCCACCTCTGCGGCGCGATCCAGCGTCCATCTTGGGTCGTTGTATGTGGTCCACGGGTCGTATGTCTTATCGTTCCTGCCGTAGTTCATACCCTTGCCGGCATGGCAATGGGCGTCGATTATCTTCGGGCGTTTGCGTTCCTCAGCGCGGCCCTGGCGGCTGAACCCGGCCAGTAAGACAGAACTGCCCACGAATATGCCTTTGAAAAAGTCACGTCGCTGCATAAGGTCTCTCCTAATCTTTCTTGGCCGATATCCCAAGCTGTCCAAGCAATGATTCGAGCAATTCCATCGGCAGGCCCATTACGTTCGTCAGACTGCCTTCGATTCTCTCGACGAATTCGTCGCCGTTCTCTTGTATAGCGTACGCGCCGGCCTTGTCCCGCCATGAGCCGCCTTCGATGTGTTGTGCGATCTGCTCGGTGGTCAACCGCCTCGGATAGACGGTAGTGCTGTCGCTGGCAACCAATCGCGTATTGTCACTGAGCCTGACAATTGCAAGTCCCGTTACGACTTTATGAGGTTTGCTGAAGAGTGTTCTGGTAATCGACTCGGCGTCTGCGGCGTCTGCGGCTTTGCCGATTATCCGGCCGTCGAAGTCAACTACTGTATCGGCGCCTATGACAACGGAAGTCTCGTGCATTTGAGCGACGCTCTTCGCTTTGGCCAGGGCCAGCAGTTCGGTGTATTCGCGGACATCGATTCGGTCGCTGGGAAAAGTTGATTCATCTATATTCGGGACGACCACTGTAAATTCGTAGCCGGCTTCGCTCAGCAATTGCCTGCGTCGCGGCGAGGCTGAAGCTAAGATGATGGATGGCAGATCCCGGCGCGCCGGGATTGATTCTCCCTGTGTAGCGTAAGGCCCCATAGGATGCCTTGCGGCAGCGTTCTCCTTTAATCACCTTGCAGTTATCTGCCTGCAAAAGTCCAGATACTCTTTCTCGATTCGCTCGAAATCACGGCCGATATATTCGGTAAATAATACCAGACCGACGATGTGGTTCCACTCTATATTTCGCGAGATATTTCTATCGGTTGCGATTTTTCTGCTCACTCGGTCGAGTGGCCAGTCTCCTCGCAGGCCGTCGGCGATCAGCCGGTGATAGGCGTCCGCGCCCCCTGCCGCCCCTGTGGCTGGCGACCATCTCTCTTGCAGAAATCGCAGCAGAGCGTATGACTGGCTGTAAAAGGCCATTACAGCCTCGGTCTGGTCGGTGGCAAGCACCTCGCCGGGATGCGTTGCTATAAGTTCTCTTAGCGGCATCAGTCTGTTTTGCGAAAGTGTTTGTTCCAACGCATCCAGCCGGTAATGGTTCCTGGCCGGATCAAAACGGAATGTACCATCCTCTTGCGAATACGCCTCGAAGAGCATGGCAACACCCTCGTCGAGCCAGCTTGGCAGGCGAAACTTAAAGTGTCTGCCGTTGAACTGATGCCAGCCTTCGTGTGCGAGGACCGAAAGAGTGCGCTCCAGGCCGATATCGTACGCCACGCAGGCACCGTTATGGTAGTAAGCGCCGGCTTTTATCCTGCAAAAAATCTCCGCCTGCTCGCCGGCGAAGTCTCTCGTGAAATCCTCCCACTGCCGGCGGTCGGCAAAGAGGTAGATTTTGAATTTGGATTGTGTCTCGATGGGTCCGGGCAACTGACTGTTATAGGCCCTGTAAGCCGACTCGATGAAGCCGGGGCTCAGGCGAAGCACTTCCGGCGTCAGCAGGGTAGTGAGAATCTCATAGTGGGCGGTGGTCAGTTTCAGTCCCGGGCCGTAGGCATTTCTCCATGCTTCGACTGACTCCAGGGCCGGTACGCCATGCAGGTATTCAAACTGGCTGGCATAAGGTTTCGGTTGTTGGGAAATAGCCGCCGTAGTTGTAATATTATTGGACTGACAGCCGGCCAGGCCAACGACGGCAATCGCCCAGATCAGCGCGAACCTTTTCATCACAATCCTGCCTCCAAACAACCAGCGAAAAATGAAAAAACCGGCAGCCCACCGCCCTGCCGGGATTGATTTGAATTAAAGGCACATCTCCTCGATAACTCGCTGTCTGTACCATCGGCTGCAAATCACGGCGAATTCAGAATATTTTGTCCAACTGGGCAGGATTTTTCGTCTAAACTTGTAACCGGCCGGATAAGACGAAGGCGATTCAGTAACGGGAGCACCAATGGACAAGCGAATAACAGACCTGTGCAAACGTGTCAGGAAGGC
>JBDREF010000057.1:0-13834 GCA_043820045.1 Planctomycetota bacterium | reverse complement strand
GAGGATCACGTCGGCCTGCTGGTGCCGGGCGAATATCACGCCGACACGAGCGAGCTGGTGCAAATACTGAGCAAAGGCCATCACAACGTTAAGCTGGACGATGAATCGTGGGACCGCCTCATCACCTGGATCGACCTGAATGGCCCGTGTCATGGGACATGGGGCGAGGTGGGTCCGATTCCTGAAGGCGCCGACCGGCGGAGGCGCGAGTTGTCCCGGCTGCATAACGGGCCAAAGGAGAATCCCGAACTGATCCCGGAGATTTCCTGCACGCCCATCCAGGCGGTAGTCCCGGAGCCGGAGCCCGAAGCAAGGCGGCAGAGTCCGGAACTTGCAGGCTGGCCTTTCAATGCCGAGCAGGCTCGCAGCCGGCAACAAGAAGCCGATGAGCCGGAGAAAACGATCGACCTTCGCGGCGTAACAATCAAGCTGGTGCGTATTCCGGCAGGCAGCTTTGTCATGGGTGACCCGGCCGGCCAAGCGGATGAGCGCCCCCCCGCCGCCGTTTCGATTGATCGAGACTTCTGGATGGGGGCTTGCGAAGTCACCAATGAGCAATTCGGCCTTTTTGACTCGAGTCACGACTCGGGGTATTTCACGAAGCGTTTCCAGGGGCCTGACGGGCCGGGTCTGTCGCTTGCCAAGCCTCATCAGCCGGCGGTTCGCGTTTCATGGCAGCAGGCCCTTGAGTTCTGCCGCTGGCTTTCAATAAAGACCGGTATGAACTTCACTCTGCCTACCGAGGCCCAGTGGGAGTATGCTTGTCGTGCCGGCTCTGGGAGCCCGCTTTCATACGGCCGGGTTGATACGGATTTTTCGCGATGGGCCAACGTCGCCGATCAGTTACTTAGCGTCAGCCCGAAGCCCACCGGCGGGTTGGAGTCAAACATTGTGGCGCATTTCGGCAAAGGCATCCTGGAATCGGCCGTCTATGGAGGAAACATCCTTTGCGACATACGCTTCGACGATGGGACTATCCAAACAGCGGACGTTGGGGGCTACCGGCCCAACGTCTGGGGCCTTTATGACATGCACGGCAACGCCGCCGAATGGACGCGAACGACTTATAAGCCCTATCCCTATGAAGCCGACGACGGTCGCAATGGAATAACCGAATCGGGGCGGAAGGTTGTACGAGGAGGTTCATGGTGTGATCGGCCCGAACGGTGCCGTTCTGCGTTTCGTTTGAGTTATCCGGCGTGGCAGCGAGTCCATAACGTCGGATTTCGAGTTGTATGTGAGATAGAGTCGCCGGACCAAAAATATGCGACCTCGGCGAATATCGTCCCCCGCGATGAAGTGACGCATGATTGAAAGTGGTGACAATGGCGAGACAACGAGAGCGACCAGGCATTCTTTACGCGATTATGTGTGCAGTACTTATTGCTTCGGCTGCGCCGGCCCAGGCAAACAAATCGCCGACGGGTAAGCAGAATCTGCTCGAAGAATTCCTCGCCGGACCAATGGCACACGTTGACGAGATTGTCTTTGCCTGCCGTCAGTTGAATTACGACCCACACTGGTACGCCAATTTCGGCTACTACGCCGACAGCGCAGACCGCAAAGCCTATCGGGCGATGGGTCGATTGTGCAAGCTCAACGTCAGAACCAGAGAAGTCACTGTACTGCTGGACGACTCCGAAGGCACCGTTCGCGACCCGCAGGTGCATTACGACGGCCGTACAATCATATTCTCCTACCGCAAGGCCGGCTCGGAGAACTTTCATCTGTACCGGATCAATGCCGACGGCGGCGAGCTTGAGCAACTCACAGACGGTCCCTACGACGACATCGAGCCGACTTACCTGCCGGACGAGACAATTGTGTTCTGCTCAAACCGCTGCAAACGCTGGGTTAATTGCTGGCTGACCCAGGTGGCGATACTTTATCGGTGCGATGCCGACGGCAAGAACATCCGCCCTATATCCAGTAACAGCGAGCAGGAGAATACCCCCTGGCCGCTGCCGGACGGCCGTGTGCTGTACCAGCGATGGGAATATGTTGACCGCAGCCAGGTACACTACCACCACCTCTGGACGATCAATCCTGATGGGACCGGGCAGATGGTTTACTACGGCAATTTTCACCCCGGCATCGTGATGATCGACGCCAAGCCGATTCCCGGCACAGAAAAAGTGGTGGCGGTTTTCTCGCCCGGACATGGGCGCAAGGAGCACGACGGCGAGATAACCATTGTCACGCCCAAAGCCGGCCCCGATGAGCCGGGCTCCGCCAGGCTGGTGAACAAGCAAAAGAACTACCGCGATCCTTACCCGCTCTCGGAAGATTGTTTCCTTGTTGTGCAGGGCACGAGACTGCTGCTGATGAACGGTACCGGTCAGACGAGTGAAATCTACAACCTTCCGGCGGAGCTTGCCCGGGCCGGCGTGCAGTGCCACGAGCCTCGTCCTCTGGTATCGAGACCGCGCGAGCGACTTATCCCGCCACGAGTGGATCTCGAAGAGACGACCGGCCGACTTGTTCTCTCCAACATCTACGAAGGCAGGAACATGGAAGGCGTCAAGCCGGGCGAGATCAAGAAACTGCTCGTACTGGAGACCCTGCCCATGCCCATCCACTATACAGGCGGCATGCAGCCGGTGAGTCTGGGCGGGACATTCACATTAGAGCGAATCCTCGGCACCATACCTGTTGAGCCGGACGGATCGGCTTACATGGAACTGCCGGCCCTGAGAAGTCTGTTTTTTGTGGCGCTGGACGGAAACAACAACTCCGTCAAGAGGATGCAGAGCTTCCTGACGGTCATGCCCGGCGAAACGACCAGTTGTATCGGCTGCCACGAGCAGCGCACCCGGACGCCGATGAACGTTGACCGCAGTGCGCTGCTGGCCCTAAAGTACCCGCCGAAGAAGATCACACCCCTTGCCGGCATTCCGGATGTGTTTGACTTTCCGCGAGACATTCAGCCCATCCTTGACAAGCATTGTCTAAGCTGCCACGGCTACGAAGCAACCGCGGACGGCGGCCCCTGGGCGGGAAGGGTAATTCTAAGCGGCGACCGGGGCCCGGTGTTTTCCCACAGTTACTTCATGTTGACCGTCTTACGTCAGTTCGTTGACGGACGCAACGAGCCGAAAAGCAATCTTGCGCCGAGGTCTATCGGCAGCAGTGTCAGTCCGCTGATGAAGAAACTCGACGGCGGCCATTGCGGCGTCGAGGCAACGAGCCACGAGTTGGACATGGTTCGCTACTGGATAGAGGCCGGGGCGTCCTACCCCGGCACGTACGCGGCACTCGGCAGCGGTATGATCGGAGGCAGCTATGAGAACTGCCTGGACATATCCGACCGGCAATGGCCGAGCACTATCGCGGCGGCGAGAGCGGTCCAGCGACGTTGTGAGCCCTGCCACAACAAATCGACGCCGAGGTTGATGCCGATGCCGCATGCCCTCTCCGAAGGTTCCTTGCGAAACATCGTATTCAATCTGACACGGCCGGACAAATCGCTGATTCTGCTGGCGCCGCTTTCCGAACACGCGGGTGGTTACGGCCTGTGTAAAACCGCGGCCGGGAACGAACAAGCCGTCGCACCTGCCGGCGTTTTCGCCGACACCAGCGACCCGGACTATCAGACTATTCTGGCTTTATGTGTGGCCGGCCAAAAACACCTCGACAAAATCAAGCGATTCGACATGCCCGACTTTCGTCCGATACCGACGTACGTCCGCGAGATGAAGCGGTACGGGATTATCCCGGAGAATCTTGCCGCAGATGCCGGGATAGATGTTTATGCCATCGACCGGGCATACTGGCGGTCGCTGTGGTACCGGCCCGACGCCGGGATAAACCGGAACAAGTAGTGGTGGAGTAAATCAGACATGAGCAGACGTTTTATGACTACGGTGACTGTGTGGACGAGTATGTTTCTGTCACTCGCCGGCATCGTTGCTGCCGAAGAAGAGTACCTTTCACCGGCAGCACTTGCTGCGGATAAGGCGGGTCGCGTGCTTTATATTGCTGAGGCTACGGCCAACAAAGTTGCAGTCTTCGACACCGCCGCAGCCAGAGTCACTGCGACAATCGATGTTCCCGCAGAGCCGACCGGCCTTGCCCTGAGCGGCGATGGGGAGTATCTCTATGTCACCTGCGCGGCTCAGGGCGGATGCGTTTGCGTTATCAAAACAGATGCCAACAGGATCATCAGGAAAATCGCCGCCGGTTACGGGGCGATGTCCCCGGTTCTCAGCGCTGACGGCAGGATGCTTTATGTCTGCAATCGTTTTGACAACGACATCTCGGTGGTAAGCACCGCCGACGGTAAACAGGTCGCGAAAATCAAAGCCCTGCGGGAGCCCGTGGCCGCCGACATTACGCCGGATGGCAAGTGGCTCTACGTGGGCAACCATCTGCCTGCGGGACCTGCCAACGGCGACTCGGTTGCCTGCAATGTTTCGGTCATGAACGCAGAAAGGGCGGCCTTTGAAATCGACATCTCCCTGCCCAACGGGAGCACGGGCCTCCAGGACATTGCTGTCTCGCCGGACGGCACATTCGTGTTCGTCTCGCACATTCTCGCTCGGTACACGGTCCCGACCACGCAGTTGGAGCGAGGCTGGATGAATACGAACGCCGTGAGCATTATAGACGCCAGATACAGGACACTGCTGGAAACCGTTCTTCTGGATGACGTAGATTATGGCGCCGCCAATCCTTGGGCCCTCGCCTGCACAGACGATGGAAAACTCCTCTGCGTTACGCAGGCAGGAACACATGAGCTGAGCGTAATAGAAATCCGTCCCCTGATCGATAAGATCTTCGCCGATAGGCGCCGCAGAGGCGCGCAGGCCCAGAGACTCACAGCAGACCCGTACACGGCATACAGTTACGGCAGCGGGTCTGGCTCAAACATTCCCAACGAGTTGAGCTTCCTCTACGGCATGCGAGAACGCATCAAGCTGCCCGGCAACGGCCCGCGGGCGCTTGCAGTCATTGGGCGCAAAGCTTATGTCGCAGAATACTTCAGCGATAGCCTGGCGGTTGTTGACATCGGCGAGAATTCGAGATTCAAGACTGCGTCGATTGCCCTCGGGCCGAAAATGCAAATGACAGCAAGACGAAAGGGCGAGATGCTTTTCAACGATGCTCTCATTTGTTTTCAAAGCTGGCAAAGCTGCGCCAGTTGTCACCCGTCCGAGGCTCGCGTCGATGCCCTGAACTGGGATCTGCTCAATGACGGCATTGGCAATCCGAAGAATACCAAGAGCCTTTTATTGGCGCACGAGACGCCGCCCGCGATGATAACGGGGGCCCGTGAAAACGCCGAGGAGGCGGTGCGGGCCGGAATCAGACATATACTCTTTGCCGTGCGCCCGGAAGAAGACGCCGTAGCGATAGACGAGTACCTAAAATCGCTCAAACCGGCCCCGAGCCCTTATCTGCTGGACGGCAAACTGAGTAACTCGGCCGAGCGAGGGCGAAAGCTGTTCGAAAGGGCTGGCTGCATTTCATGCCACAGCGGGTCTCTGCACACGGACTTGCAAAAGTATAACGTCGGCACCGGCGCAGGTCTCGATAAGGATCGGCTCTTCGATACACCAACGCTCGTTGAAATCTGGCGCACCGCGCCGTATCTGTATGACGGACGGGCCGCTACCGTGGAAGAAGTACTGACAACGTACAATCCGAATGACAAGCACGGCGTTACATCTACTCTGACTGATAACCAGATAAAGGAGTTGGCCGCATTTGTCCTGTCTCAATAGAACTACCAGGCACAATGACAAAATAAGGAGGTCATTCGAATGAGCAGAAGAACCTGTTTCCTGGTGCTGATTTCGTGCTGTGCGGCGTTAGCTGTAATTGGCTGCTCGGCCATGCAAGGACCCAAAGGCGGCAATCCGTCGGTGACTATCGTCAGTCCGTCGGACGCGACGATTCCCGAGCGTTTGGCGGCAAAAGAGATTCGGCGTTATTTGTATCTGCGGACCGGCAAGGTGGTGCCAATCGTACAGAGCGACGGCCGCCTGCCTTCGACAGCCCACCTGATTGTGGTCGGACAAGAGGGCCGCCCAGCCGTGGAGAAATTGGCCGGTCGGGATACGGGTCTGGCGGCCTTGGTCAATGCGCTGGGGTCTGAACAATATCTGCTCAAGACATTTGATCTGGCGAATCGGCAAGTTGTTTTGGTCGCCGGCGGCGATCCCATCGGGACGCTTTACGCAGCCTACCGATTTGCCGAGCATCTCGGTGTGCGCTTCTATCTGCACGGCGACGTCGTGCCTGATGAACGCATCGCTTTGAGAATACCCGATCTGGACGAACGGGGTAAACCGCTGTTCGAGACGCGGGGAATTCAGCCCTTCCACGATTTCCCCGAGGGGCCGGACTGGTGGAATGCTGACGACTACAAAGCCATTATGGCACAACTGCCCAAGCTGCGCATGAACTTCTTCGGATTGCACACTTATCCCCAGGGCGGCGTCGGGCCGGAGCCGACGGTATGGATCGGCCTGCCCGGTGACTTCAACGAAGACGGAACCGTGAAGTTCAGCTATCCTTCAAGGCATTTTACCACGGCGAACGTCACTGGCGCCTGGGGCTACGAACCGACGAAGACGGGCGATTACACTTTCGGTGCAGGACAAATGTTCGAGAGCGACGATTACGGCCCGGACTATATGCACGGAATGAATCCCTGGACACAGCTTTCCGGTGAAAAAGCCAACGAATTGTTCGACCGAATGGGCAACACGCTCGCGGAGGCTTTTGGATATGCCCACGCTCTCGGCGTCAAGACCTGCGTCGGTACGGAAACGCCGCTTATCATACCCGACGCAGTAAGAGAGCGTATCAAGGCCATGGGCAAGGACCCGTCCGACCCGGCTGTTGCACAGGAATTGTACGAGGGCATGTTCCGGAGAATTGCCAAAGCCTACCCGCTCGATTATTACTGGTTCTGGACGCCTGAAGGGTGGACCTGGGGGAACCCAAAGGACGAGGAGGTCGAAGCGACGGCGGCTGATTTCCGGGCGGCAATCGCCGCAGCGCAGCGCGTGAATGCCCCGTTTACGTTGGCCACGTGCGGCTGGGTCCTCGGGCCGCCTAAGGACCGGGCGCTGTTCGACAATGTCCTGCCAAAAGAGATGCCGATGAGCTGTATCAATCGCAACGTAGGCTTTGCTCCGGTCGAGTCCGGTTTTGCCCGCGTTGAGGGCCGGCCGAAATGGGCCATCCCCTGGCTTGAGGACGACCCGGCATTAATAATCCCGCAGCTTTGGGTAGGCCGAATGCGGCGAGATGCCGCCGACTCGCTGGCTTACGGATGTACTGGTCTGCTGGGTATCCACTGGCGAACGCGCATCCTCGGTCCGAACGTTTCGGCGCTGGCTCATGCGGCATGGGAGCAGCGAGGCTGGAACCCTGACTTTGGCAAGGCAATCCAACCGCCCCAGCCAAAACTGACCGAAGGTCGCGAGGGCGGAAACGTGGCAAGTTTCCCGAACAACCAGATCGCCGATACCGAAAATGATCCGCTCTACCAGACGGTCGTCTGGGACGTTAAAGCTTATCGTCTGAAGGTCCCGGATGCAACGTATACGGTGACACTCAAGTTCTGTGAGCCTCACTACGAGGCCGCCGGCAAGCGAGTCTTTGGGGTCGAACTTCAGGGCAAGAAAGTCATTGACAGACTCGATGTTTTCGCCGAGACCGGCAAGAACAGGGCGCTGGACTATACTTTCGAAGGTATTAAAACAGAAAATGGCTTTCTGGAAATCAGCTTCGAGAATGTTGTGGAGTTTCCGTGCATTGCCGCTTTTGTCGTACAGGGTCGGGATGTTACAAGGAAAATCAACTGCGGCGGTCCGGCCCACGAAGACTACCAGGCTGATTTACCGGCGGCGGAATCCGACGACAGGCCGCGTGATCTGCCGGCATACGATTTCTATGTGGACTGGGCTTCGGCTCAATTCGGACCGGCGGCGGCAGAGCAAATCGCCAGACTGTTCACGAGTTTGGACGGCGGGCCGACGACGGCGGAACGGGGACAGCGAGGGGCAAGCCTGCCCCGGCCCTCAACCTGGGTCAAAGGCCCTGGCGGGATAAACCCGGATGAAAGGCCCTGGGAGCAGGTAAGCAAAGAGTACGCATTTGTGGAGGAACTGGCGAAACTGCGCCCGCGGGTCAAAGGTGGTGGCCGCCTCGAACGTTTCGACTATTGGCTCAACAACTTCCGATACCTGCGCGCGGTCGGGCAAGTCAACTGCACATGGGCAAGATTCAACGCGGCGATGAAGAAAGTCAAGGACGAGAAGGAGCCTGAGGCCCGCAGGCGATTGGCACGCCGGACCGCCCTGCCGATTAGAAAAGAGCTGGTCGCCCAGGTGGCCGACGTGCACCGATACCTGTTGGCGACTGTAACCACAAACGGCGGGATGGGTAACGTTACGAATTGGCAGCAGCACGTGATGCCCATGCTGCTCACAGGACCCGGCAATGAGTTGGCTGAGATTCTGGGCGAGGACTTACCGGCCGATGCTATACCTTCCAAGGCATATCCGGCAGAGGCCGGGCTGCGGCTGATCGTTCCGACGGTCCGCAGCAGTCTGATGGCTGATGAGGGCCTGGAACTCAAGGCAATTGTTCTGGCTTCGGATCAACCGGGCGATGTAGCAATGTACTGGCGGCCGATGGGCAAGGGCGAGTACAAGAGGACTCCACTGACACACGTCGCTCGTGGCGTATATTCTGTGCAGATTCCTGCCGAAAAAATTAAGAGCGACCTTGAGTATTACATTAAGGCGAGTTCTGCCGACGGCCGCGAAATCACATTTCCGGCTTCGGCGCCGAACATCAGTCAGACCGTGGTTGTACTGAAGGAGAGACTATGACGAGCAAACACGATTACACACGCCGTAGTTTTCTAAAGGTCGTCGGGTGCGGCGCAGCGTCGCTGGCTCTCAACGGATGTGCGAGTGTCTCCGGACGAGACACAGCTAAAGCCGCAACAAAGAGACCCAATGTCGTCTTCATCCTTGTCGATGATTTGGGCTGGATTGACGTCGGCTGTTATGGAAGCAAGTTTTACGAAACGCCGAACATTGATAAGCTCGCCGCCGAGGGTATGCGGTTTACCGACGGCTATGCAGCCTGCGCGGTCTGCTCGCCGACCCGCGCCGCGGTAATGACGGGGCGATACCCGGCCCGCCTCGGCGTTACCGACTGGATACGTTCGCGTTTCCAGGGCGGAAAAATCCCGGCCGACAAGAAGAATCCGAGCCAATACGTCGGCGACAAAAACAAAAAGCTAAAGCTCTTGTGTCCACCCAACGCACTATGGATGGAGCTTGAGGAGATCACCATTGCCGAGGCCCTCAAATCGGCGGGATATACTTCATGCCATATCGGCAAATGGCATCTCGGCGCCGATGACTGGTACCCCGACAGGCAGGGCTTCGATTTCAACATCGGGGGCTGCGACTTCGGCCAGCCGCCGACCTATTTCGACCCCTATTTCCGGAAGGGACAGGGCTCGATACCAACCATGGAACCTCGAAGTGAGGGTGAATACCTCACCGACCGGGAGGGCGACGAGGCGGTTGACTTCATCCGCCGGCATAAAGACAAGCCGTTCTTTCTCTATATGGCCCACTACGCCGTCCATACACCCATCCAGGGCAAGAAAAATCTGATTGAAAAGTACAAGGCAAAAACACCTACGAGCCAGAAAAACCCGACGTATGCCGCAATGGTCGAAAGCGTGGACGACGCCGTCGGCAAAATCACGGCCGTGCTTGAGGAACTCAACCTGGCCGAAAGTACTATAGTCTTCTTCACCGGCGACAACGGCGGTTTGCTCGGAGTAACGAGCAATGCCCCCCTGCGGTCCGGCAAAGGCTATCCTTACGAGGGCGGCATTCGCGAGCCGGTAATTGTGCGCTGGCCCAAAGTTATAAAGCCGGGCACGATTAGCCATGAGCCGGTAACCAGCGTGGATTATTTTCCGACTATCTGCGAAGCAGCCGGCGTTCCGCTGCCTCGTGACCGTGATATTGACGGCGTATCACTCCTTGCACATCTGAAATCCAACGGCGCCAAAAAGCTGGATCGCGAAGCACTCTTCTGGCACTTCCCGCACTATCGCGGCGATGTTGTACCTTACAGCATCATTCGCGCCGGCGACTGGAAACTAATAAAGCGGTACGAGGGCAAGATGTTTGAACTGTTCAATCTGGAAGATGATCTTTCGGAAGAGACCGACCTTTCAGAAAAGATGCCGGAGAGGGTCAGGGAACTCGACGTCAAATTGAGCAAGTGGCTGCGTGCCACCGGCGCCAAGATGCCCAGACAGAATCCGGATTATGATCCGGACCTCAGGGCACAAAGAGGTACAGGCGATAAGGCGTAAGCGGGAATTAACCGAAAAACTGCTTTGTGAATAGACATGGCGGTTTTCAACGTAGTCTGAGTCAAACAATTGAAAAGGAGAGTATCCGATGAAGAAACACAACAGACGCGATTTCCTGAAGGCCGTTGGGTTGGGAGCGGCGGCGGTTGCAGTGCCGGACAGGCTGTTTGCGCGGCAGACGCCGGAAAACAGACCAAACATACTGTGGATTTTGTCCGAGGACATCAGCCCCGAATTGAGCTGTTACGGCGCGCAGCTTGTCCAGACTCCGAATCTTGACAGGCTGGCCGGCCAGGGCATCCGTTTCACCAACGCATTCACCACAGCCCCCGTTTGCTCGGCCAGCAGGTCCGCAATGATTACCGGGATGTTCCAGACGACCATAGGCGCTCACAATCACCGCAGCCATCGTGACGATGGTTACACGCTGCCGGAGCCGGTCCGGTTGATCACCGAGTATTTTCGCGAGGCCGGATACTTCACAGCCAATGTGAAAACCGCCGCCCCTGGCGTCAGCGGCTCGGGCAAGACGGACTTCAATTTCAAGTTCAAGAATGCCTTTGACGGCAGCGACTGGAACCAGCGCAAAGCCGGCCAGCCGTTCTTCGCACAACTTTCCATCAGCATGACACACCGCGGCGCACACTGGAAGAACGTACGGGAAATGCTGGACAACCCGGTCGATCCCGACAAAGTCAAGCTGCCCCCCTACTACCCCGACCATCCTGTCGCACGGGATGACTGGGCTACATATTTGGATTCAATCCAGGTTATGGACCAGTACATCGGCAAGATTCTCAAGCGTCTCGATGACGAGGGCCTGGCGGACAATACGGTTGTGATCTTCATAGGCGACCACGGGCGCTGCCACGTCCGCGGCAAACAATGGCTCTACGATGGCGGCATCCACATTCCGCTGTTGGTTCGCTGGCCCGGAAAGCTCCGAGCCGGCCAGGTGTGTGACGACCTTGTAAGTGCGATCGACATATCGGCTACGATTCTGCGGATTGCCGGCGTCGAGCTGCCGAAGCATATCGAAGGAAAAGTCTTTCTTGAACCTGACGGAAGCGGTCTGTGGAAATCTGTTGCCAACCATGAGCATATCATCGCCGCCCGCGACCGGTGCGATGAAACTGTCGACCGCATCCGCTGCGTCCGGACCAAGCGGTACAAGTATATCCGGAATTTCATGCCGGAACGGCCCTACACGCAGGCGAACGCCTATAAGGAAACCTCCTACCCGATGTTGAATCTTATGAAGGAGCTTCATGCCCAGGGCAAGCTCACGCCCGTCCAGGAGTTGTTCATGGTCCCGAGAAAACCGGATGAGGAGCTGTACGATCTCCGCAACGATCCGTACGAGGTCAACAACCTTGCGGCATCGCCGGAGCATCAGCAGACATTGAAAGAGATGCGGGATATTCTGGACAAATGGATCAAGGATACCGGCGATAAGGGGCAGTTCCCGGAAGAGCGCAGTTCAATAACGCCGCGAGATAGAGAAAGAATATACGGGAAATAATTCCAGCCGGCGGGAGCCTGACGGAAAAGACGCCTGGACGGGTTTGCGATGTCCGAGATGCTTCGTCATTCCCATGTGCCATTCGTGGCGCAAGGCGGGCCGAAGGCTGCACTTAACGATGCGGGAATTTATTGCTGCATGTCTGTTAAAACAGCTTGACGTCGATTTTCTTGGTCCGCCATTCCTTGATGAACTCTTTCATCTCTTGCAGAAGTGCTTGCAGTTGTTCGGTATTCTCGAGGAGATTTTCGTAGAAGTTCCCGTCATTGATGAGCCTGGCGGCGGTGCCCTGCCCGGTGTTTACCTTCTCCAAAACGGACTGAAGCTCGCCCATCGCCCTGCTTAGCTGCTCGCTTGTATCTACCATCGCAGTAATGAGCCTTTCCGCCTTGGCGTCAACACTCTTCAGGGTCGATGTGCCAGTAACAGCGAACTCCCGGATTTCCCTGCTCGTATCGACGACTGAGGCCACAACCTGATCTACCTTGGAATCGGCGTGCTCCAGAGTAGTGGTTCCTGCAGCGGCGAGCTTGCGAAATTCTTCCAGGGTTAGCTTGGCCTGCTCGGACGCGTCAGCGAAATTGGCCAGCGTAGTCTTTATGTTCGCCTTGCTGTCGTTATCGCCGACTATGTCATTGGCGTTACCGATAAACTGGTTGATTCCGTCGATCAAGTCACTCAGCTTCTGCTGACTTTCCTCCGGGAAGAACTCACTGGTCATACCGGTCCCGCCCTGCAGCCATATCTGGTCCACCAGGTATATTGTTTCCGGCCGGTTCGGGTCCTCCGGCTGAAGAGGTACGCCGGGGTTTTGCTTTAGTTCGATATAGCTGCTGCCCAAGCCTCGCGTCATCAGTTTTACCTGAACGCAGGAGGGAATGGTGACGTACCGGTTATGAATGCTGAGAACGACTACGGTTTGATAGTACTCCAGGCCGGTATCTTTGTCTTTTCGTATTTCCGGAGCCATTACATTCGTGACTCTTCCTATCTGGAAGCCGCAGAATCGCACGGGGGTATCCTTCTGGACTCCCGGCGCCGTTGGGAACTGGACGAACACCTCGAAGGAACTGTACTTGGTGACAATACCGGGCAAATCGCCGAACTTGAATATCAACCATACCAATGCGGACATGCCGAGTATAACAAAAATACCGACAACAAGGTTGCGCCTTCCCTGGCGGGTTTCGTAATCACTCACTATTTGCCTCCTTTCAAATCATGGCGGCCTTCCAGAAACAACTCCCTTATGGCACGCAAAGGATAGCCGCTTTCGTTCAGTTTCCTTATCAGTTTGACCCGTTCGATACACTTTTCATCGAACAGTCGTCTGCCCGTTGGAGTAACCTCTGCCGGTTCGAGCAGGCCGACCATGATGTAATATTGCAGAGATTGCCGGGAAATGCCAGCTTTTTTTGCCGCAGTGCCTATCGAGACCAATTCGCTTTTCTTACTCAACGCACATTACCGTAAAGCCAACAACAAAAAAGCCACAATGAAAACAACACTCAATCGCCATAACAATGCAGGATTTTAGCAGCTACGGAGTATTTTGCCCAGAAATTTCCATTCACCCAAAGCAAACGCCTCATATTCACACGCTTTCTACCCAGGTTCACTCGCCGGCCCTTAGGGCCAGGGGCGAGGGGTTTGAGGCGGTCCAGTTATCGGGGGCGTTGGCGTAGTCGGTGGGGACTTCTCTCGTTAGCGACAGGCCGTAGCCGTCCGCTTCTATTGGCCACAGGTCCAGCGAGCCGGCAGTAGCCTCGGGATGCGAGCCGTCGCTGTAATCGACCCTGTCGATGCGGATGTAATAACGATTGCCCTGCCCGTCAACGTCGCCGGGCATGCTCAACTCCAGCCTCTCGCCGGAGTTGCTCAGGCTGCCGTCGTACGGGCCGAGAATCTTATCAGCGGGAACGTTAGGATAACGCCACGAGAAGGCC
>JBDREF010000056.1:0-12625 GCA_043820045.1 Planctomycetota bacterium | reverse complement strand
CGACGGCGAGCAGAGCGAGCAGGACGTTCTGAAAAAGTGCAAAGTCAGCCGTAAGCTATACGGCCGGTGGCTGGCCGACGAGGCCTTCACCGCCGAGCTGGATCGGCGCATGGCCGAGGCCTATCGGCGAAGCGCGCTGCTAATAGCACGCCACGCCCCGGCAGCCGCCGAGAGTCTCCTAAAACTAACCAAATGCAAAAAAGAAGAAACCGCCCGCAAGGCCTGCCTCGACATAATCTCGATGCCCAACGCCGGCAGTCCCGGCGGGCCGGGACCGGCCACAGACACCACATCCCCGACCGACCCGCCAAAACTATCCCCCGAAACCGCCGGCAAGCTCTTAGCCGTCTTAGCGGCAGAAAATGCTCAGAAAACCTGACAAAAACGGCAGAAATTGCTTGAATTTGAACCAATTATGCTTATTTTCGTATAGAATTAGACAGAATTTCCCGATATTTTAATGTGTTTTGGGGTAATTGTGCCTTTTTGGGGCCATAATTATGAAACTAAAGCAAATAAGAGTCGATGGCTATAAGAACCTGATAAACTGCGTGGTTAACCTCGGCGATTTCAATGTCCTGGTCGGCCCAAACAACAGCGGCAAATCGAATTTGCTCGAAGCCTTGCAGATTCTTTGGCCTATGTGCTTCGGAGATGAGAAGCTGAGGATAGGAATACTCAATGGGCTTACTCCGCGATTCACCGGAGATTCTTCGATATGTCATCTACCGCATCACAGAAATAAACCGATGACTGTCGGCGTAGCTTTTGAAGTAGCCGTTGATCAAAAACTCTGGGTGGTTGACTATGAGGTTAAGGTTCGATTTTACGACTCGGAAAAGAAGAACGGTACTTTTGTGTGGGAGAAGCTGACTGCGAAAGAGCCCTCCAAGCCAGGTCCTGCGAGAAAATATATTTGGCGAGAAGACAAACACATGGAAATCGTGGGAAAAGAGCATAGGATAGCAAGGGGCAACTCATCATTACTGGCGATAAGCTCACTCTACCCTGATTATGAAGGTTTGAACCTCGAACTTAAGCGGTTTGTAGAGGCGATAAATTGGCTTGGGATGACGAATATCTTCGCAATATCACCCGCTGCATTGCGTAGCGGAATAGATGAAGAAAAGCCTATTGGAGACATCAGGGTATCTTCATTTGACTTGTCGTTTGTCTTGGATGGGATAAAACAGGAGGGTAAGTACTATACACTATTTAAAGATAGCCTTTGCGACATTCTGGGGTTGGAAGCCATAAACTTCGAGGTCCAAATTAAGCAACATCCCTCAAAAGATAAAGGAAGCAAGGAAACGTCAAAACGACTAAGGTATTTCCTGCTTAAGCGTCATGGCGATGATTATTCTCTAATTGAAGAATATTCCGACGGGACTCTGGTGGTGGCCGCTATTTTGGAGGCGCTATTCTCAGAAAAAGCCCGAGGACCAATTCTATGTTTGGAAGAACTGGAAAATTGTTTGCATCCTGCTGCAGTAGAGAAGTTGCTGGGATTCCTGCAGGATCACGCTGGCAAGTGGCCCGTATTGATAACGACGCATTCGCCGTACGTATTGAACTGTGTCAATCCGGAGGATGTCAACGTTGCCATCATGGATGAAACAGGAGCAACGCATTTTGAGAAAGTCCGGAATACGAAACAGTTGCGCGATTATCTCAAGAGCGGATTCATGAGCTTTGGGGATATGCTCGCATCGAACTTCAAGGATGTGCTTGGGAAATAGAACGGTGCCGAAGCGGCTGAAGGATAGATCTTGTGATAAACCTGTGTCTCTTCTGGTCCTCGAAGGTGACACAGAGGAGGTTTTATACTCCATTGTGCAAGACAGATTCCTTCATGAAATCCGTGTCAGGCAGACCAACATCAGGGGGCGGGGTAATGTGAATAAAGACGTGCTCGGCGAAATATTCAAGTACGCATACAACAACCGCAACGACTTTGTCCGAGCCTATTGCTGCGTGGATACCGAAAGGCAGAAACGATCTGCAACTCCATTTGACTTGGATTTCGTTCGCGAGCAGGTGCGAAGAAACAAAAAGATGGTGCGAGTTCTAAGTATCGACGCGATATTAGCTGACCCCGAGATTGAGTCCTGGTTCTTCTGTGACATTGACGGAATCTACAGGTTCCTTAGCGCCAAAAAGTCACAGCGAAACCCAAAGAGATATCGCAATCCGGAGAATCTATGCAAGCAAGACTTACAGGAGCTTTTTGGGAGGTTTGGCAGGGTGTACTCGCCTGGGTACAGGGCGTCAAACTTCCTGCATAACCTGGACATCGACAAAATCGTCTCCCAGTGCAGAGTCCTTTCGGACGGGATCCAGTTGATACAATCTCAAGCCGACGATTTGACAAACCATCTTTTTGCTGAAGCAAAGTTTTAAGATGGGCAAGCCTTTGCCGGTCTTATTACACTTTTGGGGGTTAAAGTGTAATAAGGATTGGCTTATTAAACGTAAGTGTAATAAGATATTATGGCCGTAGGGGTCGAGCTATGGTGGCGGCCGGGCGGTATTGGTCACTAAAAAGGAAGGAGTCAACGGGTATGAGTCGATTTGATTATACGCGACGGGGGTTTTTGAAGGCGATGGGGGCTGGGGCTGCGGTTTTGGCTATGCCTGGATACGTGCCGGCCTCGGGTCAGGCGGCTTCGGGCAAGCCGAATATCCTCATGATTCTGGTCGATGACCTTGGCTACGGCGATTTGTCCAGCTACGGGGCCAAGGATCTGAAGACGCCGAACATCGACAAGCTCATCGCCGCCGGGATGCGCTTCGATAACTTCTACGCCAATTGCCCGGTCTGCTCGCCGACGCGGGCGGCGCTGCTCAGCGGGCGATACCCCGACATGGTCGGCGTGCCCGGCGTCATCCGCACGCACATAACCAACAACTGGGGCTATCTGTCTGCCCACGCGGTTCTGCTGCCCAAGCTGCTCGGACCGGCCGGCTATCACACCGGCATCGTCGGCAAGTGGCATCTCGGTCTCGCCTCGCCGAACACGCCGAACGAACGCGGCTTCGACCACTTCCACGGCTTCTTAGGCGACATGATGGACGACTACTACAAGCACCGCCGTCACGGCATAAACTACATGCGGCTGAACGGCGAAGAAGTCGACTCGGAAGACCACGCCACCGATTTGTTCACGCAATGGTCGGTCGAGTACATCAAGGAGCGAGCGAAATCGGATAAGCCGTTCTTTCTGTACCTCGCCTACAATGCCCCGCACACGCCGATCCAGCCGCCGGACGACTGGCTCGAACGCATCAAGCGCCGCGAGTCCGGCATAGACGACAAACGCGCCAAGCTCGTCGCCCTCATCGAGCATCTCGACGACGGCATCGGCAAAGTCATCGCCTCCCTGAAGGACGCAGGCGTCAGTGACAACACATTAGTGATTTTCACATCCGACAACGGCGGCCAGCTCAGCGTCGGGGCTAACAACGGCCCGCTGCGCGCCGGCAAGCAGGACATGTACGAGGGCGGTATCCGCGAGCCGATGTGCGCCGTCTGGCCGGGGAAGATCAAACCCGGCTCGCGCAGCGAACGGGTCGCACTGACGATGGACCTGTACCCGACCATCTGCGAGGCCGCCGGGGCGAAAATCGAGCACGAGATAGACGGCCGGAGTATCCTGCCGACGCTCTTGGGCAAATCGCAGCCGGACGAGGACCGCTTTCTGTTCTGGGTCCGGCGAGAGGGCGGCGGCTACGGCGGGCGGGCATATTACGCAGCACGCTACGGCG
This sequence comes from Planctomycetota bacterium, assembly GCA_043820045.1. Lineage (GTDB taxonomy): Bacteria > Planctomycetota > Phycisphaerae > Sedimentisphaerales > Anaerobacaceae > JBDREF01. The sequence continues at coordinate 8,860 of JBDREF010000056.1, read as the reverse complement.
ACTACAAGCTCGTGCAGAACGGCCCGTTCGAGAAGATGGAGCTTTACAACCTCTTGGGCGACCCGGAGGAGCAGGGCCCACTGAACGAAAAGCACTCGATGTACAAGAAACTCTTCACCGCTCTACGCAACCACATCATCGAAGCCGGCGCCGTGCCCTGGCAGAAGTATCCCGTCAGGATAGACGACGCTTAGCCGTGGCGATGAAGAGGCAATTTTGAATACGAGGTGACAGCAGCATGGAAAAGAAAATCCTGATCGCGTTGATACTTGCATTTGTGCTTGTGGCGTTTACTTCCTCCGCCCGCGCACAGGTCGTTCTGGTCGAGGCTGAGAGCTTCGCCAACCGCGGCGGCTGGATGCTTGACCAGCAGTTCATCGACCAGATGGGCTCGCCGTACCTGTTGGCCCACGGCCTGGGTAAGCCCGTCAAGGATGCTGCGACTGTCGTAAACTTCCCGTCGCCGGGCAGGTACCGCGTATGGGTGCGAACGCGCGACTGGGTCGCGCCCTGGAACGCGCCGGGAGCGCCGGGCAAGTTCCAGTTGCTCATCGACCGTGAGCCGCTCAGCGCAATCTTCGGAACCGAAGGCGCGCAATGGCACTGGCAGGACGGCGGGGCGGTCGAGATTAAGAATGAGCAGGCCGTACTTGCACTGCACGATTTGACCGGTTTCGAGGGCCGGTGCGACGCGATCTTTTTCACCTCCGATATGAACTTCGTCCCGCCGAACGAAGGCGAGCTGATGACGGCGTTTCGCGGGATGGCCCTGGGCTTGTCTGAGCAGCCCCAGGACGCGGGCAGCTTCGACCTGGTCGTAGTCGGCGGCGGCATCGCCGGCACGTGCACTGCGGTCTCGGCGGCCAGGCTTGGCCTGCAGGTGGCGCTGATACAGAACCGGCCCGTCCTCGGCGGCAACAACAGCTCGGAGGTCCGCGTCCACCTGAACGGCAATGTCAATCTGCCGCCTTATCCGGCCCTCGGCGGCGTGGTCAATGAACTCGATACCGGCCTGCGGGGCAACGCTGAGCCTGCCGAGCACTACAACGACCAGCAGAAACTGAAAGTAGTCCTCGCGGAAAATAACATTCACCTGTTTCTGAACATGCACGCCTTCAACGTCGAAAAGCAGGGTGACCGAATCGTCGCCGTCGTCGCCAGGCACACAGAGAACAGCAGCCGGTGGCGTTTTACCGCACCGCTGTTTGCCGATTGTACGGGCGACGGAACGCTCGGATTCCTGGCCGGCGCCGACTGGCGGATGGGCCGCGAGAGCAAAGAGGAAACGGGCGAGTCTCTCGCGCCGGAAAAGCCGGACAAGATGACAATGGGCGCATCGGTCCAGTGGTATTCGACCGCAACCGGAAAGCCCACGGGTTTTCCGGACTGTCCCTGGGCCCTGCAGTTCAGCGAAAAGAGCTGTCACTATCTGACCAGGGGCGACTGGGATTGGGAAGCGGGAATGAACCGCGACCAGATAACCGAGTTCGAGTACATCCGCGATCACGCTCTTCGCGCGGTCTATGGCAACTGGGCGTTCCTGAAGAACCAAAGTCAGAACAGGGCGAAGTACGCCGACCTGGAACTCGAATGGGTGGCGTACATAGCGGGCAAGCGCGAATCCCGCCGTCTGCTCGGCGACGTGATACTAAAGCAGCAGGACGTTCAGCGTCGCAGGAGTTTCACGGACGCATTCGTTACGACCACGTGGTCCATCGACCTGCACTATCCTAACCCGGAGAACTCGAAGTACTTCCCCGGCGAGGAGTTCCGCTCGATTGCGAAGTATGCTCAAATCAAGCCGTACGCGATTCCTTATCGTTGCCTCTATTCCCGCAACGTCGAGAACCTCTTGATTGCCGGTCGCTGCATCAGTGTCACGCACGTGGCGCTGGGGACGGTCCGCGTGATGCGAACGTGCGGCATGATGGGCGAGCTGATCGGCATGGCCGCATCGCTGTGCATTAAACACGGTACCAATCCGCGCGGCGTGTATGAGAACCACCTTGGCCAGCTTAAAAGACTGGCCCGGGCCGGTGTCGGCAAGGCTGCCGAAATAAACGACCTGGTTTTCCAGCAGGCGGCGGAAAACGGCCGTCTTGCCAACGAAGGCCTCGTTCGCTGCCGGAATTTCGTGAGAGGCTGGCTTCAGCACGCCGACCCGAGGACCACGCTTATCCCCAGGAACCTCGACAGGGACAAAGACATCTGGAACGCCGAGGACAGTGCCGCCGACAATTATCCCTTTATGGTACTGACCGCGGCGCTTACCGATCGGGCGCTTTTCGAAGGCCGGATGCGCGACATGCTCCGCATCGAAACTCAGCTTACCTGCCGCATCAACAGACTGCCCGACACGTACTCATTCTCCAAACAGGGCTTCCTGGAAGCCGAGCCGAATCCGGACCGGATCATTTTCGGCTCATCCGAATACGTCAAGGATGGGCTGCTGCCGCTCACCGAGTGGCTCGGGCCAAGCCCCTGGAGCGAACGCATGATCGGCATCCTCGACGATTTGTGGCAGCAGGCGCCGATTCAAACTCCGTACGGACCAATCGTCTCGCTCAGCCAGGAGGTCAACGGCGAAATGCTTCAGACGCTCTCCCGCATCTACTGGATGACCGGTGACGCCAAATACCTGAACTGGGCCGTGCGTCTCGGCGATTATTATCTCCTTGGCGGGCACCACCCGACGAACGACGAAGAAACGCTGCGGCTGCGCGACCACGGCTGCGAAATCGTCTCGGGACTGTGCGAGCTTTACGCGACGGTCAACTTCGCAATGCCCGCAAAAAGAGCTGCATACAGAAAGCCGATACACGATATGCTCGAGCGAATCCTTCAGGTCGGGGTCAACGAGCACGGCCTGTTCTACAACTCCATCAATCCCAGAAAGGCCACCCACGATAGAGGCCTGACCGATACGTGGGGTTACAACCTGAACGGTTTTTATACCGTGTACATGATCGACAAAACCGAGTCCTTCCGGCAGGCTGTCGTCAGGGCCCTGGCTAACCTGAACAATTATTACAGCAGCCGGAATTACAATTGGGGCGGCTCCGACGACTACGCCGACTCGATAGAAGGCGCGGTCAACCTTTACAACCGCGAGCCCATACCTTCGGTTGCAACATGGATGGACAGTGAAATACGAGTCATGTGGAACATGCAAAAGGCCGACGGCGTTATCGAAGGCTGGCACGGCGACGGCAACTTCGCCAGGACCACGATAATGTATTGCCTCTGGAAAACCAAGGGGCTGACCATTTCGCCGTGGCGGGAGGACGTCGTTTTCGGAGCGGTGCACGATAAAGACGGGCTCAAAATAACAATCAGGTCCGACAGAGGCTGGGATGGAAAGCTAATCTTTGACACGCCGCGTCACAAGACGATTATGAAAATGCCGCTCGACTGGCCGCGAATCAACCAGTTCCCGGAATGGTTCACCGTCACGGGCCAGAGGCGATACATGGTCCACGACCTGGCGTACAATTCAAAAACGGCGTACACAGGCAAACAGTTGGCCGGGGGCATCAACATCCACGTCGCCCCCAGCACAGAAAAATACCTCCTCGTGCAGTAGCGACAGGAATCGCTGCTGATATCCAATCGTAGAAATGTAGGATGGGCTTTAGCCCATGCTGAATATCTACGAATGCTGCGAAATCACGAACACGCAACGTTCTATCAGAAGGGCAGTCACACCATTTGGCCAAAGGTTCAAAGCTCGTAGTCCGTTTGATTAATCAAAAGGACTACGAGCATCCAACCATCGAATCTGGCCGGTGGAGGTTTCATGGTGAAAGTCGTAGGGTGTGCAGGTCGTTGTTTCCTGCACACGCGGAATCTACAATCACATTCAAATAAGGAGGCAGGATAATGGCGGATTCAACTGTTTTGGAAATTTCCAGTCCAGGCGCGCCGGGATTGGCAAGGGCGGCCCGGCTTTATTCGGCGCTTCGGCTCACGTCGCCGAACACCAAGAGGGACCTGAAGAATTATGTTAAGGTCTTCCTGGACCTTGATGTGCCGGATCAGAAAATCTGTTCCGATCATGACAGTCCGATGGATTATCTCTGGCACAGCTTTTCTTCGGAGTTAGGAAACCGGACATCGGATTCTGGATTTCGCAATTCCGATGCGATTGTCTGGGCGAATCGTGCCGGGGGCAAGACCGAACTTGCGGCCGTAGCGACGCTTCTGGATTGCGTTCTCAAGCCGCACTGCCAGGTGCGAATCTTAGGCGGCTCCGGCGAGCAGGCCGGCAGGATGTACGAATACCTGACCGGCTTTCTGCGCCGTGGCTACGAGCAGTTTCTCGCCGGACCTGTGCTCAAGGCCAAATGTCACTTCATCAACGGCTCATCCGTCGAGGTCCTGACGCAATCGGCGACAAGCGTGCGGGGCCGGCATATTCAGAAGCTCCGCTGCGACGAGCTGGAGCTTTTCGACGAGGACGTTTTCGCCGCCGCCAAGTTCACCACGCAGAGCAAAGCCGGCATCACCGCTGGCATGGAGCTGATAAGCACGATGCACCGGCCCTATGGCCTGATGCAGCAGGCGGTGACATCTGCGTCGAGCCTCGGCACGCCGGTTTTCAAATGGTGCGTGTGGGAGACCATCGAGAAGTGCATCGGCAGAAGCTGCTCGCAGTGTCCCTTGTCGGGTGACTGCCGCGGCAGGGCCAAGGCCGCAAACGGCTATCTGAAAATCGACGACTGCATTACACTGATGCGCCGGGCCAGCAGGGCGGGCTGGGAGGCTGAGATGCTCTGCATGAGGCCGTCACGGCGGAACGTCGTCTTCGACGAGTTCGACCCGGCCGTACATGTTCGAGAGCTGGATTACGACCCGAATCTTCCGCTGTACCGCTCGCTTGATTTCGGATTCGTCAATCCGTTTGTTTGCCTGTGGATTCAGGTCGATGGCGCAGGCGCGGTGCGCGTGATCGACGAGTACGTTCGCAGCAGGGCGACCATCGACGTGCACGCCGCGGAAGTCAAGAGCCGAACTGCAATCGGAGAGGAGCAGGTGGCCGCTACGTTTTGCGATCCGGCGGGCAAGGGCGTCAACGACGTAACCGGCACCAGCGCAGTCCGGGAGCTGCGGGCGCTGGGAATAGCGGTGCGCTTCAGAAAAAGCGGCATCTTAGAGGGCGTCGAACTGATTCGCCGTGCGGTCCGCTCGGGCGACGGCCGAAGCACGCTTGTAATCTCGCCAAGATGCCGCCGCCTGATCGAGGCGATGGAGTGCTATCACTATCCCGACAGCGCCGCACCGGGCGAACTGCCCCTAAAAGACGGCCTCTACGACCACCCCATCGACGCGCTGCGGTACTTCTTCATAAACCACACCCGTCCGGCTAAAACTACCACCAGAAGGTATTGAAGTTCAGTGCTGATATCGCGGGCATTTGAGAAATTCGCCGAAATGAAGTTAAGGGGCCGGAGCTTTTGCCCGATATCTCAGAATATTACGGGAGGAAATTGAGAGATTAAAACCTCAGCGGGAGAGGGTGTGAAAAAGAGGATACAGGGCTGAGGTGCGGAGGGAGAGGAAAAAGCGAGATATCCTCAGCCCTGTGAATGTGCTTTAATCTAAATCTCAATATACCACAAAGGTGTCCATAACGCAATACTAATTTCAAAAAATTTTGTTCGCTTCGAGCAAAATTTTATTTCCATCTCAAAAGAATCAAAACTCGCGTTCTCAACACTTTGTGTACTCATAGTAGTTTCAGGCATGGAACCTGTCAAGTATAAAAATTCAAATATTTTGCAAAAAGGCGGAAAATTTTTGAGCACATACGCAGTTAGCGCAACGGCAATAAGAAACTCGGGATTCTGCCGCTTTCATCCTATAAATGGGCATCCGCAAACCCCGGCGAGGCCGGCAAACAGCGTCATCTGTGCCACTTGGAATAATTCTGAATGCGTAGAAAAAAAAAGAGGGCTGAGGCAAGGAGGAAAGGAGGGTTTTAAAACCTCAGCCCACATTCCATTATTAGCCCATACGCCCACTGCGACGAAGAGTTCGTCCTGTTTGCGGTTCGTGGGAATATTTTCCGTGGGAATATTTTGTCCGGCTCGCTCGGTTCCTGCGGCGGCATGGCGGCTTGGGCGCCCTGGCATCGAGGCGAGCCGTCCTTGGTGTAAAGTCCTTGATACTAATAGTTTTAGTAGGAAGAAAAGGGGCTGAGGTCAGGAGGAGGGGAGTGAAGTTTTGTACCTCAGCCCGTGGCTTTGTGTAATCTCATACGAATCCTGTTCGCCAAAGTTCGTTTGTCATGGAAAAAACAACAGGGCTCGTTTCTGCCAGCCATCGGGTTTTTGTTTCAATCTTTGCTTTAAATCGGCCATAATAGACGGCGGAAATCTACTTAAACACAATTACTAATACATATTATAAGAAAGGGTGATTGTCATGTTTTCATGCGGGTTTGGAGATTCTTGCCGGCTTATTGCTCTGCCGGTCGTAATTGGAGTGTTTTGCTCATCGGCGCCCGCGGAATTTCCGCGCTTCGAATATCATCAAATCGATAAGGTCGGCAGCAGGATGGGCCAGTCGTCTCTTGTGGATGTTGACAAAGACGGCGACCTGGACTGGATTACCGGCTGCAACGGCGGAACGATCTGGTGGTTCGAATACAGAGCGCCGGATAACTGGGTCAGACATACGCTCGGGCAGAACGCGCCGACCGATGTCGGCGGCACCGCGTTCGATATCGACGGAGACGGCTGGGTGGATCAGGTATCGGGCCAGGCCTGGTATCGCAACACCGGCAAACCTCGCGAGCAGGAGTTTGTCAAGTATCCCAACGGAGCGATAAACTGCCACGACGACGTCGCCGCAGATATGGACGGAGACGGTAAACTCGATGTGGTTGCGATGAGCGACAGAAGCGCCTTGTACTGGTTTAAGATTGCGGCAGATCCGACGAAGGAATGGACAAGCCACAAGATCGGTCCGGCGGTCCACGGCGCGATCGACCCGGCGGGCGTTGGCGATATTGACGGCGACGGCGACAACGACGTCGTTCGCACGAACATCTGGTTTGAGAACGCCGACGGGAAGGGGACAAAATGGATCGAGCATGCGAACATCGATTTTGGCCAGCCCGACGCGAAGTACCCTCTGATGACAAAATCATGGGTCATCGACATCGACAAGGACGGCGACAACGACGTCGTCCAGGCCGAAGGTGACTGCGCAAGCGGGCGCGTGGCCTGGCATGAAAACGCCGACGGTAAAGGCCGGGCGTGGGTCAGGCATATTATCGCCGGCAAGGCCGGGCAGGACTACCATTCGCTGGCCGTAGCGGATTTCGACAACGACGGCGACCTCGACGTTTTCTCCGGCGGAGGGCCGTTAACACAGAGGCCGCCGCACAGATGGTTCATCTGGGAGAACAAGGACGGCAAAGGCGCCGAGTGGGTGCAGCACGAAATCCTCACAGGCAAGCGCTGCCACGAAGCGAAGGTGGCAGACATTGACGGCGATGGCGACGTGGACATCTGCTCCAAGCCCTGGAACGGCGACGAGCACGTCTATCTCCGCAACATGCTAAAGGAAAATTCCTCGAAATAGGCCGCCGCAACAGAATACAGATTCGCCGGCTCGCTTCAAATGTCGCAAGCTTATTGATAAAATGGCTTTTGGTCGGTTATGCTTTGTGGCGAACCAAAGGCCGGGCGGGAATGTAGAATATAGAGTGTGAAATTTCGCACGGCCCAATTGTGAGGTCAGGGGATTGGTGCGGAACATCTACCGAGGTCTTGATATGAAACGTCGTCAAAGCAGGCTATGGTTGCTCCTGGGGGTCTTTCTTTTGGCCGCCGGCTGTCTGTTGATAGTCGACTTTCTGTTGCCTGGGCCGGTGACCAAAAGCGGGATGCCCGTGCTGCGCCTGATGGCGATTGTGGCGATGGTGCTGGGGCTGACGGCCTCGGTCAGCCTGGCGACGGGCCGGCGCTTTGCCAGGAAGAGAAAGCCAGTCGCCGAATGGATGATGGTTAGCCGGCTGTACTGGCTGCTTGGAATATTGGCCTGTTTCGCAGTCGTGTTCTATGGTCTGGGGGTCCTCGGAAAGGTCAGCACGCTGCTGGGCCTGTTCGGCGGCATGGTCATCGGCTGGTCGCTGCAGCAGCCTCTGAGCGGCCTGGTGGCGTGGGTGCTGATAAATTTGAGGCGTCCCTTCCGGCCGGGCGACAGGGTGCAATTTCCCAAGCTCGAACTGACGGGAGACGTCAAAAATATCGGTGCGATGTATATGGAGCTTAACGAGGTCGGCGGCACTATAGGTAGCGAGGAGGCCGTCGGACGCAGCGTCTTTATCCCCAATGCTATGCTGTTCGACCACGTCGTTATCAACTATGCCTCCGCCCACGAAGCGCCGTATATTCTCGATGAACTTGTGGTGCGAATAACCTACGATTCGAAATGGGACGTGGCCGAGCGAATTCTTATCGACGCGGCTCGCCAGGTCACCAAAGACGTCATCGAGGCTACCGGCACGACACCCTATATCCGCTCGGAGCTTTATGATTACGGCGTTTATATGCAGCTTCGATACCAGACTCGGGTCAATGAGCGTGCCAAGACATCGTACAAGATTACCAAGCTGATATTCGAGGAAATCCAGCGGAATTCCCTGGTGGATGTGGCGATTCCGTACGTCTATTCTTATCGCGCCAGCCAGCAGGAGCGAACACGGAACGATCGAAGAGGGCCATCTCGGGAAGAGCTTGGCCAGAGCGTCCGGGAAATCGACGCTGAATTGATCGAGCAGGGTCCCCTTATGGATGCCTATGATGTTGAGCAACTGGCGCGGAGCATCGAGATGCTCGGGCTGCTGAGGCCC
>JBDREF010000055.1:0-3525 GCA_043820045.1 Planctomycetota bacterium | reverse complement strand
TAAATCAAATCGCGTGCGTGTGCGAAGCCGTTTATCAGGTTGCCGCCGCATATCAATCGGCTAATCTTGAGCTTACCTATTTTGCCGGTCGGCAGGTCTTTGCCGGAGGTCTGGCGTTCGCTTTCGCTTGCCTCTGCGACTTGCCCGCTGAGGAGGATTTTCTCTTCCAGGGCCAGGCCCAAAGCGGCGCCCGTCGAAGCGATGACGGATTTTTTCAAAAGATTACGCCGGTTAAGGTTCTTCGGCATGATTTATTTTTCCAGTGTCTCGTAAGTTTTATCGCCGATGAACTGCACGTTCCCCTTGAGTCCTTTGGCGGTTTCGCAGCCGAAGAGCGAAAACGCCGTCACAATCAATACGGCCAACAAAATTGTCTTCCTGACCATTCTCATACGCCTCGCAAAATCCATTTGAAGTTTTCAATAATCTGTAGAGATCGTAGGGTGTGTCCCGGCGAGCCGGGACTGCACACGCGGTGCGTCACCGCCATATTCAGCATGGGCTAAAGCCCATCCTACAACTTACGTGCCTCACAAAATCCATTTCAAGTTGTCAATAATCCGTAATACGGCCGGTCTCTCTCAGGAACAGATAGTACAATCTGCCTTCCTGGTACGTCTGGCCCGCTAACATTCCGGCGGTATCGCCCACGCCCATATATACGTCGCACCGGCCGGGCGCGCGAATAGCTCCGCCGGCGTCCTGGTCGAGCGAGAAACCGCTGTAGAGCTGCTTGATAGCGACGCCGCCTGCTGCGCGGGGCAGCGTCGTCGAAATAAACGTCAGAGAGCCGCGCGGGAAAATCGACTTGTCGGTCGCAATGCTCCGCAGCGTTGTCACCGGCTCATTGAGGCAGCCCAACGGCGGCCCGGGTTCTTTCTTGAAGAACACGAACCTCGGGTTGCGCTTGATGTACGTGTCAATCTGGTCTTTATATCTCTTGAAATACTCGATCATCTTCGAGAGGCTTATCTCATCGCCGGGAATTCTGCCGTCCCCGACCATCGCTTCGGCGACGCTTCGATATTCGTGCCCGTTATTGGCGGCGTAACCGACGGTCTCCAGTTGGCCGTTCGGCAGCCTTAGCTTGGCCGAGCCTTGCACGTGTGCGATATAGACCTCGAACGGGTCGGTGAGCCAGACGAGTTCCTGGCCGCGAAGCATTCTTGAATCCTCGATTACCGCCCGCGGCGGATAAGGGGTAACATCGCCTCGCGGCAGCTTTCGCCCGAGTATCTCGCCGTTTTCGCCCTTTATCAGGTCGTCGGGCTGCTTGTACAGCGGGTATTTGAAGACGTCGGAGGGCTCGAACGAGCCGGCGAAGATAGGCGTGTAGTAGCCCGTGAACAGCACGGTTCCCTCGTCGTCGCATCCTATCGACGTATAGACGTCGAAATTCCGGCGAATGGCGTCGTTCAACTCGGCGCCCCTGAGCCCCGAATCCAGCATCCGGGCGAATTCGTTGAGGCTGTCCAGCGCTCGCTTATGGGTGATATCGCCGACCGGGAAGTAGCTGCGGCTCGACGGTTTGTTCATGTAGCTTACACTGTTGCCGACCGCCGTTCGCAGATCGGTAAGGTCGAGACAGGCGAGCGTAAAGTCCGGTATTTCAAGAGGATCCGTTATCTTCCGCAGCGCCGACTGGCCCGGCGGCAAAGGCCTGTCGTAGCGTTTCTTGGCCTCCTTTTGGACCTGAGTTTTGCAACCGGTCATGGTCATTACAAGTGCCAGCAGTATTGAAAGTAAAATCCGTTTCTTCATTTCGGCCTCCAGGCTTCGGTGGTTCTGCACCTATTCCGCTAACAGCAGTACCCAAAATAGATTGTCGGCATTGTAAACAAATTGCAGCAGGTTTTGCAAGGAATTTGGAGGGCAAGCGGGCAAGTCGCCGCTTTTTTACGTACTTTTTTGCGGGACTTACGGCGGCGGTTGAAAAAAAACTCTTGCGTTGTATGCAGGCTTTGGGTTCTACTTTCATCGTATTTTGGCGCAAGGAGGCTCGTATAATATGGGCGACAGGTATTTTTTCTTTGCCGGCGGAGGCACGGGAGGACACATATATCCCGCCGTCGCCGTCGCAAAGCGTTTGGCTGAAATCGACCCGACGGCGAACATACGTTTTTTCTGCAGCAGCCGCAGCATCGACGAGCAAATCCTCGGAAAGACCGGCTTTGAGTTTACGGTCCTGCCGGCCAGAGGCTTAACCCGCAAGCCGAAGGAAATCATCAACTTTTTCCGCTGCTTCGTCAGGAGTTATAAGACTGCCAGGCGGGCTATTAGAGGACTCGACCATGTTGTGGTCATTGGCGTCGGCGGGTTCGTATCGGCCCCGGTGTGCCTTGCGGCGTACAGGTGCAAGGTCCCGATTGCTCTTTTGAACGTCGATATCGTTCCGGGGCGGGCGAACAGGCTAATCGCCCGCTGGGCAGGCGAGATTTTCGTGCAGTTCAAAGATACGAAAGAGTATTTCGCCGGCAGAAAAGGGCACGTCAACATTGTCGGCTGCCCTCTGCGAAGCGGCTTCGGCAATCCCCGGGCGGCCAGGGCTATCGAGCAGCTTGGTCTGGACGCTAATAAGAAGATACTGTTGATAACCGGCGCATCGAGCGGCTCGGAGAACATTAACAATGCGGTCTGCCTGCTGCTGGAAAAGCTCAATGCCTTTGCGGACGACTGGCAGATAGTCCATCTGACCGGGATGAACAACTTCGATGAAGTCGCCTATGCGTACGGCCGCGCCAAGATCAGGCACAAGGTTCTGGATTATTTCGACGATATGCCGGACCTGTTAGCCGCAGCGGACCTGGTTATCGGCAGAAGCGGGGCGGTAAGCGTGGCCGAATACGCCGCCGCCACCGTGCCGAGTATCTGCATGCCTTATCCGTATCACAAGGACAGGCACCAGTATCTCAATGCCGGCAAGCTGGTCGAGGTCGGAGCAGCCGTCATTGTCGATGATGTGCGCGACGAAAAGGACCGGGCCGAGTGGCTGTGGGAAGAGTTGGAAAAACTGATGAAAGATGAGAATGCCCGGCAGGTGATGGCGGAGGGATGCCGGATGATTGCGAATCCCGGAGCAGACCTGAGCATCGCAGAGACACTTCTGACAATGGCAGACGCCTGATGAGTATGTTGTTTGAGTGGAGCAGTGGGGGGGCTGCCCCACTATCTTCCTGCCCGGATTTTCCTGAAAATCGCTTGACAGGAGCATTCCGAACAACGAAAATTGCCCTTTGGGCTTTTGGTGAGGACGGTTTGAAATAACAGCGTGAACGCGCTCGATCGTTTGAGCCGGGATTTTGCACAGTGGGGGATTAGAGAAAAGAGGACAAGATGAATACAATCATTAGTTCACGTCGCGAGTTTCTCAAGAGTTCACTGGTATTCGGGGCCGGTGCTTTGACGCTTGGACCTTTGGGAAAGCTGGCTCGGGCGGCCGGGCAATCCGCCGGGATGCGGTTCGGGTTGGTTACCTACCTTTGGGGCCAGGACTGGGACCTGCCGACGGTGATAAGAAACTGTGAG
>JBDREF010000054.1:0-11388 GCA_043820045.1 Planctomycetota bacterium | reverse complement strand
TGGCAATGTCAACTATTTCTAAATTTCGGTCGCCGCGAGGGACTTTTACTGACACCTTCTCTCCTATCGCCAGTCCAACAATAGAACTTCCTATCGGTGAGTTAATTGAAACGCTTCCCGTATCAGAATCAGCTTCACCAGGACCCAGTAGCTGATAGGTCACCTTTTCTTTAGTATCCAAATCCAGCAAAGTCACAACAGTGCCAAACACAGCCCGGTCACAATTGACTGTTGTGCAATCAATGATATCCGCCCGGTTCAGCATTCCCTTTAATTCACCAATCCGCCCTACTATATGGCCTTGCCGCTGACGCCCGTAAATGTACGCAGCGTTTTCCTTTAAATCGCCTTCTTCACGCGCCTGAGCAACAGTTCGCCGGACTTCGGGCAGCTCTACTTTCTCAATCTGAGTCAATTCCTCCATAAGTCTGTTGTAGCCGGTTCTTGACATTGGTTCAAGATCACGCATCGAGATATATCTCCACGTATTGAGTAGTCTTTTTTTCTAATTTTATGGCAAATCACATTGGATTATAGAAGATTTCAATGTATTTGAAAGTATCCATGCTGGCTTTTTCACGGTTTTTGTAAATGTGAAAGACCAGGGACGGATTTTATTGGTTTCAGATGGAAATGGTGCGAAATGTCGCATCCTACGTGCTTTCCTTCGTGGAGGGAATAATGTTGGGGCAAGCCGCCACCCTACAAATCTTATTGAATCTCTGCGTTCTCGGTGTTCTCTGTGGCAAAAAACCGTGTTAATCGGTGTTAATCTGTGTCATCTTTTCGAATTCCGCGCACGGTGGCCCCTTGGCTTGGTGGGGAACGGGCTATCTTCGGATTGAAAAGGTGTAGCCGTACTTCCAGTTTTTGCCGCTGGTATCTTGCTCATATCCATTGACGAGCATTCTTTTTTCCCATTGCCGGGCAGATGTCTCGGAAGTGAATTGCTGCATAACTTTGAAGTCGTGAGGGCTTCCGCGTTCCCGCTTTCTCTTTTCCGGCTCATCCGTAAGTCCTGCATATCTCATAAAAACCTTTCAAAGAATGTGCGGGAACTATGGACAGTGGGGCTCGTGAAAAAGTCCCAAAGCAACGCGATGAAGCAATCTGAAGCTTCTTCAACAAGCCCGCAGTCACCTGTTCTTGTCTAATAATATTTGTCTTTTATTTTCGTTCCAATAACCACAGCCCCAACCACAACAACCAGGCCGATAATTATCCAAGCCACGGTAGCCACTGCAAGCATAGTAGGCCTCCTTTCGAAAAATAGCGACAATTGACTATTTTTCTGCGGCACATTCAATCTTCAAACCATAAACCTGCACTTGGGGCCAATCACTTCCGTATCGTGTACCTCGTATACGGATTCCCGCCTTCGCAGGAGTAACAACCGGGCAGATCAGAGATGTCTTCCACTCGCCGATGTATCCACCTTTCAGAGGCTAATCTAACACAATAAGAGCAGAAGTCAAATGGAAAAGGGCACCTAAGGCAAGAATGCAACAGAATATGGAACACAGAAGACAGAATATAGAAGAAAAGATCAACGGCGGGGATTTCAGTGTTCATTCCCGTTCGGCGGGCTCAGAGCCCGCCCTGAGCTTGTCGAATGGGGCAGGCTGTGGCTAATTCATGATTTATTCTAATAGATCCCTCCACTTCGGTCGGGATGACGCACAGAACGGTCGGGATGATGTGCGGAACGGTCGGGATGACGTGTGGAACGGCCGGTTTGGTCAGTTGCCCTTGGCGGCCTCGGTCATCTTTTCCAGGCCGTCCAAGCACTTCTGAGACCACGTTTCTAATGTGTCTCGGGTCTGGTGGAGTTCTTCGGGGGTCATGAAGGCCATTTGGGTTATCATCTGCTCGCGTTTGGCTACCTTGGGCTCTTCGAGGGTCCAGCAGTGTACGATTCCGAGGTGGACGCTGCCGACGTCGTTGGAGTCGTCGTTGAGCAGGGCGACGACGGGGTCGGAGTGGGGTGTATCTACTTTAACCTCCTCATCCACTTCACGCTGTACGGCGGTAAGATAGTTATCGTATAAGTAGGCAAATAAAGTGCTGTTATCAGCATCAATCGGATTGATGTGGCCGCCGATGCCGATGGAGCGCTTGGCGACGAGACGGGTCTCGCCGGCCCTGGCGCCGCGGACGTAGCTGAGATACTTGCCCTCGTGGGTCATGATAACGTAGGGGATTATCTGCTTGTACGATGGGTCGGTCTCGGCCTGCGACCGCGGCATGAAACGCGGCACGCCGGGCACGAATATCCGCTTGATGTAGCGGTCGGTGTCAAATGCGAGGCCCTGGAAGATGCCCGCTTCTTCGAGGACCTTCCGTTCGATAACCAGTACCTGCTCTTCCTGAGGCATTCAATCGCTCCTGTACAAAATAAAATGGCGGGGCGGTGAGGTCCGCATGGGCTGAAGCCCGTCCTACGTTTTCTTCGTATTATTGTTGTAATCGAGCTGAAGGCAAGGAAAAAGGCGTTACGGAGAATATAGAATACAGAACTTAGAATGTAGAAGGGCGGGGGGGCTAATAGTCTTTGAAGTTTCGCATCCAGTGGGGCCAGTCTTCGGGCATTGCGCCGCCGGTGGAGGTCCAGGGGTTGGCGGTATCGAACGCGCGGTGCCACTTGAGCGTCCAGAGTTCCTTGAGCCCGACCTTCTCGGTTGACCAGTCCATGAAGAGCATGTTGATGCCGCCGTTGTGGCGGTCGGTGCAGGCCCGCCTCATTCCGCCGCCGAAGGCCCAGAGGAATTCTCCATCCTGCTGCGGCGGGGAATCCATCGGCTCGGGGCGCAGGAGCATGAAGCCGCAGTCCATCAGCACGGGGATACGGCCGGCGTTCTTCTGGCCGGTGCGCCGCCACTTGTTCCGGGCGTCGTGGTTG
Source organism: Planctomycetota bacterium (assembly GCA_043820045.1). Classification (GTDB taxonomy): domain Bacteria; phylum Planctomycetota; class Phycisphaerae; order Sedimentisphaerales; family Anaerobacaceae; genus JBDREF01. Next base: position 8,489 of record JBDREF010000054.1, on the reverse strand, counting down.
CCGTTGACCAGGTCGCTGTCGTTGATCCACCAGTTTATGCCGTAGCTGCCGATTTTGTAGATGGGGTCCTTGAGGTACGAGAAATCGTTGGGATTGGTCAGGCTGACGTTCCAGGCGACGAAAGGCATCGAGCCGCCTTCTTCGAGCGTACGCTTGGCCCTGGGACAGAGACGCATTTCCGGCTCGCTGTGGTAGGACAGCAGCGTGTATATCCAGGAGTAGCGGCCGGTGGACCAGTCCTCGTCGATGCCGGGCATGAAGTGGCCGTCGTGCTCGGAGGTGTACATCGCCATGCAGAGCGCCCATTGCTGCAGGTGGCTGCGGCAGACGACGGTCCGGGCCTGCTCGCGTACGCGGCTGAGTGCGGGCATGAGTATCGCCATCAGCAGCGCGATGATTGCGATGACTACGAGCAACTCTATCAGGGTGAAGGCTTTGCGTTTGTTCATGGCCGTACTCCAACTCACCGATAGTATAGCCGGCCCGAAGCGAACAATCAAGAGCGAAACTTATTTTAAGGCTGGCGTATCCGGGGCAATTGGGGTATAGTTGCGGGATTGAAAGGATAGCTCTATGACGTCAGAAGAAAAGAAAAGCACCGGCGGCCAAAAGGATGCAGCCGCCATTGAGGCCCTGCGCCGGCTCCGAGAGAGTTTGTTCTCAAACGATATTTCCACTGCACGGCTGGCGGGATTCAAACTGTCGTGGATGCAGGAGGACGGCCTTGCCATCCTCCGGGAGGCGCTGTTCGGCGACTATTCGCGGACGGCGAAAAAGGCAGCGGCTTACGGCTTGAGAAGCATGCACGGCAGGATGAAGGAACTCGGCGTCGAGGCCCTCACGCAGGGGCTAAACCACCGCGACCGTGTTACCATGGAAGCGTGCACCAAGGCCCTGGCGCTGATGAAGGGGGAGGTAGTCGGAAAAACCGGCTCCGGCGGCAAAGCCAAATCAGGAGGGCACAGAATAAAAGAAATCCCGCAACGAAGGGACTCAAAGACGCAGCGCACACGGCACAACAGACCCGCCGAGAGGTGAACATTCGCCGGCTGCGGCACCGCGATACTTACATGGAACACGGAAGATGAAATTTACAGACCTTGAGTTAAAACCCCGAATCCTCACCGGCCTGAAGGAAATGGGATACGTCGATCTGACGCCCGTGCAGGAGCAGACTTTCCCGTACATTCTCGCCGGCAGCGACATCATCGCCCGCGCCGAGACCGGCTCGGGCAAAACCGCCGCCTGTGCCGTGCCGCTCGTACAGATGGTCGATAAATCCGTCAAGGCCGTACAGGCCCTGATCCTCGTGCCCACGCGCGAGCTGGCGCTGCAGTACGTCGGAGAAATCTCCGACATCGCCCGGCGGACGGATGTCACGCCCATGGCCGTGTACGGCGGCTTTTCCATGCAGATTCAGGTCGCGAAACTAAACCACGGCGTGGACATCCTCGTCGCCACACCCGGCAGGCTGATCGACCTGCTGCGTAATACGAAGCTCAGCCTCTCGAACGTCCGGACGATGGTGCTCGACGAGGCCGACGAAATGCTCAAGATGGGATTCATCACGGACGTCGATTTCATCATCAACTGTATCGTACACGAGCATCAGACGCTTCTGTTCTCCGCGACGATGCCGGCCGAGATCGATAAGCTCGCGCAAACGCACCTGCGAGAACCCATCACCATCAATCTCAGCAAGCACCAGAGGGCGCCGCAGAGCCTCGAACACCATTTCATGCAGGTCGGCAGCAAGAGCCGGACCGAAGTCCTGCTCGAATACCTCAAACAGGCCCGGCCGAAGCAGGCCATCATCTTCTGCAACTCCAGGCGCAGCGCCGAGAGACTCCACGACCATATCAAGAAGAAACAGACCTCCACTGAAATCATCCACGGCGGGCTCGACCAGTCCCGGCGAACTTCGCTTTTCAATCGCTTCCGCCGGCTGGAGATCAAGATCATGGTCGCCACGGACCTTGCCAGCCGCGGGCTGGACTTCAGCCACGCAACGCACGTTATCAACTACGATTTCCCCGCCGACCACGACGGCTATACGCACCGCACCGGCAGGACAGCGCGAATGGGCCGCAAGGGCATCGCCCTGACGTTGTTCACGAAGGCGGAGCTGCGCAGCTTGAAGACCGTAATCGACACCAACCACATCCAGCCCGTCTGGCACGGGGCCGAACCCGACCTCAAACATACCGCGCGTCCGCGCCAGCCACGCAAACACCCCTCGCAGAATCTCCGCCGTCCAAAAAGGAGATGAGTCCTTCACCCGCCAGCCACGGAGCACACGGGAAAAATAGTCAATTAGATGGTTGCAATACCAGGCTGGAGCAATTATCATCAGATCATGGTAAGTTCCAACGAAATTGAGGATGTCGCCAGAAGAATCGGAGAGCAAACCGAGGCCAAAGCGGTTGTTCTCTTCGGTTCCTACGCCAGGAACCAGCCCGGCAAAGACAGCGACGTTGACCTGCTTGTGATCGCCGACAGCGACCTGCCCAGACACAAACGCAGCCGGCAACTGCACCTCATGTTCAGGCCGTATCCTTTTGCGATGGACATTCTGGTTTATACACCCCTGGAAGTGGAGAAGGAGCGCCAGTTCGAGCTTTCGTTCATCTCCAGAGTATTGCGGGAAGGCAAGAGACTGTATGGACAGGCAGTCTGAACACGCCAGACAATGGATAGAGAAGGCGAGAAGCGATCTGTTGAACGCGGACAACAATCTTGCCGCCAACGAGGTGCCGTATGATACGGTCTGCTTCCACTGCCAGCAGGCGGCCGAAAAACTGCTCAAAGGCTTTCTTGTTGCGCGCGGCTGCGAATACCCGCTAACGCACAATCTATTTGTCGTCCTGGAGAAAGTCCTCGAATTTGAGCTACGGCCGATTCTTTGCGTGAGCCCCTCGCATTGCTTAATCCGTACTCCGTTGAAGTTCGCTATCCGGGCGATGCCTGGATGCCCACGCCTGAGGATGCCACGGAAGCAAGGCAGGCCGCACAGGTAGTCCTGGATTGGATACGCTCAAAACTCGAGCGGCTTTTCGAGTAGCTTCTGAATCCCACCGCGAAATACCACACTTGTCCCGATTCCTTCTATCGGGGTACTAAATACCAACGACTAAATACAAATCATTGCCACTGATTTCACGGATTCACATTGATTTACACGGATTCCTGCGACCGAATTAAGTAAGGTGGCCCAGAATCACGAAAAGTACAATGTCCCGAATGGCGATTCCTTAAGCTGCATATTGGGCCCTCCATTGTGCTCTTGTTGTTCTTAATCGTGGGTAGTGCTTAGGGTCATGGGCAAGTCTGCGAGGTTCTGTTCGGCCCAGCCTTTCTGGTACAACATGGCTGGCAATTTCTTTGGGAACGAAACGGTGTCCGGTACATTTTTCGATGAAATAGGCAGAATACAACATAATTCTAATTAGTGACATGCGCTAACATACCACTGGCCGTGGACCTCTGTCTTCACAAACATTGCTCCCGTACGCTGCAACATGCTATTTTACCTCAACGATCTGCTCCATTCGAATATCCCTGGCGACTCACTCGGGTCAGAAACGTTCGAATGGGCCGTAAGGGTATCGCACTTGCTTTCTTCACGAAGAAGGAACTTCGCAGCTTGAAGGCCGTAATCAACTGTGCCTGCAAGGCCGGTCGTATCCTTTCGCTGTTACAGAAATGGGTTTCGGACAGGCCGTATTCAGGAATATGCTACTTGGTTTGGTTATCATATCTGCTGATAATAGTATTGTAACGTCTGTGGCGTTGCGCAACAGCAGGGCAGATTTCAATCTTGATTAGTTTACGCCACGACGTACTTTTGACCATAGGGCTGTTGAAAGGAATCTATCAGCCCTTTATGTGCCCCTGCTCTCGATTTTCATCCCTCCGCACACAGGCAGGGGCACTTTATCTTCACCCGCCGACAGGCCTGAATTCCGCCGGAGCAGTCCAAATGCTTTGAATATCCGGGACGTATCTGGTAATCTTTCAGCCGTTCAGCAGCCGGGCTCGGTGCTCAATCGAGAGCCGAGCGGAAAAGGACTTATCGAAAGATGGTCAAGACACGTAACTTACAGATCGAAACGCAGGGCGACTGCGACGTGGTGAATATCACCGAGCAGGTGGCCGATGCCATATCGCAGTCGGGAGTCAGAGACGGGACAGTTACGGTCTTCAACGTAGGCTCGACGGCGGGAATCACGACGACCGAATACGAGCCGGGGCTGGCCGACTACGATATAAAGGCCGCGTTCGAGAAGCTCGCTCCGCAGAACGCCCGCTACGAGCACGAAGAGACCTGGCACGACGACAACGGCCACTCCCACGTGCGGGCGACGCTGCTCGGGCCGTCGCTGACCGTGCCCATCGTTGACGGCCGGCTCACACTCGGGACGTGGCAGCAGGTCATACTCGTCGATTTCGACACCCGCCCGAGAACGAGAACCGTCGTATGTCAGATAATCGGAGACTGAATTCAGGTAAACACAATCGCACGTGAACGGAAATCTGCTATGAGAATTACCATATTCAACGGCTCGCCGCGGGCCGAGAACGGAAACACGCATCTTATGGTCGAGGCCTTTTCGAAAGGTGCGACTCAGGCCGGAGCGGAAGTGGAGAATATATTTCTCGCCAAAAAGAAAATCAATCCGTGCAGAGGATGTTTCGCCTGCTGGTTCAAGACGCCGGGCGTTTGCGTTATCAAGGACGACATGGCCGAGCTGATCGAAAAATTCGTAAACTCCGACGTTGTCGTTTTCGCCACGCCGGTTTACGTCGATAACGTCACGGGAATAATGAAAAACTTCATGGATAGAATAATCCCCGCCGCCGATCCGCACTTCGAAAAAGACGAAGGCGGAGAGTGCGTGCACATGACAAAATCCGATAAGGTCCCCGAACTCGTCGTCATATCCAACTGCGGCTTTCCGGAGCAGAGCCATTTTCAGGTGCTCGAACTGTTGTTCAGGAGAATAGCGAGGAATATGCGGACCCAGGTCATCGGCGAGATATACAGATCCGGCGGCGCGATATTGAAAGACGCCCCCCTGATTCTGAAACCTCTAATCCACAAGTACAAGAAGCTGCTCCAGACGGCGGGCAGGGAGATAGTCGAGAGCCGGCGGCTTTCGCACGAGAGCATGATGAATTTGCAAAGGCCGCTCATATCCGAAGAACGCTACATCGCTGCGGCCAACCAACACTTTGACAAGCTGCTGGCGGCGATCTGAACAACAGGTCGATTTCGACGCTCGGCCGGGAATGAGAACCGTCATCTGTAACACAATTGGAGACTGAAAAATAGAATTTCAAGCCATACTTTTCGACCTCGACGGCACGCTGCTCGACACGCTGGCCGACATCGCCAATGCGGCCAACCGTGCGCTGAGACGATTAGGGTTTCCAACGCACCCCATCGATACTTACAGGCATTTCGTCGGCGACGGTGCCGGCTGCCTGGCCGCCCGCGTCCTGGGTGACAACAACGACGATGGCGAGATGCTCGATCTGGCCAGGAAGACCATCGCGGCCGAATACCGAAAATGCTGGGCGGAGACTACCAGGCCGTACCCCGGCATCCCGGAGCTGCTGGCCGAATTGCAGACGCGCGGCGTTCCCAAGGTTGTGCTCTCGAACAAGCCGCACGATTCGACCACGGCGGTGGTCGAGCATTTCTTCCCGGATTATAATTTCCAGATTGTCCGCGGCGCGCTGCCGGATGTCCCCGTCAAGCCCGACCCGGCGGGCGCGTTTCAGATCGCAGGCGAACTCGGCATTGAGCCGCAGCGCTTCATCTATCTCGGCGACACGAATACCGACATGCAGACCGCAGTCGCCGCCGGCATGTTCGGCGCAGGAGTCCTCTGGGGCTTCCGCACCGCAGAGGAGCTGACCGCCAGCGGCGCAAAGGCCCTGCTGAAAGAGCCGCACGACCTCCTGACTTTCCTCGACGGCCGTTGAAAACAAAGGAAGGTAGGGTCAGATAAACGAAGATAATAAAAGTGCCTGCCCGTATTGTGCCCGTAGTCCTTTTGATTAATCAAAAGGACTACGAGCTTCGTCACGAGCGTCATAGACAACGTCGTCGGTGATACTGCGGGCCGGCTGGCGTCGATACGTCTGGCAGAATCCGCCGGCAGGCACAGAATCTTGTTGTACGCCTGTTGGATGCGGCGCTTATGGCAGGACAGTGAATCCTGAATCCCAGGCCCTCCACTAAGCAAAAAAGAGCAAACATTCAGGGAATTTGCCTAATATACCGACGAACATGTTGCGCCACCTGTCTCTATAGAATTATGGAAGTCAATTGTTTAAGGCAAAGAACGGCTTTTTGCCGTCCCGAAAGGAGAACTACGATGCGAATGTTAATTCATGTCAAAATACCTCATAAGGAATTCAATGTTTACGTTAAAGACGGCTCTATCGGCCAGAAGATGAAACGAATATTCGACGAAATCAAGCCAGAGGCCGTTTACTTCACCGAATATGGCGGTCATCGCGGAGCAATCATTGATTGCCGATATAGCCGAGCCTTCCGACGTGCCCAGGATATCGGAACCATGGTTCCTGATGTTCAACGCGGACGTGGAATTCCATATCGTCATGTCTCCCGCCGACCTCGAAAAAGCCGGTCTCGACAAGTTGGCGAAAAAGTGGGCGTAGCCGTACAGGTGCGATGCTTCGCACCATTTGGCTCACGGTGGAACACACGGCGGGGTAGGAATCTGCCCATCCGATGGCTTGCTCTGGCTGTACCATGCTCGTAGTCCTTTTGACTAATCAAAAGGACTACGAGCTTCGTCACGAACATCGTTGGTAGCAGTGCGGGGTAGAAGGCGTCAGTGGGGGTGGTGCAACACAAAGGTGCGCGGTTCCACAGGCCGTAAGCTGTCGCGCCATTTATATGTTCTCCTTTGCCGGGAATTACGCGGCGGATGCAAAATCTTATTGGGATTTTTCTGCGTCCGGCCTTTTTCTATTGACGCGAAGGCGGGCGGATTGGTAGCATATTAGTGTTGGTCGTCTGCCCGGCAATGCGGTTCTTACGTACACGATTGCGTTCTTCGGCAGGCCCGGACGTACGGCGAGAGTTCAGGCGAAGGGCAAGCAGCGAGGGCGGCGTGCGTGAGTTTGCCGCGGCTACGGCTTATTGAAAGGGATTTGCGGTAATACCTGTTTCGAGGCAGAGACGATGGCAGGCGAAATCGCGGAGCGAAAGAGCAGCCTCATTGAACCGTTCGCAGGAGAGCATCGGTCGCAGATGACGGCCTGTCCTGCCGCCCCAGAACATCACCGCCGTGCGTTCACGCTCATCGAGCTTCTGGTGGTCATTTCTGTCATCGTGCTGTTGATGGCGCTATTGCTGCCGGCCCTTCAAAAGGCCAGAAAGCAGGCCAGGGCGGTTGTCTGTCAGTCAAAGCTCAAGCAGTGGGGCTCGGTACTGGCTTTATACACCGAAGATAATGAGGGCCTACTTCCCAATCACACGGGCGGGGCTCTGTGGTTTCTGCGCGGGCCGTACCTGGCTGCAGGCGATCCGAACCGACCCCGCGTTTTTCAAGAGATAAGGGCCAAAGGCATCGCCTGCTGCCCTATGGCCGTCAAGACCTCCGACGACCCAAAGATCGGAAGTTTCAGAGTCACGAGCGGCACAGTGTACCGGATCCAAGGCAAAATGGGCTCTGTGTTTGAAGCCTGGGAAATCACGATCCCGCCGCCCCCGTTTCGCGGCAGCTACGGGTTCAACGACTGGTTGTTTAACGACCGGTTTGATCTGTCTATTCCCGAGGACTTTCGGTTCCGCCTCAGCCGCGGTCTTGATACTTTCCCAATCAGGAACAGAAGCAGAATCCCCGTATTTCTCGATTGCAGAGTGCCGTGGAGTCTGCCTGATAACTTTTTTCCGCCCCCGAGAACACCTGGCGGGGGCCTTGGTATAGCGCCATTTTGCATCAACCGGCATGATCACTACGTAAACGGCCTGTTTCTCGACTGGTCCGTCAGAAGGATCGGGCTCAAAGAGCTGTGGACGTTGAAGTGGCATATGAAGTTCGATACGGCGAACGTCTGGACAAAGGCCGGAGGCGTTCAGCCGGAAGATTGGCCCCCGTGGATGCGAGGATTTAAGGATTACTGAAAATGTACCAGGATTGTCGCCCCAAGCCCACTGTTTCCAGTCACCCCGAGCGCAGTCGAGGGGTCCGGCGTCGAACGGGCGGCACATTTCGCTCGCGGCCGGATGTCTCGACTCCATCCCGATACGACCGGGACTCCGCTCGACATGACAGGCGCGGTGCCACACTTATTCGCGGAGGCTTTACGCTGATAGAGCTTCTGGTGGTGATCTCCGTTGTCATGCTGCTGCTGGCGTTGCTGCTGCCTTCGCTGCAGAAGGCCAGAAGGCAGGCCAAGACTGTTCTCTGCCAGGCGAACCTCAGGCAATGGGAGTCAGTAATGGCACT
>JBDREF010000053.1:0-20936 GCA_043820045.1 Planctomycetota bacterium | reverse complement strand
GCTATTATCCCTAACACTATCAACATCTCTATCATCGTAAACGCTGATTTTTCACGCTTCACGGCTGCTCCTTTCCATATCTATTGGCGGCAGCAATCTATTGGTCTTCCTTGCGGCCACTGCCCAGCAGGTTTCTCCTGCGAATTGCTCAAAAGGCATATTGACGTCCCAGCCGACCTTCCAGCGTCCCCACAACTTGGCCAGAATACCTTTTGCCGACACAGCCTCTTGCATCCACGCATCTGCTGCTGGGTGAATGATTCGCTACGGCAGTTCCCGGTACTTCCATTCATAGTTGCATATGTCGTCGGGCGTGCCGTATTCTCCATCGTGCCCTGCTGAAATCAAGATGAACGTATCCGCCCTGTGGGGCCTGGACGCCGTCGTGACTTTGTCGTTCTTCGTATTCATGTAGAACCGTACGCCCGGTTGGCCGTTCTCTAACGCAAGTCTGTGTGGAGTGCGCCCCGCAACTCCTGCGTCCCACGGCTTGCCAAGCATAAGCAGCGTTTGATTATCCCTGTAGTTGTAGATGTTCTGAGGGTCATCCGGGATATTGACCATATGCCTGGTGTTTGCCGTGTTTGCCTTGTAGTAAAGTATGGGCATACCGACCTTTTTGCCGGTGGTGCGGTGCGTTACTCGCTTAAACACGTCGCAAAGCACAAAGTGCCTGCGTGCGAAAGGTCCGGTATCGGCATACAAGTCGCTTAGCCAGAAGGCGTTTGCGTTGTCGAGTGGCAGGTAAGGACCTTTTCTCATACTGAGATTGTCTCTGTATGCCGCCTGAGAGACGTTGTTTGCATCCGGATATAAAGGCCTGAAGCCGTCCGTGCCGTCGGCTCTGAAAATCGAATCCGGATGAAAGCCCTGCAGGTCCTGACCCATAACTGCCTCGCAAAGCTTCATCGCGCCGCAGTACTCCGGACCGTCCGGGCCTGTGGCACTCGAGTCCGGATAGCCGTCGAACGTGGTGTTGAAAAGCTCTATCGCCGTGTCGATGCTCTTGAGCTGCGCCTTTTGCTTTACCTCCTGGGCGAACTCCCTGACTTTGTTAAGAGCCGGCACAAGAAGACCTATGAGAATCACGATAATACTCATGACGGTCAGCAGCTCGACAATGGTAAAGGCGGCTCTTCTGTTGGATTGTTTGACGTTGGATTTCATTTTTTTCTCCTTACTTTCTAACGTTTCGCCAAATTCTCAGTTTATCAGTTTCGTTTTTACGCAGACGAGCTTAAGCTCGTAATGATCTGTATCATCGGTGCAAATATTGCCAGAACGATGACCATCACCATGCCGCCGAGAACCACGATCATGATCGGCTCGAGCATGGACATCAGCGAGGCGACCAGCACGTCAACCTGTTCGTCGAAGTTGTCTGCCACTTTCAGAAGCATCTTGTCCAGGTCGCCCGTCTCCTCGCCTACGGCAACCATGTTGGTGACGATTCCGTCAACGGTCTTCGATTGCCGCAGCGGGCCGGCGAACGTGTCGCCCTGTCGGATGGAATTGTGAACATTGCCGAGCATTTTGGCATAAACCTCGTTTCCCGACGTCTCTTGTGTAACGTGAATGGCATCGAGAATCGGCACGCCGGCACTGATCAGCGTCCCCAATGTTCTCGTCCACCGGGTAACCGAAACCTTACTGGTAAGCTGGCCCATCACCGGCAGTTTCAGTTGTACCGCGTCCAGGACATACCTGCCCGGCTTAAATCGCCTTATAGTCTTCATTACGAAAGTGAGCGCGAAAGGCACTCCCAACAGGACGGCCCATCCGTACTGAAGCGCGATCCATCCGCTTACCGCGAGCACAACTCTCGTTATGGCGGGTAATTGGCCGCCGCCTGTCATTTCGGTAAGTGCACTCTCGAACTGTGGCACCACGAAGAGCATCAATCCCAGGAGGATAAGGAACGCCGCGCTCAAAACGACAATCGGGTAAATCATTGCACTCTTGACACGCGCTTTTAGCTTCTGTGCCTTTTCCATAAAGTCGGCCACACGTGCAAGGATCAGATCCAGCACGCCGCCGGTCTCGCCCGCCGCCACCATACTGACCAACAGCCGGTCAAAAGCCCTGGGGTGCCGGCCCAACGCCTCTGAAAGCGTCGAGCCGCCTTCGATATCATCGGCCACGTAGCCGATGACCCTCCTGAAGGTCCCTGATTTCTGCTGCTCCTCAAGAATCCTGAGCGACCGCAAAATCGGCAGACCAGCGTCCTGGAGTGTCGAGAGTTGCCGTGCAAACTGAGTAACCTGTTTGATCTTGACTTTGCCGCCCGCGCCACGTCTCTTTTTGGGCTGACCGCCGGCCCTTGCGCCGGCCTTTTTCGCCGCTCCTCGAGCGCTGACCTTCGTGGGAAAATATCCCATGTTCCTGATCTTGCTTATCGCCTCTTTTTGACTGAGGGCGTCAATTTCGTCTTTTACTTCCACGCCCTGCGCGTCCAGTGCTGAATATTGAAAAACAGGCATGTTAATTACCTCCTCTGTATTGACGATTGGCAATTAAGTTTCGATACATAACGAGTCGAGCCCTTCTCTTACACGTTTTCCATCATCGTTTCTTTTACAATCTCGTCTATAGTCGTGATGCCGTCGTAGATTGCAACCATGCCGTTTTCGCGGAGCAATCTCATGCCCGCTTTTTGGGCGGCGGAGCGCAAAACGTTTGTTGAGGCCTGGTTCATAACCAGGTCTCGTATTTCGTCGTTGAATACCATGATTTCAAAGATACCTATTCGTCCTTTGTAGCCGGTGCCATTGCACTTGCTGCAACCTCGGCCGTAATGGAACTTCTTTCCTTTAACGTCGTCGGGCCGAAGCTGCAATTCCATAAGCTGAGCTTCGGTGGGTTCGAACTGCGTCTTGCAGTTTTCGCATATCTTTCTTATGAGGCGCTGGGCAATAATCCCTTCCAGTGTGGCGGTCATAAGAAACGGTTCGATGCCCATATCCAGAAGTCGCGCGACCGAACTTGGGGCATCGTTCGTATGCAACGTGGTGAATACGACGTGGCCTGTCAGCGAGGCCTGCGCTGCTATCTGCGCGGTTTCGAGGTCACGGATCTCACCGACTAATATAATGTCGGGGTCCTGACGCAAAATCGAGCGAAGGCACCTTGCAAAGGTCAGTCCAATATCCGGCTTCATCTGAACCTGGACGAGGCCGTCGACGTCATACTCGACAGGGTCTTCGGTAGTGATTATTTTAGTTGCAACGTCGTTGAGTTCGTTGAGGGCCGAGTAAAGAGTAGTCGTTTTGCCGCATCCCGTCGGGCCCGTGACAATAATGATGCCGTTAGGCTTGTGAATAAGTTTGCGAACCAGTTCCTGTTGGTCGGTGGTCAAGCCAAGCTCGGCGATATTAAAGCTTGCCTGACTTCTATCCAGAACACGCAAGACGACACTTTCTCCGAACATGGTGGGCAGAACGCTTACTCGCAGGTCGATAGGATTGCCTTGGACCGTCAGCGATATACGTCCGTCCTGTGGCAGACGTCTTTCAGCTATGTCAAGGTCTGCCATAACTTTTATACGCGAACTCAATGCGGTGGCAATATACTTCGGGGGTGGGACCATTTCATAAAGCACACCGTCGATACGGTAGCGCATCTTGTATTCGTCTTCGAACGGCTCAAAATGGATGTCCGATGCCTTGTCGCGAATCGCCTGCAGCAGAACCAGGTTAAGCAGTTTCTTGACCGGGTTTGACTCGGACAGTTCCTTCAATTCATCCAGGTCGATACTCTGGTTCCTGCCGTCGAATTCCGCCAGAAACGTGTCGCCTTGTATCTCGTCTATTAACTCATTGATGTTTTCGTCTTGTTGTGTCTCGTAGTACTTGGTCAGAGTCTTTTCGAGCGCATCGGAGTCGGTTATCTTTGCCGTGACCTTGAAGCCCATTAGCGTGCTCAGGTCGTCGGTGGCCCTGAAATTCTCAGGGTTGTCAAGGGCGACGATTAATTCATTCTGTTGCTTGTTGTATTCGATCGGCACGATGTGATATGTCTTTGCCATCTGTGCCGGCACCTTCTCGACCACGTCGGCAGGGATATCGAGGCCGTCCAGGCTAACGTACTCCATCCCGCGCTGCGCTGCCAATGCCATTTGCAGTTGACCCTCATCGACCAACCCCAACTCAAGGAAAACCTGGCCTATCTGTACCTTACCCGATCGCTGGCTTTGGATTTTCAGGCACTCGTGCACTTTCTCCCTGCTCAGGATGCCCATCTTTATGAGTATTCTGCCGAGAGTCCTGCCCTTAAGCTGTTCTACGGGGGGCATTTTTTCTGTTGCTTGCATCTTTCCCATGGTATTTACCTTATAGCAACTGCAATTCCAAACCTACATTATTATACGACATTAAAGTCAGCTTGACAAACAAATTATCAATTGGACATTTAGTTATTCAGACTACTTGAGATGGCGAGTTTTCAGACGATTTCGCAGCAATACGCTCGAAAAGCGGGCGACCTCGGCCTTAGAAAAACGCCTTGGGTAAAATGAAATTCCGCTGATAAAACGCCGAAAACCGGACGTCAAAACCTTCGAAAAACCGATGTTAGTCGGTTGCAGAACAGACGACGGATCTGTGGGAAATTTGGTTAAGGCGTTTATCGCTTGTAGAGCCAGTGTATGACTCCAAGTGGGCATGAAGAATCTCACTCTTTTTCCTGCACGGTGAGTGCGCGTTCTGTCCGGCGGTTCTCTCTCAGGATCACTAATACCTCCTGCCCGTTCGTTAATCTAATCTTTTATCCTTAGCCCCTCCTCCCTCCTGCGCCAGATGTTCTCGCCTATTCGGTCGCAACTGGCCAACTTTGTCGTCCACCCTTATTTAAAGCCTGTCGCGGCCAGGAAAAAAGCACCGGGCAACCTGAAACCACTATCTCATAATCCAGCGTTTTCCCTTATAAGTCAAGCTTGCATCGGATCTTAGAGCCGGATCACCTTTAAGGTCATAACTGAGTTCGAGCGTTTTTCTCAGGAAAACCCGCAGGGGTGTACCAGCGTCATCTTTTGAAATCGGATGGTCCACTACGGCCGTTTCGTTACTGATACCGGTTATGAAAAGCTTAATATTGGTGGCCTTATCATCAAAATCAGCCCAAATGACCGCGATATCCTTTGCGTTGTCTTCCCCCTCAAGTATCTTGTTGCCGGCCTGCTCTAAAGGTTCAAGGAATGGGTATTTGCTCCTATGACGTGTCTTGATTTGCTCGAAAACGGCAGGTGTTACCGCGCGGCCGGCCGATAGAATCTGAAAACTGTCAGTCATCAGGTCGCATTTGGGGTAGAAATCGACGTCGTTGCCGGTGTGGTTGGTGAGTGTAAGTATGGTGTACCAGAACCGCACGGGCTGGTTACGGGGCCCCCGGCGCAAAACGATTTGCTGCAGATGAGTGAATTCGACATCTACAGTCCACTGCCCTGGGGCAGGCACGATAGCCGGCTCAGGTGCAGCCAGAGATGTACAAGCTATTACTGCCCAGATTGCCCATATTCCACAAACGACCCTTTTCATCGTATCGTCCTCATCAGAAAACCATGTGTCTTTATCCTTGCTTGAAACCAAGACAAGAATTTCAATCTATATTCTACAACAAAACGACCCAAAAGCCAAGAATTATTTTACAGCTTATTCTCTGATTGGCGGGCAATTTAAATTCCTGCTGCCCGGTTCGCCGCAGGCCTTTTTTTAGTAACTAAGGCTGAAATTGTCGTCCTATATTCTCGTTGCCAGGGCCGTTTTTCTGCCGATAATGCTCAAATCTGTTTATAGGCTGTCCGGAGCGACGGTACCGCCCTTGTTCCGGCCGTTTGGGGTCGGGGGGATTGCATTCAGATGTTGTATTGAATGGGCCGGGTGCGGGTCGTTTGACTCTGGGATGCCGGCACATTTTGTCCGGCTTGCATCCAAAGAGATGGCTCGAATGATTCTTGCGTTGGGGGGACCGTGATTGGAACGGCCATTGGAATTATGGCTGGGGTAACGACCCGCTCGGATATCAGGAGACGTCACCGATGTGAAGCTTTATGTCTGAATAAACGGTGGAAAGACCACGGGGGCAAAATAGGTTGAGCCGGGAAATTAAATATGACTCATTGGCGCAAGACTGTTGCCTGTGGGAAGAAAACGGGTTATGTTGTGCCTTCGGTGGGTAAATTTGATATTCGACTTTTTTGGCGCGGGTAGTCCAAATGCCGGGTGAACAGAAACAGTTACTCCAGCAGATTGAGCCTTTGCTTGAATCGAAGGACATCTCTGCGCTGCGCGAAGTACTCAAGGAACAGCGAACCAGTGACATAGCGGAAGTCGTCGAGCTTGTGGATAATGAGTGGAGGCGTGATATCTTCGACGCAATGGACGAGCCGACGTCTGCCGAGGTTCTGGAAAAAGTCGATGAGGCAACCAGGGCGGAGCTGTTCGAGCTGCTTGAGAATGAGGAACTGAGCAGTCTTGTTCTCGAACTCGACCCTGATGATGCGGCCGACATTCTCTCCGAGCTGCCGGAAGAACAGAGAGTGGAAGTGCTCGGCAGCATCCCTCCGGCTGAATCGGCGTGGATCAGGGAGCTAATGAATTACTCCGAGGACTCGGCCGGCGGGATTATGGATCCCGTCCTGATAAGCGTCTCGGAGGACGCTACTGTTGCTGAGGCAGTTAACAAGATACGCGCTGCGGAGATCGACGAGGATTTCTACTCTGTCTATGTTGTGGGCAAGGCTGGCAAATTCCTCGGTGATATTCGCTTGAGGTTTCTTCTGACCCGTCCTGAAACGACGAAATTAGGCGATTTGATCGATCCCGACACCATATACGTCCATGTCGATACCGACCAGGAAGAAGTGAGAAATATCTTCAGCAAGAACGATCTTATCGTTGTGCCGGTTCTTGACAAGGACAACCGACTGGTCGGGCGAATTACTGCTGACCGTGTCATTGAGGTTGCCGAGGAGGAGGCTGCGGAGGACTTGTACACGATGGCCGGCACCGATCCCGATGAGCTGGATACAGTATCGGTGTTACGTGCGGCTCGCGTGAGGATGACATGGCTGCTTCCTTGTCTGATAGGCACGGCCGTCACGGCTACTGTTATGATCTTCTTTAAGGCTCACCACAGGCTGGTTTTCATAGCGGCGGCGGTGTTTGCACCGATGATACAGGCGATAAGCGGCAATGCCGGACTGCAAACATCTGCTATAGTGGTATCGGGGCTGGCAACGGGCCACTTAGCGGCGTTGAGATTCAGCCAGGTCTTTTCGCGGGAGGTGCGAATCGCTCTGATTGTGGCCGTGAGTTGTGGATTGTTGGGGGGTATAGCCTGTGCGATTTTGATCCACTCCAGGGCGGAGGACAGCACTATAGAACCCGGGCGTCTGGTCTTTGCGCTCGGGGTCGCTATGTTCTCTGCGATAATGGTAGCGACAACGCTCGGCTTGTTCCTGCCGTTCTTGTTCCGCCGGGTCGGCATAGATCCTGCCATCAGCTCCGGTCCGCTGGTTACGACCGCGAACGACTCGATCAGTGTGGCAATCTACATGACTCTCACACTGCTGTTGGCAGCTTGATTGCGCGCCGGCAATTCCGCCTGCAGGCTTGGATTCTCCGGGAGTTTCAGTTCAGACCTTGCTTTCCGCCGACTTTTATCCGCGTGTGCGCCTCGAACCGACCGTTCGCTTAGGTCTGCCCTTGCTCGGAATCTCTCTGATTCTCGTGGTTCTGCCAGCCTGTCTTTGCGGAGCGGGCCCCTGAGGTACCTCCAGTCCCAATAGCCGCATAGCGTTCCTGGACACCTCTCTGGTGGAACCGTCACGATGCTTAAGCCCCTCTTTGAGAACCTCTATGGCTATTTTCTTCATCCTGCCACACATTTTTCTCAGCCCGTATGCGGCTGCATTTTTCGTGGTAACATGAGAATCGCCGTACAAAGCACCTTTCAAGATTTCCAGACCATCTTCCTGCATCCAGGACAAGTTGAAAGCTGCCCGCCGTCTGTTCGATGCATCTGACGATTGTAACTGCTCCCGCAGTTTCTCCAGAAGCCGTGTAGCCGCGTCGTCCTTTTCCCGGCTTGAAAGTTTCCTTGTTTCTGACTCCATAATTACACCCTGCAGAGTATATCGGCAGGCGGGCACAAAATGCTGAAGTCGATTTGACTTTTTGCCTCTACCGGGACGCCGGAAGGGCATCTGGGTCGGCGAATTTCGGGCCGGGTCAGATTCGCAGCTTCTGGGTTGTGTCGTGGTTCTCACGAAGTTTTCGGGCGTCTGAAGAAGGAAAAATGCAGGTGCCGCAAGAGCGTGGTTCTTGCTGTCTGCTGTATTCCCAGCAGAGCCGTCGCTTGCGGGATAATTGAAATTCTCGAAGCCCGCGTTGTTGCCCGCCCATCATTGCCAGGAGCAAGCGGGGATGTGACATGCGCCAGAGGCGATGGCTACCGCGGTTAAGCTGCGTTCGGAAGATATTCCTTGTTGATTTGCGCCCAAAAAGCGATATTGTTGCGGCATCGAGGTTGACAACTCCCTATGTAATCTTATAATAGATAGTTGTATAAAGGTGTGTCTGTGCAAATCTTATGGCAGGGCAGACGGGTATTCTGTGCAATTACCACCAATCAGACGGGCTGGGAAACGGGCTGGTTGATGCGTTTTTGGCATTGGCTGTAACAAATGGACAAGGAACGACCTATTGAAGTTCGACCGGGTATGGGTCGCGAGCCTGAGCTGAACAAGCTGTTCAGGGCGGCGGTCAAGACTCGGGCAAGCGATCTGCACTTGAAGGTGGGACAACCGCCCAAATTGCGCC
This sequence comes from Planctomycetota bacterium, assembly GCA_043820045.1. Classification (GTDB taxonomy): domain Bacteria; phylum Planctomycetota; class Phycisphaerae; order Sedimentisphaerales; family Anaerobacaceae; genus JBDREF01. Next base: position 12,120 of record JBDREF010000053.1, on the reverse strand, counting down.
TCTTCGGGCAACTGAAGAGCACTACCGGCGAGGTAATGACCGCCGAGAGGATTGAACAGCTGGTCTTCGAGATACTCAGCCCGGCTCAGAAAGAGTTTTTCCTGGAACACGGGACGGTGGATTTCGGCTACGAAGTCGATGGCGAGCATCGCTTCAGGACGAACCTGTTTCGCCAGCGAGGGATGATTAGCCTCGTAGCGCGACGCGTTAACACGGTAATACCCCCGTTCGAGGAGTTGAACCTGCCGCCCATACTGGAAAAGATATGTCAGAGCAGACAGGGACTGGTTCTTGTCGTGGGCCCGACCGGCGGCGGAAAGACGACGACAATAGCGTCGATGATAGACTATATAAACCGCAATTACGCCTGTCACATCATTACGATTGAGGATCCCATCGAGTATTTGTTTAAGGACCAGAAAGCGATAGTATCGCAAAGAGAAATCGGGATAGACACGAAAGACTTCGACGAGGCTTTGACGTATTTGATGCGACAAGACCCCGATGTAGTCTTCGTTGGCGAAATGCGGGACGCGAAAACCGTGGCTGCCGGCATGAGGGCTACCGAGACAGGGCACCTTGTCTTCGGAACGATGCACTCGGCCAATGCGTCCCAGGCCGTTCACCGGCTCCTGGACTTATTCCCGCAAAACGAACGGGACCTCATAAGGCAGACTTTGAGTATAGCGATAAGGGCAATAGTCAGCCAGGTATTGCTGCCGTGCCTGAAGGAAGGTGTGGACCGAATACCTGCGGTGGAAGTTCTGATCGCAAACGCTGCGGCCAGAAAGCTCATCGCCGAAGACCGCGAAGTCGATTTGCCCAGCGTTATAAGGAGTTCCCATGGTGAAGGCATGCAGGATCTTACGTATGACCTTTGCCGGCTGGTGAAAGACGGGTTAATCGATCCAAAAGATGCGTATAGGTTTGCGCCAAACATAGAAGAATTGAAGATGGCACTAAAGGGAATAACAACCACTGTCAGCGGCATTTTGTGAGATTTAACGGAGCATTCTATGCTGAACGTATTATCAGCTTCTGTCGGATATGGCGGCTACATATCCATATTCAAACTCGTTTGCTATTTGATTCTGTTTTTCGGATGGCTTCCGCTGATTGGCTGGGTGTACGATGATTCCAAAGCGATAGATACAAAGCAGGTTTTCTGGACGGGTATCGTTCTGGGGGCCGGGGCCGCCGGGTCCTTAGTCTGGCTGCTGGTGCCGTTTATCATAGGCATCCTCTTCTATCTGATAGCTGTGGGTGGAACAGCCCTGGTTTATGTCAAGCACCGCAATTCGAGAGTCCTGGAGTTCGACCGAGTCCTGACCATGGACCACATCAAGGGTCTGCTCGTGAGCAAAGAAAAGAAGCTCGAAGCGCTCAAGACCTTTATCTTCGTTACGGCAAACAAGAACGAAGTTCCCATACCCGAGCCCAGAACGCCGGACTTTTTCGGCTACAAGATAGCCCATGATATCCTTAGTGACGCCACATGGAGAAGGGCAACGAGCATCGTGTTTTCCCCGACGGCGCAAGACTACCAGGTAGCTTACAGCGTTGACGGCGCATCGCTGAAACAGCCCAGTATCGCCAGAGACCAGATGAGATACTTCATTACGTTTGTCAAGCACCTTGCCGACCTGGACACGCAGGAGAAACGAAAGCCTCAAAAAGGGAGGTTCAAGATTCGGCAGAAGAAGGAAGATACGCCGTGGGAAGTAATCACTGCCGGCTCAACGGCCGGAGAGCAGGTCAGGCTGACACATATAACACAGGAGGGCACGGCGAGAATGACCGATATCGGCCTGATGCCCGAACAGTATGACCAGTTAACGCAGCTTTGCGGCGTAAAATATGGTGTGTTCATCATTAGCGGGCCCAAGAAAAGCGGGGTAACGACCACACTATACGCACTGCTTCGAAATCACGATGCCTTCCTGAACAGCATATGCACGCTTGAAAAGCAGCCTCCCGGTCAATTGCCTAACATAACTCAGAATGTGTTCGCCCTTAGCGACACCGGGACAACGACATTTGCCAAGAAGCTCCAGGGTATAGTCAGGATGGGGCCTGATATCATAGGCGTGGCCGATTGCGATGATGCCGAAACGGCCAGAGTAGCCTGTGCGGCGGCCAGAGACGGCAAGCTTGTGTACATTGTTCTCCAAGCCGACGGTGTGGTTCAGGCAATTGGCAAGTGGTTGAAATATGTCGGCGACAGAAACCTTGCCGCGGACATACTTCTTTGTGCAAGCAACCAGCGATTAATTAGAAAACTGTGCGATGAGTGCAAGCAAGCATATGCGCCGGATAAAGAGCTTCTAAGAAAGTTCAACATAGCCCCCGACAAGGCAAAAGTGCTCTATCGTGCCGGCAAAGTGCAGTACGACAAGCACGGGAAAGCCTCGACCTGCGAAAACTGCCAGGGGACGGGCTATCTCGGCAGGATTGGTGTTTTCGAGTTTGTTGCGATGAATGACGAATTAAGAGGAGTCGTAAAACAATCCCAATCGCTCCCGGAGATCAGCGCTCAGTTCAGGCGAGCTAAAATGCTCTATCTGCAGGAACAGATTCTCAGAAAGGTCATTGCCGGTACGGTGGCGATAAACGAGATGATCAGAGTGCTTTCAACGTCCAAAACAAAAGGAACAAAATCAACATAATCTTCGGGAGACCGCGGATTTCCAACAAGAGTGGAGACATTGTGATGGCCAGCATAGTTGTTGTGTTAATAGTTCTGGGTTGTGCTGCCTTTCAGTATTTCAAGGGCACGCTTGTCAAGGCATTTGCCACGATAATGATTGCTATCTGTGCGGGCACGGCAGCGTTCGGTTACTTCGAGCTTTTGGCGAATGTTATTATAGGACGTGGCGATGGCAGTCTCACCTCTCTCGTCCCGTGGGCACAGCCTCTCAGTTTCGTCCTGCTTTTTGTCCTGGCTTTTGCCATTTTTCAGACAGCCGCTTCCCAATTGCTCCGTAACCCGATCGATTTGGGCTTCATGCCCGAGCGTATCGGCCGCGTTGTCTGCGGGATTTTCCTGGGTCTTATCGTGTCTGGTTTTTTGTTCACCGCCGCCGATATGGCGCCGCTGTCACCCAAGTGGCCTTACCAGCGTTTTGATCCTATGAGCCTAAAGCCTGAAGAGCCGCGTAGAGCTTTGCTCAATGTTGACGGTCTTGCGACCGGCCTTTTCAGCGTGATAAGTAATGGGGGCTTGAGCGGCAAGAGAAGCTTCGCGACCATCCATCCCGACTACCTGGACCAGCTTTTCCTCAACCGGCTGCTTGGCTCCGGTGTATCGGTCGTCAGCAGCTTGTCTCCGGCCATAGAGGTGCCCAAGCCCGCCGTGTGGCCTGCTTCTGAGGCGATAGGAGAACAGGTAAGTCGCTTCATCGAGGAGTTGAAACGCAGCGGAGGTAGGCTCGTGTACGATGCCGGCAAGTCAGTATCTCTGCCGGTATCTACGAAAGGCGGTTATGACCCCACAATGGTGCGGATCGGTATAAAGAAGCGTGCCCTCAGGACCGAGGCCGCCCTTACCGGCGGCACGTTTACGCCCGGACAACTGAGACTGATCTGCAAGCGCAAAGGCTATGGCGAAGACCAACTTACCGGCGAAGCAATGAACGTCTATCCCATCGGATACCTCAAGACGGCCGACCAGGTGCAGGCAATGGGACCGGAGATGAAGATTGCGAGTTCTGATTTCCAGGGTGATGCCAACAGCAGGTTTATCGATTTTGTCTTTTGCGTGCCGAACGGTTTCGAGCCGGCGCTGGTCGAGTTTAAGCTGAACAGCATTGCCGAGATACCGAGGAGCGCAATCGTAGCAGCCGACCAGGCGCCGGAGGCAGCGCCTTTTGTCCCGTCCGCCGGAGGCCAGGGTGACACTCAGAGGTCCCGCAGATCTTCAAGCCAGCCGGAAGAGGGTGGAAGTTCTCCTCCTCCTGCGAGACGTGGTCTCAGCAACGTCGGCAGGTCCGCAGTTGGTCCCGGATTGGACGAGGAATAGTCCGGACTTGTTTTGTTGAACAGACGTTTAGAAAAGACATCAAAGGTCCGAGTGCAACGGCAAACCAGAGGTTTCCTCAGGCTCGGGCTAACTGAATGCGTGATTCTATTTTACGGCAGGCTTGGTATGAAGGTGAGACAGCCGCATTGCTGCAAGCTTTGCAGGATCGAGCTTCCTCAAGGCTGGCACATGAGCGCTCAGTTGCAGACGAGCAGTTTTTCCAAATCCAATTCCATCAGATGTTCAAGATAGGCATTTAGCTCTTCCTCGGAGAAATTGGCGAGGAATTCCGGCTTGGCGCTCTTGTTGATCTTGCAGATGTAGTCTATCAACTCCCTTTTGCTCATACGTCACAATCCTTCAAAATCCGTAGAAATCATTGACAACTTACCGAATATCGACAGGGCAAACATTTTTTCTTTAGCCAACCGCTCAATCAATGAACGTTACGCCCCATAACCGGCTCTACCATATAACCGAGCGCCTCCTGAACATCCTACCACATATAGCTGTGGCAAACAGATATCTTTCAACCGCCTTATCACTGTCCAATAAAATGCCGCTCGGTTATAGCCAATCCAGACCAAAAAAAAATGGCATTTTTTTTCTTTTACAAATTGTTGTTGAGGTTCATCCTCTTGCAAACGCAACTTGCCAAGTCCTCATCTATGGTTGCGATGCACAAAGGAAGGCTACCATCCACACATGAATCCATCTTGATGGTTTCTCCGCCGTGAAATTTTTGGACGAGAATGCGGTCTATTTGGTATAATACATATGAACGGTCCAACGTATCGTCGTGCGGTTTGGATAGGAGGAAAACGTGAGAAGGCTAAGAAGATCGCAGCAGAGAGGCCGCCAGAAAAACAGGAAGTTCAGGCGGGGCGCCATCGTCGCGGGTACGGCCGCTGCAATTACATTCGGGTTGGGGGGCGGTATGAACAAGCTCCTTGCCGGGGATGGTCGGGATGGGCATCAATTGCCCGTAAGCCGAGATGCCGATGCCGATTTGCTCGCCGACGCCGAAGAGTCGGCCGTCGGGTATCTTCCATTCAATTTCGACCAGAATCGTAACACGATTGCGGACGGCGTTGAATTGGCTCAGCACTGTGCCGCCGTAATCGACAGACTGTATCTCTACGTTCCGGGAACCAAGATGCCGATACCGTACGGGCCATACAAGATCAGGCGGGCACTTTTCGGCTCCGAGCTGTGCGATATCTGCGGCCGGAAGGTGAACATGGGCGGCGTCGAGGTTTTCAACCCCCGGGTCGAATTGCAGTATCCCGATCCCAACGATCCTCTTGACGGGGCGCTCTTGCCCGATCTGGCGTTGCACTACATGGAACATGGCTCGTTCGACTGTTTTGGCGATGTTCATCATGGCAGGGTCGATGTTGGGCGATTGCTGAGGGTTCTTGAGACGCGGTACCCTTACGACCCAAACGACCATCGACTGCCGGTCGAGGGGGGCGACCTCGATGGTGACTTGTTGAAAGACACCGAAGAGCTGGCTGCGGGCTATGATCTGTATGACGCCGATCAGGATGACGATCTGACCGCTGACGGCATCGAGCTTGCCGGGCAATGTGCGGAGGTAATTGATGCTCTTCCGGTTTTCGACCCCAACGGACCCGAAGTCCATGCTCTGTACAAGGTGAACTTCATGCAGCGAGGTCTCGAATATTGTGACATATGCGGCACGACGGTCAATATGGGCTACTGGCAAGTAACAAATCTAAAGCTCGGCTTGTCCATTGATGTACCTGTACTGGCGCTTCACTACATGGGGCACGGCTCGTTTAGCTACGCCGGCGACGTTCACGGCACGGGCCGAATGAACGTGCCGCTTTTGGTGAAAATTCTGGATATGCCTCGCCGGTGCGGCGATTTGGGAACGATATATCAGCCCGCTGATTTCAATAAGGACTGCAAGGTGAATTCTGCCGATTTTATTGAGTTCGCTGAGCAGTGGCTGGAAGGCGCCGACTCGAACGAAGGCAAAAGCGATGACCGATAGAAAAGGCGGCGGGAGTCTGGGGTTTGGCTCAGCCGAGATCGAAAAATCTGTCCGGGCCCTCAAGAAAATTGACTTTGAATTGGCGTACCTTGCCCTGCTGACTCACGAAGGGCTCAAGCCTTTGAGCAGATGGGAAAAAGAGTTGGATGACGGTGGGCTGGGGCTGTTGCGCCAGATGGGTCTGTTAACAAAACAAGTCCGGCGAACGGCCAAGACAGGCAGGGAGATTGTCGAGACGGTTTTCAGCAGGACGCCTGCCTATATCCAATTGTATGAACATTGCTTTTCAGACACCCCGATAGACAAGTCCGCCCAGACCCAGCGATTCGAGGGCTTCCTATTCGGATACCCGCCTTGCTGTGTGAGCCAGTTCATAAGCCGGCCGTACGCCCCCAACGGACTGAATGCCCAGGAGCAGGAGATTCTGTTTCACTGGGCCTGCAAGGACTGCAAAATCACTCCCTTATTGGCGCGTTCCTACGCGAGCGCACATGCATTGATCAGCAATTGCTGAACATGGTTTCAGGTTCGGCAGCGCCAGGGCAAAGGATGGCCCAAGTTGCTGAAAATCTGCTCTCGCGTGCGAAAAAAGGCTTGACCAATGATCTTGGGCAGGTTATTATTCGAACCGAGCTGTCCGGAAGTGGAACAGTTGACGATAATCTATGTAGTTAGGGGGTAAGTTGGCGACGAACAACAGGAAGAAGCAGAGAATAATCTATCCATAGCTTTGAGGGGTACCTGTATTCTTTTCTCAAATTTAGGAAGGAGCCTGAGAGGATGGCAGATTCGCAGAGTGACTGTCCGCACAGCCAACCAGATCCAAAGAATCATCGGGATAAATCCAGTACCTCCGAGGACGAAATAAATCTGATAGATTATTTCGCGGTACTATGGAGGCGCAAGTACTTCATCGTGCTTGGTACGGCACTGCCCACGCTGGTTGTTGGTTTGGCCATGTTCTTCTCGCCGTGCGATTACAAGGTGACTTACTCTTACGACCTCGGACTGGACGAAAAGGACTGCAAAGTGTTGCTCGACCAGTTCTATGATGCCGAGAACGGGGAAGTGCTCGCTGCCAAGCTGAAGGAGGCTGGATTTGATGAGTACGCGATGGCAATGTCCAATGCAGGTATTAAGCTGGAAGTCTCGGGCACGTTTCTGATCATGACTGTGGCGGGCAGTTCGCCTGACGATGTACAGAAAACATCTTTTGTTGTGAGAAACAACTTTGAAGAGGTTCTTCCAGTGTACTCTGTGAAGAAGAAATTGGGCAGTGCTATTGCCGAATTCAGGACAAAAATGGCCGGTATTGAGGAAAACGAGTTCGATCTGGAGCTTGAACTGGAAAGTAAAAAGGCGGTACTGGCAAGATTGAAGAACCTGGAGCCTGAAGAATCAGGCAAAATCTCCGACAATATCGTTCTGCAATTCGAGAATGTACGCCAAAACAGCGAATATTTGCCTCTGGCTTACCAGATACGGGCCACTGATGCGAACATAGTTAACATCGAAGAAACCATCAGCTTGAATCAGAAGAAATGCGAACACTACAAGACTTTGCAAAGTCTGAACGAGAGGTTATTAGAAGAGGTAAATAGCAAGGCGGCTTCGTACTATACCCTGGGGGAGTTTCGTTCGTTTCTGGCTAATGTAATGAGCGATTATGAAGACGGAGGAGCGGCGGGCTATTTGAGGGCATATATCAAACGGATAGAAAACACGATGGCGACAACGAAGCCGGTTGTGGGCAAGCCCGGGGTATATCGTGTGCCGAAAGGTACCGGCAGAAGGACCGGGACCATGTTTGCGGTGTTACTAATGGTGACCATACTTGCAGCTTTCTTGTTGGAAAACATCCCAAAGAAACAGGCTCAAGCTGCGTGAAAGCTTTTTCTTAATAGAAAGTTGACTGATCGTTTCTGTTAACCTGTTGACGAGGACGGGACTTTCGAGATTGCAGCCGTTTTTGCTCGGCGTGTTTCTTGCAGAAGCGTTCGACTGCAACCCACGGGGACGGAGTCCAGGCAAAATGACCCTCTCGGGCAAATCTGGAGAAATCGATTGCGAATCAGATGGCGGGGGATAAGAACGCCGAGTTTTTTCAGCGCCGTGCGGCGCATATTGTCTCTACCACGCCGATTCCCGTAGGAAAAGGCACGTCCCGTATCGGTTTCTCATAGCAAACTTAAAGAAAGGAGATGGAATGCGCGTATTGGTGACGGGTGGATGCGGTTTCCTGGGCTCACATGTGTGCGAGTATTATGTTGAGAAAGGCCATGAGGTTGTCTCTTATGACAACATGACCAAACATGAGCTGAAGAGGACCGGGTTTGCCGCTGATCTGGCGCGTGATTACAACTGGAACTATCTCAAGAGCCTTGGCGTCAAGATGGTCAAGGCCGATATCAGAGACTTTGAAGAACTGCTCGACAATTCCCAGGGTTGTGACTATCTCGTTCACACCGCAGCCCAGCCGGCCATGACCATTAGCTGGGAAGATCCGAGACTGGACATAACCACCAATGTTCTTGGCACATTCAATGTTCTGGAAGTCGCACGAAAGCTGAAGATCCCCGTGGCGAGCTGTGCTACTGTTCATGTGTACGGCAACAAGATTAATGAATCGTTGACGGAGAAGGGCAATCGTTACGTCAGAGATCCGGAGGGAATAGACGAGTCACATCCCACATTGGAAGGTTCCATTACGCCGTTGCATGCTTCGAAGGGAGCGGGTGATATTTACATTAAGACATATATTGACACGTACAAACTCGAAGCGGCGAGTTTTCGTCTTACGGGCATATATGGTACACGGCAATTCGGAGGCGAGGATCACGGGTGGGTGGCCAACTTTTCGATTCGAACAGTCCTGAGTTGGCCCATAACAATCTTCGGGACCGGCAGGCAGGTAAGGGACATCATTTATGCTACTGACGTATGTGAGGCGTTCGATGCTTTCTACAGGCACAGGAAGCCGGGAATCTACAACATAGGCGGCTCGGGACAGACCATGATATCCCTTCTCGATTGTATAGATATTCTGGAGAAGATTGACGGGAGAAGGCCCCAAGTCAAGTTTGCTCCCGACAGGCCGTCCGACTTGAGGTACTTTGTTTGCGATATCACGAAGGCCCGCAGGCATTTGCAGTGGAGCCCCAGGGTCATGCCCGAAGAAGGAATCCGACTTCTGACGGACTGGATTCGGGAAAACAAGGGTATTTTCGGTAATAAGGAGAGCTGAGGTACCATGAAAGCGCTGATTTTGGCGGGAGGCCGTGGGAAGCGTTTGGACAAGCTCTCCGCCGAAAGAAATAAATGTATGATTCCTGTTAACGGCCGGGCCGCTATTGAATACAGCTTCGAGTGCGCGGCATCTACTGACGTTAGCGAGATGGTTGTTGTCGTAGGGTACAGAGCCGAGGAGATAATAAATGCTTACGGAAACAGCTATGACGGCAAATCCATCAAATATGTAATTCAATCGGAACCTAAAGGGCTGGTTCATGCCGTTGAATGCGCAAAGGAGACTGTCGGAAAAGAAGATTTTATGCTGATGCTCGGCGACGAAGTGATGGTCGGCCCGCGACACCAGGAAATGATAGATGTTTTTGAGAAAGAGAACCTTTTTGGAATTTGCGGCGTTGTCAGGGTTGACGATACAGATTTGATAAAGAAAACTTATTCGATTATTCAATCGCAAGGCAGCCAAATATATCGGCTAATAGAAAAACCGTCGAAGCCGATGAACGACATTATGGGGACGGGCAACTGTATATTTAAATATGAGATTTTCGAGTACATTGATCAGACGCCCATTAATCAGAAACGCGGCGAAAAGGAGCTTCCGGATCTAATCCAGTGTGTGATAGATGAAGGTCACGTCGTAAGATCTTTCATGATATGCGATAGATATTTTAACATGAACTCCAACAAGGAGTTGGAGGAAATGAACTCTTATTTCTCGCATCTGTAAGAACGTCATGAAAGTCTGCATAGTCACCGATTATCTGCCCAAATATCATAAACTGTGGAGCGGAGCCGAACTGATAGCCGTTACACTCGGCCAGATGTTGAGGAGCAGCGGCTGTGAAGTGTTCTTCCTGACAACCCCGTGGGATTTTCCTCACGCTGACAACCATACGACGATATATCCTGTCAATACGCTGGCGAAACGTCTTGGCGCTCTGGCAAGAAATTTTCCCATAGACATATTGGCTTTCCGGGACATTTGCAGAAGATTGAGAGAAACAAGACCGGATGTTGTGCACATTAACGCCAAGTACTTGTTCCTGCCGACGGTCAGGGCATGTCTGCGTTTGAAAATCCCGGTAGTTTTCACCGTGCCTGACTACTTTATCTTCTGCCCTACGACCTTCATTCGCAGGCCGGACGGCAGCAGTTGTACGGCCTACCACGGCGCACGTTGCTGCGACTGCCTGGATATTCTTAGTAATGGGCCTGTCAAGAAACTCGTTCGATACGTTCCCAAATTTATTCTGAAAACCCTGCTGGCCCTGAGAGCGAGGCAGTTCAATCGCCTTCTCCCGAAGCTCAGCGCGTATGTCACTCTTACCAACATCTCCAGGAACCGCCTGGTTGAATACGGCATACCCGGGGAGAAGATTCGTGTGATATACCACTACAAGTTGGCTTCACCGGGGCCAACCGATGTGAAGGTAGTCAGGCCCGCAGCCGTGTTTGCCGGTTGGCTGTCGGAGGAAAACGGCACTGACATACTGGTAGAAGCATTTGCCCGGACGGCAAAAACTGTCGGTCGTGCGAACTTGTATCTTATTGGCACCGGAGCTGGCTGGTTCGAAGACAAGATAAAACGGCGCATAGCTGACTGTGGCATCACCGACAGGGTGATTTTCCTTGGCAAGAAGGAAAACCCGGAAGTCTTATCTATTATATCCCAGTGCGACGTCGTTGTCGTTCCTCACCAGTGGCCAAAGGAGTTCGGCCCGGTTATCCTGCTGGAGGCGTTGGCGATGGGAAAACCGGTTGTGACAAGCCGGATAGGGGCGACCGAGGAGTTTGTTGAAGATGGCGAAAACGGCCTTCTCGTAAGCGATTACAACAGGCCCGAGGCATTCGCCGAGAAACTCACGGTATTGCTATCGAGCCCGGACATTGCAAAGAGAATGGGCGAGAAGGGCGGTAAATCGCTGGCTTTCCTAAAAGACGATTCGACGGCGAGAGAAATGATCGAGCTTTATCAGATGCTCGTAGCCCGGCAAACAGCAAGCAGTTGACATGCAGAATAAAGGCTCAAAGATATGCGGAGCGAAGTATCCCAACGAACGAAGCTTGAGGCCGGAAGGTAACTCATGAGTTTGAGTCCTCCTCAATCCGATCCGAGAGCTTCGCTGCTGGAGCCTGGGAAAATGAAATTGTTCATCCAAATTCCATGTTTCAACGAGGAGGAGACTTTGCCTTTGGTCGTTTCGGATCTTCCTCGCAAAATTGAAGGAATAGATGAGATATATACGCTGATCATTGATGACGGCAGCACTGATAACACGGTGGAGGTTGCAAAGAGGCTTGGGATCGACTATGTCGTGAAAAACGGCCGGAATCTCGGGTTGGCCGCAAGTTACGGCAGAGGTATTGAAGCCTGCCTTTTCCTGGGTGCAGACATTATCGTCAACACAGACGGCGACAATCAATACCAGGGGGCGGACATAGATAAGTTGGTGAAGCCGATTCTCGATAAACATTGTGACATCGTGGTTGGCTGCCGCAATATTAACGAACAAAGCGAATTCCCCTGGATCAAGAAAGTCCTCCAGCGGCTTGGCAGCAGGGTAGTCAGGCATTTGTCCAAGGCTGATGCTGATGTTCCCGATGCACCCAGTGGATTTCGTGCCGTAAGTCGCATGGCTGCTATCAGGCTTTCTGTCATGAACGGTTTCAGTTACACAATCGAAATGTTGATTGGCGGATTAACATGCGAAGTGCAACACAAGCGTTGCGGATCATGTTGAGCCGTCCGGTTGCACACTTTTAGTTCGAGTTCTGTTCTGGGGACTGAAGTCCCCAGAGCCCTGGGATTTTCCGCTTTGAGCCAGAGGCATGG
>JBDREF010000052.1:0-2713 GCA_043820045.1 Planctomycetota bacterium | reverse complement strand
CCATGCCTCTGGCTCAAAGCGGAAAATCCCAGGGCTCTGGGGACTTCAGTCCCCAGAACAGAACTCGAACTAAAAGTGTGCAACCGGACGGCTCAACATGATCCGCAACGCTTGTGTTGCACTTCGCATGTTAATCCGCCCTCGATATTAAGCTTACGCGCCGGCACCCTAACAGTCCCGTCACACACATGCGGGAGAAACTGCGACAAATCCCACGTCCGGATGCCACCTGCGAGATCACCGGAGAAGGCGCGACGTTGATCGGCACTCCACGCGACGCTGCGGACATTGGCCGTGTGGCCCTCCAGTACACACAGGCATCGCCCCTCATTCACGTCCAATAGACGCACAGTATTGTCACTTGAACCCGAGAGAGCGTAGTGGCAATCGGCGCTCCATGCTAAGCATACGACGTGCATAGTGTGGCCTTCGAGCACGCGCAGGCATCGCCCCGTCTCTAAGTCCCACAACCGCACGGTTTTATCATATGAACCGGAAAGGACGTGGCGCTGATCGTTGCTCCATGCCAAAACCCTGGTGGTGCTCGTATGACCTTCGAGCTTTTGTAGGCAACGCCCCGCACGCACGTTCCATAGCCGCAGGGTTGCGTCTTGGGATCCCGAGACAGCATAGCGTTGATCCGCGCCCCACGCCACGCACCAGACCGGAGCTGTGTGGCCTTCAAGTACATGCAGGCACCGTCCCGTCTCCACATCCCACAATCGCACGGTGTTGTCCTGGGACCCAGACAAAGCGCGGCGTTGATCGGTTCTCCACGCCACGCCCAAGATTCCAGCGGTGTGGCCTTCGAACACCCGCAAGCATCGCCCCGTCTTCACGTTCCACAGGCGCACAGTGTTGTCGGCTGAGCCCGAGAGGGCACGGCATCGATCGGCGCTCCATGCCACAGTCCATACGGAAGTTCCCATGAAGGAAGTTGCGTGTCCTTCGAGCGCGCGGACACATCGCCCCGTCCTCATATCCCACAACCCCAAGGTGCCGTTCGCAGCGCCAGAGAGGACATGCTTCCTATCAGAACCCAACACATAGGTCAGAATCTGCGTTCCGGATTCGAGGTCGAGTTGGATGGCCTCTTTTGCAACCTGCTCGCCCGCGGCCTCTGCTTCAGCAACAGGTGGCTTCGCTGTCGGTCGGCAAGCTTCGAGGAGCTTTGCATACTCCTGCTCGCGGGCCTGTGGGAGCCAGTTGATGTAAAGGAATTGCGCCAGGGAGCCTTTGATGGGGGCGTAGTCAAGTCGCACCGGGATAAAGCGGCGGCCCTTATTCAGAGGATCGCGAAACCGGAACGTACCGGCCTCCAACTGCGTCCAGTCTGAGCCGAACGCATTGGCCGACATACAGAGCACAAGCACGCGGGAGTTCTCAAGTCCATCCTCGATCTTCGCCGGGATGCTCCTCGCCCGCCTTGAGCACCCACTCATCGAACCACACACTCACCCCGTCCGCCCGTAGCCGCTCGGCGACTTTCCGAACGACCACCTTGTCCTTCGAGCTGTGGCTCAGAAACACATCGTATTTGAAATCGTCAGCCATGCCTCACCCTATGGCGTCGGTATGTCATAACCTGGGAACATTATACCCAATTCATGTCAGAAATCAGTGCAAATCTGTGTTAATCAGTGTCAAAACTCGCATCTCGTTCTTTCCTCAATATATACCTCTTACGCCACAGCCCTCGATGGTTAATATACAGCCGACGATGCCTGAAGGCAAGAAAAAAAGCAAAGAGATTGAATATCCAATATCTCCACAGGACGCCTTACGGTGGAACAACGTCCACCAAGGGATGGCTTGCGCCAAATATCGAATGCGGAAGGCAGGAGACGGTGGCAAAAGCCGTCCCTTACGGGAAATACACAAGCCTGCCCCTACGGCATTCGATGTTCATTACGCATTAGCCATCGCCAATAGTCAATAGCAAATGGTCTGGATCCGTCCCTCTAAATTCCACAGAATAGCCCCCAGACACTCCAGATGGCAGTAGGATGGACGTGAGCCATACACAGGCCATACATTCAGAATAGCGCTTTAAATCGGCTTCTACAACAAACTGAAACTGCCGAAGACTGTTGCAATTGTACTGGAATCGCGTTATAATAAGATTTAAGGCTCGCGGGAGCGTTTCATTGAAGTGTATATGAAAATCCCCAGGGTTAATGATTTTGGAGGAAAAGGAGACTGCATCACGTCGCGTGTGATTGTCCAAGAGTTGGCAAAGATTCAAATGCGATCAGAGTGTGAATCGTTGTCGGTCGTTTTGCATTTCTATTCTTTTTGAAGGAGGAACCAAAATGCTGCGCACATCAGGAAAACTAATCACATTGGGCGTTCTCGTCGCTCTACTGCTGCCGGCAGCGCGGGTTCGCGCTGTAAAGAATTTCAAAGTTTCCAGCTCAGGCGGCGGACACCAGATTTGGTTTGAAGCCGAAGATTTCGATGAGCGCAATCCTGCCGGCGAACAGTATTATCCTGTTGTTAACGCCGACGGTGCGTTCGGCAAGGCAATTACCCGGGCAGGCGGCGCCGGCGGAATGATTCGCTGGACATTCGATATCAAGGCAGCCGGAGGCAAGGGCGGCACCTGGTATTTCTGGGCACGGCAGATCAATCCAAGCAATCAATCGGATTATATGCTCGTGGAAGGAGACCCGGGCGACGCACAGATTCCCACCGGCCCGCCCTTTCCCGGAGG
>JBDREF010000051.1:0-19877 GCA_043820045.1 Planctomycetota bacterium | reverse complement strand
CGTCGGTTTCCTAAACCGAAGGTCGCAGGTTCGAATCCTGCCGGGCGTATTGGTTTCCTCGTCGATGTCACCCGCTCGTAGAATGCACGATCAGGCGACGACAATAACCTTTCACGGGACGAGGTTTGTCATCATGGCGAGGACGGTCTCGTCGGTGGTCGGGATGATGCTGCGAATGCCCAGTTCGTTGCGACAAAGACAATGAAATCCTTCGGACTCATAGCCCGCATCGCCTCAGAAATCCGTCAGCTTTAAGACATCCTCGATGGTGCCTTCCTTGCTGGTCCGATGACCCGGCTTGGAGGGACTGTCGAAGACCAGATACTCTTTCTTCGCGTGGATAGGAAGCGAGAGCTTGTAGGGCTTGCATTGCGGGATGGCGGCCACTGCACGCCGGGCACCCTCGTAAAGGGTCTGGCGAGTCTCGTCGAACGGATAAAGCTCCGCTGCTTCGCGCGAGATACCCCTTTTGACGGCCACCGCAACGCAATCGGGCCCGAAGAATTTCGCGGCCTCCCGGCAGGTTGCCTCATCGCCGGTGACCATGATGGTCGGGATGTCATAGTGCCCGGCGATGGCCGCACACTGGGCGAGCTCACCGGATTCGACGCCGTTATACCAGTATCGGTTTTCCGTCCGCGACGACTGGGTATGGCAGAGCACGCCGTCGGGTGTGCCCATCATGGCGTGGGCGCCCAGTTGGATCAGACCGGCGAACGACTCATCAAGACACGTGAGCGGACCCGGGCGTGGTTTGCCGGTGATGTACTTGGCGCCCGGCTCCATCAGATGCGGGACGAACGCCTGCGATCCGTGCCCGTCAAGCACCACGATATCGTTCACGCCGGCGGCCCGCAACCCGCGGACTACGGCCGCAATGTCGCCCATCAGGTACTCCTTCGCTTTCTCGCCCAGCGGATCGCCCGGCTCACGCGTCTGAGCGAACTTGTACACGCCGCTCGCGCCCTCCAGATCGGTGACGATGTAGATGCGCAGCGGCTTTGCCGCCAGCGGCG
The DNA here is from genome assembly GCA_043820045.1 of Planctomycetota bacterium. GTDB lineage: Bacteria > Planctomycetota > Phycisphaerae > Sedimentisphaerales > Anaerobacaceae > JBDREF01. The sequence goes on along the minus strand of JBDREF010000051.1, from coordinate 18,861 downwards.
GAACGAAGCAGGCGAGCACGAGCAGCCAGCCGGTGAGATGGATGGAGAGAAGTCCTGGTCTCGTCGTTCGTCGCGCCGCCACTGATTTCGGCCGGTTTGTTCTGTCTTTCATTGTTCGCACCTCTGTAGTTTGGGTTCATAGCATGACCTTCGCCTCACCAGCGCAAGACTTTGGCTTTTCCCTGCATCCGCCCTCGGATCAACAAGACCCTGTATTGCTATTGGACGCGTATGTGTCCGACCAATTCGCGCACCTTGCGGACGATCGTTTCCTCGACGGCTGGAGTGAACGCGCCGGGCAGCCGGGCTCACGCGATGGCGCCGCAAGTTGGCGTTACCCACCCTCAGAGGCTCCCGTATCGCCTGCGTTGCTCTTGCCCACAGTCACTCAAGTCCGAATTCAACGCTAATGGTACGCAACCATGGCAACTGAAGTCAATCTAAAATTCTCTCCCCCCAGCGCACACAACCTCACAGAGTAGCCCGCAGAGGTGTTTCGCAGCCGCAGAATGGATGATCTGCTTCTGAGGCATACCCATTTGGGCTGATTCTTAGAGATCGCGTTCTGAAGCGGCTCTAAGTCAGGCTTGGGAAAACAACAGGGGCCTACACCGAATCAGAGAGCATAGGCCCCGAATTGACAGACAATTGCCGCATCAGCAGCAGAACAGATGGCTGCCGCTTTGGGTGGCCCACCGAAGCTATCTAATCAACCGGATGTCGTCGAAGTACATCTGGCCCGAGTCGCCGGCGGCCGGACCATTCTTTGTGCCAATACCAATTGTAATCGTATTGACATTGGCGAGGTTCACGCCCTGATCGGCAAACGCCTGCAGGTCGACTACCCACTGCGTCCATCCGGATGTCTGCGTGGCCGCAGGGTCGTCATTGTAAACAACCGCCGTACCGTTGAGAGCCACATACATCCGCTCGGCGGAATTGGCCGATGCGCCGCGCAACCAAAGCGACAGCTTCCCGACGCCTTCCTCGGTCCAGTCACGCGGATAGACCAGCGTCAGTGTAGCCTCCGAAGTCTTCAGGTTGTTGTCGTATGCATACGGCATCGATTGAGCACCGCCGTGAACGACCGTCTGCTCTGCATAGGGAGGAAGATCGTTGCCGACGAGAGCGCCATTGTTCGTGGTTCCAAAGCCGTCAATCCACTTGTCGAATATCCTGTTGCTCGCAGGATCAGGGGGGTCGATGTCATTGTAGGACTCGAAGTCATCCACCAGGAGGAAGTCAGCCGTTTTGAAGTTCCAGAGAAGCCCTTTGACCGGACCAGCATTGTAAACTGCATCCACGCGCCAGTAGTAATCACTGTGCCAGGCGAGCTTTCCGGGATCGTAGCTTTCGGAACCAATGGCCTTGTTGCCCTTGAACTCCGGTGAAGCTGTGGTCGCACTCCTCACGGCCTCTTTATCAGTACCGAAATAAACATCGTATGAAGTGGCGGTGGTCGCCGGCGTCCAGTTGAGCGTCACATTCATCTGCACACCCCTCGCACCGTTGACCGGCCGCAAGCTGCCGGCAGCGCCCGGAGTCGTAAAGCCCCAGACATCGCCCTTGTACGTCGCGAAGCCGTGAAATTCATCCACTCGCCAGTAGTAGAGCTTCTCCAATTTAAGTGTGCCGGGCTTGTAGGTTGTTAACCCTTGCGGAATGCCCCCGGCCGCATTGTTCACGTCGTCATAGTCGTCGCCGAAGTACACAGTGTGCAATATCGCTCCGAAACCGGACCGCCAGCTTAGAACTGTGTTGGGGTCTACGAACTCGGCGCCATCGGCCGGATCGGGTCTAAAGGCTGTCTTGGGTGGGATCGTGAAGCTCCAGACGTCGCCCTTGTAGGAATTGACGGGGTCGATTTCATCGACTCGCCAATAGTAGGTCGTACCGGGAACGAGCCCGTCTGGATACGGAAATCCGGGAAAGCCAATCGTAAAATACGTCGCAGTCTGGTTGCCCCGGAATGTTTCGGCGGTGCCGGCATACACGTCATCAAAGCTCTCGCCGAGGTACACGTCGTGTGAGACCGCGAAAGCACCCGGCGACCAACCGAGTGTAACCCAGGTATCCGGATGGATAGCGCCGTCAGGAGGGGTGGGGCTTGCCGCCTTTGTAGCCAGGTATTCCGCCACACGGATAACATCATCGGCGCTGGCTGGCACGCCCGTGCGGTCAAATATCCGAACAAATCCTCGGTAGTTGTCTCCCGGCAGATAATGTTTGGCCCACGCGGCGGCATTTCCGGCATTGTCCGTGGCCAGGACGGTGAAATTGGCTGTAGCAGTAGAAGACGTCGGTCGCTGTGACTCCCAGGGTTCGGTTAATCCCCAGGCAATTCCAGCTTCAGTGAAGGTTACGGTATTATAGGTGTCCCGCGGCGCGCTGGCAGCACTGAATCCCAACACCCCCGACCCTCCGGCATCACCCCATGTGGTATTGCTGTTGTCCGCGTGCCCCTGATAGTAGAACGGAATATCCGAATACCAGACAATCTTGCCGCCGGCATCAAGGTATTTCCGAAGCGTGCAATTGGCTGACATCGACTCCGCAACGGTATCAGGTGCAGAGTCCTGGCAGAACACTACTACGCTCAGCTTCTTGTCGGCGATGTGACCGTTCATCCACGTTTTCAGCTCGGTAGCGCTGAGAATATCGTAACCGGCGGCCTGCAAAGCGTCTCGTATGGACAAGTCGCCTCCAGCCCAAGCCGATGGATATTGCGCGTCCCAGTAAGCAGCGCGGTCCCACACAACTTCCTGGGCTTGCCCCGCGGACAACCCCAGCACAAGAATAACGAACATCAGATAGATCAGTTCTCTGCACATAATGATAATTCCTCCCTAATAAGTGTTTGAATAGTGTTAGTCTGGCTACTCACCAGAGCAGCCAAGAATTATTCTCACCTCACTCGCGCTCTGCCCTCATTTCAACAGAACATTTCTCCGCGATTCGACACACCTTCCTTCCAATGTTCAGCGTTGGCAGTTAATCAAAAATCGAAGACGCTAAACTGACCATAGAAGTTTCTACCGTTGAAAGGGTGAACGTCCATAGCCCGTACCTATCTCTCTCATTTGTATCAAATTAGCCGTCGCCCCGTCAAGAAGAATCTCTTGAGATGCCAGAATACTGTGCTTTCATTCTACAAGCTCCTCAGAGCCCCTGATGCTGGCCATTTTTCGAGACAATACATAGGCCTCTGTGCCTTTTTGCTCCAGACCTCAGTCGCAGTTTCACCCTTTGAACGTGACGCTTTTAGATTTAAGCAAATTCAGCCAATACGGCCTATGATATCCTCTCGCCGAATTCGCTAAGTTTTTTCGCGGTTTTAGGGGCCCAAAACGGCCATTTTCAAGATGCAAAAGCGATACATTAGACCTACACACTTTGCGTTTTTCGGCAACACCGCCGCCGCCGTTCGGCGACTGAGTTAACCGCTTTTCAATTTCCGTCATTCGGCGAGGCATACAAAATATGTTCTTGTTGACAGCGGAGCGTGTCCAGTGGAATATAGGAGTCTATGGGCGATCATAAAGACACAGAATATCTTGGAATTCTGATTGAACCTATTAGGGTGTGTGAGGCAAGCTTTCACAGGCAGGGCATTTTCTTCCTGAACCGAAGGTCGCAGGTTCGAATCCTGTCGGGCGTAGTCAAAATCGGTGGTTTTTACCGGTACTCTGAATGCAGGCCTGCCTGAGGTTTATCCGGGCGTACCGGTTCTAACGGGCAAACCTTATGAGGACCAGAAGTAGAGAAATCCTGCTTGCAGCGTGTATGTGCTGTGTCTTGGTTTCCGCCGGAATCGCAGGGAGCACAGGGAAGCCCGCTGCCGAGCTGCCTGGCGTTTCTTCCGGCAGGTCGAAGCTTGAATCCGTGCATCGAATCGACCGCCGTACACTTGTCCGCAGACATAACGTCACCATCAACAAGTCCAATCCGCTTACGCCGCTCAGTGTCGGCAATGGTGAGTTTGCCTTCACGGCTGATATCACAGGCTTGCAGACATTTCCTGAGTATTATCAGCGGGGCATGGCATTGGGTACGCTGTCTCAATGGGGCTGGCATACGACGCCGGATTCGAATGGATACGAGCTGGCAGATATTCTTGATGATTATATCGTGGCGGGACGCAGGGTCCCCTATGCCTCGGACAGGGCTTACTCCCGCACGTATTGCCCCGCGGCAAACTGGCTGCGTGCCAACCCGCACCGTCTTCACCTTGGGCAAATCGGGTTGAAAATGACAAGGGCCGACGGCTCATCAATCGGCATAGACGACCTGACAGAGACTTTTCAAACCCTGGATTTGTGGACGGGGCTTCTCAAGAGCCGTTTCAAAGTGGACGACCAACCGGTGGAGGTTCGGACAGTGTGCCACCCGCGTCGGGATTTGCTGGCCGTGCGTGTCGAATCACCGCTTCTGCAAGACGGTCGCCTAACGGTATGTCTGGCCTTTCCATACGGCGGCGCCGATTGGGGCGATGCTGTGGATTGGAGCCATCCCGAACGCCATACGACGCGCGAGCGGATCACAGGCAACGGGGCTGGTTTTGTCCGGATACTTGATGAGGACCGTTACTACGTGCGCGCCGCCTGGTCGTCGGGAGGTACTATCCGAATTGAATCGAAGCACAAATACGAAATTTCGAGCCGGAACGCCCGGCCTCTGGAAATTGTATTTGCCTTTTCTCCGACCGAGATTGCCGAGCCCCTGCCCGATTTTCAGACGGTGTGCGACGAGGCCGGCGGCGGCTGGAAGCAATTCTGGATGAGCGGCGGCGCGATTGACTTCTCCGAGTGTACCGACCCGCGGGCTGCCGAACTTGAACGCAGAGTCGTGCTTTCTCAGTACCTGACCGCTATCCAGTGCTCAGGCTCGCGTCCGCCGCAGGAGACCGGGCTCGTTCGCAACAGTTGGTACGGCAAGTTTCACCTGGAAATGCACTGGTGGCATGCGGCGCATTTTGCCCTTTGGGATCGGGCCGAATTGCTGGAACGAAGCCTGCCGTGGTATCAGTCGATTCTTCCAGCCGCCAGGGCGACGGCAAGAATGCAAGGCTATGAGGGTGCTCGCTGGCCGAAGATGACGTCTCCCGCCGGCCGGGAAAGCCCCAGTACCGTGGGCGTGTTTCTTATATGGCAGCAGCCGCATCCGATCTATTACGCTGAATTGTGCTACCGTGCTCATGGAGATTCCGAGACACTCGAAAAGTACAAAGAGATTGTTTTCGAGACGGCCGATTTCATGGCGACCTACCCGGTGTGGGACCAGGAGAAGGACCGATATGTTCTCGGTCCCGCGATGATCCCGGCCCAGGAAAGCTACGGCTCGCAGCGCAGAGGAAATCTTAATCCGACTTTCGAATTGGCGTACTGCTATTGGGGCCTTGAGACCGCTCAGAAATGGCGACAGCGCCTGGGTATGGAGCGGAATCCGAAATGGGACCATGTGATCAGCAAACTTTCGCGTCCCCACGTTCTCGATGGGGTTTACACCGGCATTGAAACACCGCCTCACATTATCTATCGTGATCACCCCTCAATGGTTGCGGCGCTTGGGTTTGTTCCTCAAACCCCGCTGATCGATTCGGAGACGATGAAGCGAACGCTCGACCACGTGATGCAAAAATGGGACTGGTCGAGCACGTGGGGATGGGACTACCCGATGCTCGCGATGACCGCGGCCCGCCTGGGGGAACCGGAAAAGGCTCTGGATGCTCTGTTCATTGAGTCGCAGAAGAACCGATACATGGCCAACGGGCACAATTTCCAGTCATCGAGGCTGCCTCTGTATCTGCCGGGAAACGGCGGCCTGCTGGCTGCGGTTGCAATGATGGCGGCGGGATGGGATAATTGTCCGAACCGACCCGCACCGGGCTTTCCGGATAACGGCAAATGGAAAATCAGCTACGAAGGACTAAAATGTATGCCATGAGAAAAGTCAGATTTACTACGACCGCGAAACCTGCACTATGGAGTTGGTCTGTCTTACTGGTTTTCTTGCTTGGCTGTGTCACAACATTGCAAGCGGCGGAGACGCCGTTACGTCTGGCGATCATCGGCGACTCGACGGTTTGCGAGTATCCATCCGAACACCCTTGCCGCGGCTGGGGACAATATATCCAGAGCTACTTCAACGACACAGTTGACGTGATCAATCTCGCTAAGAGCGGACGCAGCACTAAAACATTCATAAACGAAGGACTTTGGGCGAAGACATTGGAGGCCAGGCCTGACGTTCTTCTGATTCAGTTCGGCCATAATGATTCGCACGGTCCGGACAGGCCGGAATCGACCGACGTCGCCACGGATTTTCAGGACTACCTGCGGCGTTACATTGACGAGGCCCGGGCGATTGGCGCTGCGCCTATTTTTGTGACGCCGGTGCAGCGGCGAACGTACGGCTCAGACGGCAAATTGGACAACAGTCTGCTCGTCTATGCGGACGCGATGAAGGCGGTCGCTGCGCAGAAGAAGACGGCCTTGATTGACCTGAATGCTTCGAGCGGCAGGCTCTACGAGCAACTGGGCCAGGCCGCCAACGGCGTGGTGGCAAACGCGCCGCAGGACCGTACTCACTTCAACGAAGAAGGCGCCCGCATGATGGCGCACCTGGTCCTACAGGAATTGACGCAGGTCGAGCCGCGCCTGAAAAAGGAACTGTCGCCGGAAGGGCCGATGTCGCTGGGCAAAATCGCTGCCAAGCCGCTGTTTCGCGACCCTGTGCACGACGGGGCGGCCGACCCGGTGCTATGTTGGAACAGCGCAGAAAAGAAGTGGTTTATGTTCTACACCAACCGGCGAGCGAACGTGCCGAATACGCGGGGTGTGGCATGGGTTCACGGTACGGAAATCGGTATCGCGGAATCGTCGGACGGCGGCGCGAATTGGACATACAGAGGTACTGCGAGAGTCAACTTCGCCCAGGGCGAGTACAGTTTCTGGGCACCCGAGGTAATCGAACACGACGGTACTTACCACATGTACCTGACGTTTGTGCCAGGGATTTTCGCCGATTGGTCGCATCCGCGCGATATCATCCATCTGACGAGCAAAGACTTGCTGAACTGGAAATACGAATCCACACTGAAGCTTTCATCCGACAGAGTGATCGACGCCTGCGTCATCCGTTTGCCGGACGGCACGTGGCGCATGTGGTATAACAATGAGGTCGATCGCAAATCGATTTACTACGCCGACAGCTCCGACCTGTACAAATGGCAGGACCGCGGCAAGGCGATGGGCGAGCGCCCGGGCGAGGGCCCGAAGGTCTTCCGCTGGAAAAACCGATGCTGGATGGTTGTCGATGTCTGGCAAGGGCTTGGCGTCTATTACTCGGACGACTGTCTGAGCTGGACGCGGCAGGCGAAGAATCTGCTCGAAGAGCCGGGCAAAGGCCCCGACGACAAAGTCAAGGGCGGCCATCCGGATGTTGTGGTCTGCGGGCAGCGCGCCTACCTGTTCTATTTCACGCATCCCGGCAGGGAGAATCCGAACGATCGAGAGGATACGTACGAACAGCGGCGAAGCTCGATCCAGGTCGTGGAACTCAAATACAAAGACGGGCAGCTCACCTGTGAGCGTGACAGGCCGACATGGATACTGTTGACTTCGCCCGACTGAAGTTGGGTCGCAGAGAATGGTCCGATTGCAGGAATTAAACTTACTGCACATAATAATCGGCAAAAAGGATGCGCACAAGAGGTGTAACAAGTAACAGGGAATCGATATGCCGCAGACGAATATGAAGGAAATGCTCCGCCGGGCCAGGCGAGGCCGGTATGCAGTGGGCGCTTTTAACATCCTTGACTACAATTCCATGAAAGCTGTGGTGGAGGTTGCCGTGGCGCTGCAATCTCCCGTGATTATCCAGACGTCGGTCAAGACGGTTCTGTTCTGGGGCTACCGTCCGATCATCGAATGGTACCGGCAACTGGCGGAAGAATCGCCTGTACCCGTGGCCATCCATCTGGACCATTGCAAGGACCTGGAGGTAATCCGTAACTGCATCGACCACGGCTGGACCTCGGTCATGATCGATGCGTCCTCCAAACCCTTTGACGAGAATCTGGCTTTGACCAAGCAGGTAGCCGCCATGGCCGGCCCTGCGGATGTCACAGTAGAGGCCGAAATGGGGGCCATTGTGGGGGTGGAGGACGATATCCACGTCAAAGAACAAGACGCCCACCTTGCGGACCCGGCGGAAGCCGCCAGGTTCTGCGACGCAGTAGCTTTGGATTGTTTTGCCCCGGCAATTGGCACCGCTCATGGCGTATATAAAGGCACGCCCCGGATCGCCTTTGATATACTGGAGCAGATCGCCCAACAAACGGATCTGCCTCTGGCCCTGCACGGCGGCACGGGGCTGTCGGACGAAGTATTCCGCCGCTGCATTGCCCTGGGATGCGCCAAGGTCAATATCTCCACACAACTTAAATACGCCTTCATTGACGGATTCGTTCGATACCACAATGATCATAACACCCAATACGACCCATTGAAGGTCCTTGACGCCCAGTTGCAGGAACTCAAGGCGGGGATCACCGGGAACATAAAGCTGTTCGGCAGCGCAGGAAAGGCATAGAAACGGCAACGGAGGTCATCGTTTTTCTTGAGGAGTAAGCGTGAACCAATCATTACAAGCATTGATATTCGATTGTGACGGCGTTCTGGTTGACACCGAACGAGACGGCCACCGCGTGGCCTTTAACCGGGCCTTTGCAAAAATGGGATTGGACGTCGAATGGGACGTGCCCCTCTATGGAGACATCCTAACGGTCGCCGGCGGCAAAGAACGGATGCGACACTACTTCAATACCTATCAATGGCCCGACAATATCCCGGATCGCGACGATTTCATTAAAGAATTGCACAGACTGAAGACCGACTGCTTCATGCACATCATCGAATCCGGCCAACTGCCGCTGCGTCCGGGGGTGGCCCGGCTCGTGGACGAGGCCATCGAAGAGGACATTACCCTTGCGGTTTGTTCGACCTCCGACGAGCGAGCGGTCAGTCTGGTTGTAGAGCGTCTGCTCGGCCCGGAACGCAAGTCTCATTTTGCCGCTATCCTGGCCGGGGACGTGGTCTCAAGGAAGAAGCCGGATCCGGAGATATACAATCTGGCCGCTCGTCGATTGAATCTCGACCCGGCCCGATGTGTGGTGGTCGAGGACAGCCGTAACGGTTTTCTGGCGGCCCGCGCCGCGGGTATGCATTGTATTGTCACTACCAACGGTTATACCGGGCAAGAGGATTTCTCCGGTGCCGATCTGGTGGTCAGCGAGCTGGGGGACATTCCCGACATTAAGGTAACTCTGGAGATCGCGAAGGGGATTATTGCAAAGGGATAGCCCGCATCAAGTCAAGGAAGCAAAACGAACGAAGATATTCCCGGATACAGGCGGGAGAAAAGGAGAGAGCATTATGAAGATGAGCGTATTCTCAGGGCTGCTGCTAATTGTGGCGGGCGGCTGCGGCTCGTGGGCACCGAGGCAGGAAGCAGCTCCGGTGTTGCGGGTCCGTCAGACGGAAGATTTTGTCGTAAACGGCCGCGGCAATGCGCCGGCCTGGGAGAAGGTCGGCTGGGAGCCGCTTAACCTGCGCTCAGCCGACGGTCATCAGTACGGGACCCGGGTCAAGGTCCTCTACTCGCCGACCGGGCTGTATGTATTGATGGAGGCCGAGGACCGCACGCTCACGGCAACGATGAACGAGGACTTTCTCGACCTGTGGAACGAGGACGTGTTCGAGTTCTTCCTGTGGCCGGACGAGCGATACCCTGTTTACTTCGAATACGAGATCTCGCCGTTGGGTTTCGAGCTGCCGATTCTCATCCCCAATTTCGGAGGTGAGTTTCTCGGCTGGCGGCCCTGGCATTATGACGGGAAACGCAGGACGCAAAAGGCCACCGCGGTTGTGGGCGGCCCCAGGCAGTCGGGTGCCCGTGTGACCGGTTGGACAGCCGAAGTGTTTGTACCGTACGACTTGCTGAAACCCCTGCAAAACGTACCCCCGCGGCCCGGAACGCGGTGGCGAGCCAATTTCTATCGCGTTGACTACGACGACGGCAAGAGCACGAGCTGGGACTGGGCCCGGGTAGGAACGGGCTTCCACGAGATCGAGAAGTTTGGCACGCTCATCTTCGAGTAGATGAGCGTGTACGGCCCGTGATTGTCGGTCATAATCAGCACTACATTCGTGTGATGATCGGTGTCAAAACGACATTTCGATAATTGACCGCTGAGTGATCGCCCTGCAGATATATAGGGCCGGGTTTTGACTCATCCGACCACAACGCTCCGCCGGTGCAGCCAAGCAGCGGCTCGTTGTTGATAATCGTCTTGCCGTTCAGTTCCACTGTCACGTGGCGGTCAACGAGGGTGATGTTCATGGTCTGCCACTGCCCTGCCGGTTTCTCGGCATTCACAGTGGGGGTGATTCGGCTGTAAATCCCTCCCATGTTGTGTGAATCGAGATTCCTGCCGTAACTGTCGCTGACCTGGACCTCGTAGATGCCCCGCAGATACACCCCGCTGTTGCCCCTTTCCGCAACGTTCACCTCCAATTTGAGGTTGAAATCCTCGTACTCCGCTACTGTGCGAAGGTTGCCGTAGGAAATGTGACGTTTGCCCTCTTGCTGAACCGGCCTGTTGATAAGGACGCCGTCTTTCACCGACCAGCCGCTCGTCTGACCCGGATTGGTCAGCTTCCAGCCATCCAGATTCTCACCGTTGAAAAGTACGATAGGTTTGCCGTACTTGATTTTGGACAGATCGGGCTTCGCAGGCAAAGGCGGAATCCGTTTGCCGGTAAATTCACTTCGACTGACGCCCTTGCCGTTTGTACGAGGCCGGATTTGCGTCAGGTTCATCGTGTCACCTGAAACCTTCGCAACGATAGTCTCGCTGAACGTATGCGTCCGGATAACTTTACCCTCTGCGCCTTTGCGTTCGACGTTCTGAACGCGTGTTACATACAGTCCATCCTCGTCCATATAGACACTGGCCACAGGGACCACGCTTCCACCGCCCCACAGGATGCTTGCATCGAGGTATCCGTTTTCCTGCGTGACGCCCAACCAACCGGCGCCGCCGCCTGGAATTGTCAGTGCCCAGCGTCCGAGATAAGCATCGACATTTTCAGCAGCGCAAACACATGCGCAACCAGCCCATAGGCATGCGAGAACCAACAGATAACAAATGCTCTTATTCATGGTAGAACCTTTCACAGTGTTCGAAAGCGAATCCAAATGTTTGTCCATGCTTAGCAACGGTGCCAAGCAACATTCCCGATAGAATATCAGGACTTTCCCGAAGATTCAAGCCTTCCGGGTGGTTCGCGCCGGAGGATTCGACGGGGATAAAACATAAGCTTAGTCGTGAAAGCTACTTAGAAGGTGTAATATGCCTTTTGCTTGCATCATTGCGAGCGGTTGTATTATAATATGCGAGGCAGGCCCTCAGGTGCGTGCGATGAAATGTTGGTTGAGAAAGATGTTCCGTACTAAGGCAAGGAGAACTACCATGTCCAAATTTAAAGGCTTTACGTTAATTGAGCTGTTGGTAGTGATCGCAATCATAGCGCTGCTGATGGGGATTCTGCTGCCCGCCCTGCAGAGAGCTAAGGAGCACGGCAAACGCATTGTCTGCGCCAACAACGTCAAGACAATGGGGCTGGCTAACACTCTCTATGCCGACGATATGGACGGCTGGTACGTTCCAATCATGGACAGAACTCAGGCCGACGACCGCTATTGGCCCGCCAATAAGCTTTTCAGAGAGCTGGTGGGTTATAAACCGAGGGGCGTCGTTTCGAACGACGCATGGCACGCACCCAAGAAGTTCCTTTGTCCCAGCGACACGATTTCGAAAAAAGAAGTACGTGACTCCCAGTGGGACTCCTGGATCAGTTACGGCTATAACCTCACTGATTGGTACTTTACAGACTGGTTCGGCATCGGTTACGCCGGACACAAGAACACCACGGTTCCCGGTCCGGCGGGCGAGCTGATATTTACCGAGAGCCATGACTGGTGGCTCTGGTGGTGGGGAGCCAATTACGTGGATGGCTGGGACGTCCTCGGCCAGGATACAATCACGCCCTACAAGCAGGTCGGCTGCGACGGCCCGACGCTCTACCGGCACAGTGAGGGAGTCAACATGGCGTTTTACGACGGCCATGCCGCTTATATGAAGAAGGAGAAAGTCTTCGATAAAGGCGCGTGGGATGCGGGTACGCCGGGGATGTGGTCAACTTTCATGAAGTATCCGCCGACAGAAGCCGAGAAACGTCGGTTGCCAAGACCTTAGTGGTTTTGCTCTCTTGCTCCTCTTCTCATTGCGATCAGGGCCCGGCTCGAAAACCGAAGGCGAACAGATCCGCATCCCGAAGGACAAATCGTAAACGGATAGGCCGGCCTGCCAGATCACCCACATTATTTCCGTTCCATCTCACAACGCGTTCTATCTCGTCGCCGTATATCTCGGGGCAATCCGCTAAGGTATATCCCTCGACCGGCCTGCCGTCCGGGTCACATACCTCGACCTGCAGCGACCCGGCTGCCGAGGTTGACAGATTGACCATTAGCCTGTCACCCTGAAAAATCAGAGGCTTTGTAATCGCCTCCCCGCCTCGCAGGCAAGCATGCAGCGAGACAAATCCGTCTATCCGGAATGTATATCTTCGGGTCCTGGCGCCCTGTCCTTCGTAGTAGCTTTCGTTGCCATAGATTGAAAGTTCCCTGCCGCCGCCCGGCAGATCAGATTCTGTTTCCACCATCCCAAGCCAAATGTAGTTGCTGCGGTTGTGCCATTTGTCTTTATTGCGTCCCGGCCTGAGCAATGCCTCTTCCCACCTGTGAAAAGTCTGACCGTCTCGGCTGCTCATGAACAATCCCTCCGTCAGTGATTCTCGCTGCGGAATAAACCTGGTCGGAAATCCCACGAAAATATGCGGCGCTCGATAGTAAGGCTGGATCTGGTTCGTGTAGAGATGTTCCCTCGGGGCGTCGCCATAATCCAGCCAGATGGGTCTTGTCCAATGGATGAAGTCCTTTGAAGTCGCGGTCTTGATGTCCCGGTGGCCGTAGCGGAAATCACGGAAGTAGCAACGATATTGCCCGCGCAGTGAATCCCAGAAAGCCAGATTCTGCGAATCGAAGGCTCCTTCTGTCACGATTGGTTCGGATTGCATCAACTTCCAGTGAGTTCCGTCAGGGCTTTGAAAGGCAAAAAGCTTGCGGTTGTCTTCACCCTCGCCCCTTGCAACAGCCTTGTACCGCGTCTCCGCGGGACAATCTGGATTCGTGTCCTTGAAGGGGGTAAAGTTGTGTGTGCCTAATTCGCTCAGAATGATGTTGTTGTCCTTTGAGCCGCTGAATTCCACAAGTCCCAAATGAGGCTTTATCCAGTTGATGCCGTCACGGCTTTCGGCGTAACATACTACCGCCGGGTGAAGTTGCTTGTTTTTCGTATTATCGTGACCCCAGCCGCGGTAATACATTCGGTAAAGGTCGCCATCCTGGAAGATGGTGTGATAGCCGCTCGTGTTTCCTTCCCACGGCTCGTCGTGCACCAGGGCCACTTCCTGAGCTTCCGGACTGTGCAGACGCAGTTCGATCTGCCCTTCCATCCGGTCGATAAGGTGCCTGTCCAGGAGCAGCTCCCATCGCCGGTCGATCCTGACAGCGTCTTCGGCGCGGCCGATAGAGAATATCGTATTTAAGGATACCATGAAAATCAGGGCCGGCAATTTGAACCTCTTGTACATCATTCTGACCTCCGGAATATGCTGTCCAATTCCTGTTATGTCTATGAAAGCGTGCAAGTAGCCGCGTCCGGCCATGATAACCATATCCGGCGAATACTCAAGTTCTTATCCGAGCACGCCAGCCGGCCAAGAGGCCCCGCGCCGGCAAAAATTGGGTGGACTGCCGCTCAATCGGAGTGTAAAAAGACGATATGAGTCAGGAAGCTGTGGACATTTTTCAAACCGGCGGAATTGGCGCCTATCGAGGCCGTTGCCGGTAGAAAGGGGAACTAAATGTCAGCGAGTGTTTACAAGGTGATCGAGCTTGTGGGTACCAGCAGTGATTCGTGGGAGAAGGCTGCCGAGGCGGCCGTGGATGTGGCGTCCAAGAGCCTCCGGGATCTGCGAATTGCGGAGGTGGTCGAGTTGGATATGCAGCTCGAAGACGGAAAAGTGAAGGCCTACCGCGCAAAGGTCAGGGTTTCCTTCAAATACCACGGCGAAGACTAAGATAAGGATGTGCCTTTGGCATTCTCCCAGAAAAGGCGTGCACTGGTCGAACCCGGCGACGGTGATTCCACATGAGCGCTTCGGCAGCCGGTGACTCAACAACTTGCCGGTGTTGAAAAAGTCGGATTTGGAACGGTTTTAGTCGGAGGCAAAGTAATGAACTTCAAGACAAACAACGTGCTTTTGCTTTTTTTTGCGGGATTGATGATTCTCCTTCCGTGTTCAGGTCGGCAGGCATCACCGCGTGCGGAAGGTTCGACCGGCTCAGAGTTCAGCTATTCCGGTAACGATGGCAAAGACCTCGCAAAGACGATTCTGAACAATCCCGATCTGTCTGTGGTTCTGGAAAAGGCAAAGCTTGTGCTGAGAGAGGGTCTCAATGCAGGCAGCGGCTACGGCGAAGTGTGGATTCGTGACCTCAACACCTTTATCGAGCTTGCTCTGGAGGTGCAGGACAGGGCTCAGCTTCGCCGGGCACTGCTGGCGTTCTTTCATTTCCAGGGCAAAGACGGCAACATAATCGATGGCTACATACCTGCCGATAAAGCGAACGTCGCATACAAATACAGGCGCTCCGACACGATGCCGGACCTGCTCGGGCATAAGAACACAGTCGAAACCGACCAGGAAAGCTCGCTGGTTCAGGCCGTCTGCAAGTATGTCGAGACTACCGGCGATAGTTCGATACTTTCGCAAGAGATTAACGGTTCATCCGTGCGCGAAAGGTTGTCCATGGCACTGCGTTATCTTTTGGATCATCGTTATGATGATAAGTATGGCTTGATTTGGGGCGCCACTACCGCAGATTGGGGCGATGTCCAGCCGGAACATTCCTGGGGCGTCGAATTCGATTCCTCGAGCCACCGCGCCATCGACGTATATGACAATGCGATGTTTGTCATCGCTATCGAAAACTACATCCGGCTTGCCGGCCCCGGGTCTTCAGACAGCCAGGAATGGAAATCGATTTTGGAAGGGATCAGAGCGAACACAAGAAAACACCTCTGGGACGGGCAATTGCACAAGTTTCGCCCGCATATCTATCTTGAAGGCTCTGCCTTCCCGGAGTATTTTGACGAGCATAGAATATATTATCACGGCGGAACCGCGATTGCAATCGAAGCAGGGATTCTCTCGAAAGAAGAGGTCCTGGATGTATTCAACGATATGGTAAACAACAAGAAGTTTGCGGGTGCAGCCTCGATTGGCCTGACAGTATATCCGCCGTATCCGGCCGGATTCTTTAAGAACAAGAGTATGGGGCCGTTCTCTTACCAGAACGGCGGCGACTGGACCTGGTTTGGAGGCAGAATGATCCAGCAGCTTGTCGCTTATGGATACGTCGAGGAGGCGTACCGGGAATGCCTTCCCATGATTGAAAGAGTCAAGCGGAACAACGGCTTCTTCGAATGGTACACCATCGACAATCGGCCAAGCGGCTCCGGCACTTTCCGAGGTTCGGCGGGTGTACTCGGCAAAGCCGTACAGATGCTCCTTGAATGGGCAAAACAACAGTAAGAGTTTTCCCCATGGCGATTTTTATGCCTTATTGCCCACGAGCGGCCAAACATTGTCAACCTGGAAGTGCACCAGATACTTGTTCGAATCGTCACGGGCTGAACATATCTCGGGCTGTTTCTTTCTGAACGTCTCGACGAGCGAGGTGTTCGTTTCTTCCCGGAGTTTGGTCAGATACAGTCTCTTGCCCTTGTATCCGTCACCTTGCTCGACGAACATGTAAGCGGCGTGTGGATTGGATTTGAGGTTCTGGTGGGTCAACTGCTCCTGCATTACAAACGCAACTGTAGCCTCATCGATCACGTGAGGCCTGGCGTAGACGGCAAGATCGACCATTCCATCCGAATCGGCCGTAGCCAAAATGCCAATACCCTTCACGTTCTCAAAATAATCGGACAAGTTCATAACAGGTCACTCCTTAAAACGACGTACTTCCTTAACCATATACACAGGTGCCGATTTTATACGAATATAGTGGATTATTGTTCAGTCTGCAACAGTCTTTCGCGCTCCGCCGGAGGACGAGCCGCTGCTGCCTTTTTCGTACTGCCACCTCAGGGTGTGCGAGCCGGTAGTGGTTATACTGTATGTGGACTGCGTCCAGTCGGCGGCGCTGTTATATACTGAGGTTTTGGTCGTAGTATCGATCTTGAAGCGGAAGACGTCGCCAGAGTCGGAGTTCTTCTTGTAATAGAACTTGACCGTGCCTGTGCCGGTTACCGTGGCATCGAAGTACGTATTCTGATTAGCTGAAATCGCTCCGCTCTTGGCCGAATCCGGACCGCCGTAATTGGGGTCCTCGCAGTCCGGCTTGATGGCAGTCCAGTTGGAATTGCCCCCTAAGGTGAAGGTCAGGTCGGTCAATAAAAAAAGTGTCTGACCCGAATGGCACTGACATAAGGATAAGTGCTTTCAACAAAATAAGTTATATTGTTTCATAACTGTCTATTGATGAAGCCCTTTCCGATTTGGATTTTCCGGAGATACCTTCAACTCGACAGACTGACGATCTTACGAAATTGGCACAAAGAAATCGAAAGAATACCTAAGAATGGGAGTTCTCGTAACCACTTTCATCAAAAGGTGTTGCGCTTATGTCAGTGCCATTCGTGTCTGACCCCTTTACTTCTTCCTTTATATCAATCGTCGTAGTACCATAGTCCAGGAATCAGTTCTTTGTCGCCATACTCAGCCCAAGTGGGTTTCTTGTAATCCTCAGTATACGCAAGCACCCCGAAGTGAGTGAATCCTCCAAACATTTCCAGCATCACCCGTCCACAGTCGTTTTCGTCTATATAAACATAGTTCGGCTTGAGGTCCAGAATCGGTTGAGGAAATTGTGATGCTTCTGGGCTTCGGTTGTTTCCACGTACCCAATATGTCCCTGCTTTTAGCTCTCCTTTGGTAACTTGCTTTGAAAGTTCTCTGCAGGCCGCCAACAAAGCTTGATGGTCAGTTTTATACAACAGACGGATTTGCTTGTCTTCTATGTCGTGCCCACCAAAGAACACGAACCCGCGAATTATAAGATAATCACCCACCATATACAAAACAACAGCACTGAGCACGAAGACGATCACTAAACCGAGGACAATTCTCCTAAGAACCAATTTCGTATGGGCCTTTATCTTCACTACCAATCCTTTCTATCGTCGTAATGTTGGTATCCTTGATTGAACCAATACCACGTGCCAGTTGAAGGTTGTACCGGATCACCTGTGACGGGGTCTTTGTATTGCGACTTCCAGTAAAAGACCAGCGCATACCCTGCATTAAAAGGTATATTCAAGTGCCGCATGAGATGGCCACCGGCTATGTAGTTGACTTCCACATTATTGAATTGTCTGTCCTTGTATTTCCACAACTTTACATTCGATTTATAGAATGGTGAATCCCACTTGTTTTTCAGATAGTCGAAATAAAATGCGATATTCTCTCGCCAGTCGTCAAAGGGGATTAACGAATTTATTTCATGGATTTTCGCTCTTATTATTCGGTTTAGTGTCCTATTTCCACTGTCAAGGCGTCCGATGCCGTCAATCAAGACAACTTGAACGCCACCAACCATATCAACTTCGAAAATGGGTACCTTGGCCACGTCACAAACATCGGTGATATCACTGCCATCGGTGAGGTGAACCCTGAACCAAGCACCATCGACGTCAACGTATTCAATATACCAACCTGGGTACTCATCATAAAAGCCTACATCTTCAAGCCAACTATCAACGTCTCCTGAGGCGGACGCCGCGTCAGATTCGTCCGCAATACAGTCGATCGGGATATCAACGGTGACGGAAGCAAGCCCAAACGGATCCACTCGGCCCACAGGATCATTACCGCAGTAGGCATACAAGTTCATACCGTCGCCGTAGCCGATGGGGTCGGTCTGAAGGAACCGGCCCATATATGGATTATAGTACCTTGCACGGTTGTAGTAAAGGCCTATTTCTATGTCGAAACGGCGGCCGGCGAACATATAGGGGTTCGGGTGGTTGGGGTCTGAAGCAGAGACTTCGCCATAGACGCTGTACTCATAGGTCTGGACGGTATCGCCGGTCGAGTCGCTCAGGGCCACCACGGAGCCTAACGCATCGAAGTGGTAGTAGTAAGTCGCATTGTTGTCTTCCACCTCTATCATGCTGACAGGCTCGTCGATGCCCGGGCCGTAGATGTATTTGCGGAGCAGGTTGTTATTGCCGTCGTATTCGGCGATTATGTGCTCGCCGTTGGATTCGACTTCGCTCACCACAGGCATGGACGTACCGGGTTGTGTAGCCGTCCACCTTCTTCTCAACGCGACGGCCGGCTACATCGTGTTTATAAGCGATCTGCTCCCAATTAACTGGGTCCGGAGGAGAGCTCGCCCCAGTCCATTGAATGAAGTCCACCCAGCCGCAGTTCTTGCCTTCTTCGTCCTGGTCGTTAATGTAGAGCCACTTGAGCGTATGAGTGCCGGCGCACCCCCTTTGGTTTTGGACTTGATTTTTGCCTTTGTTTTGGTATCGTGTTACTAACTGACGTGTTAGCTGGATCTTTGAGGCTTTACAAACACTCATTTTCTCAGGGCTTTGTT
>JBDREF010000050.1:0-13071 GCA_043820045.1 Planctomycetota bacterium | reverse complement strand
GGACCGATGACCTCGACGTTGCCGTCCTCGACTTCGCTGATATCCCTCATCCGAAGCCATTCGAAGGCAGGTGTCCTTTGGCCGCCGAATTCGCAGTGCATGTCTTCCTTGCGGATGCGCTCGCCTTCAAAGGCGGGACTGACGGAGACCGGGATTGGTATTTCGGTGATTTTGACTTTCAAGCCCCGAACCTCGACGGCCTTCTCCACGATCTGGTCGTGTGGGATTCGAGAGACCACGTGTTCGTATGTGCATACGCCGGTGGGCAAAATCTCGGGAATGTCCGAATCGGCAATTGTCGGGAAGCCGTAATTGATGGCCCCGGCGGCTGTTGCATACCATTCGTCCGTAACCTCGCCCAGCGCCATAACAAAGGCGAAGATCCTGTTCTTGTTGTATAGAAGATTGCGTCGGAAATCGCCAGGCTGCACGCCGCCGAAACTAAGCGCCGCCCGGCTTGCAAAACCGAGCGAATATATTGCCGATGTTATTCCGCGGCCAAAAGGCACCAATCGCGTTTCCCATCCTAACTGCACGCCGCCCTCGACGAGCTGTTCTGCGAAGGATGTGCCGTTGTGGTGTGCGGACATGAAAACGTAAAGGCAACGTTCCTGCAGCTTGCGTGCAATAGTCACCGCTGTTTCCACGTCTGGCGCTGCGCCGACTATCGCCGCGAACCCGGGCGCCGTTCCATCCACAAACTGGATGCCTCGCTCTCGGAGGATTACGTCGTCCGCCGCACCCAGCCAGATACCATCCACGGGATTGGGGCCGATCAGGTACTTGCAGGCCTCGATAATTTCTTCGGCGAACAGCGTCGCCATGCCTGCGTCCAGGGCGTGGCCGAGGTAGGGCACCCAAAAGTCATCGTCAACCAGCGGCGGCAGCAGGCCCTTTATTTCCTCCATCACGTCCTCAAAGTCAGACAATGTTTCGACTGCTCTGCCGGTCATGGAATAGATGATAGGGATGTAATAGCCGGTGTTCGGAAATTCTACGCTGCAATCTTTCCCTTTTTCTTTTATCGCCCGTGCTAAGATGTCTTCTGCTTGTTTGGCTATTTTGTGTGCGCCGCGTATGGCAGCCGATGCGATGATTTTTGACATAGACTCACCTTTCTTGTGTAAATCCTGCTATCGCCTTTCGGAACAACTCTGAAGTCGCAAATCTGAAGATTCTCGGTGCGTTGTCCCGGGATTTGTACTTGTGCTACTTAGCGTTTCTCGGTTTTCGTTTCCAACGATCATTCTACAGCCAAAGCCCGCCGATCCGCCATGTCATAGAGCTTGCGTTCCTTTTGTTTGTTGATCCCCAAAGCGTCACGTTTGCTTTCGATATGGGCCAGTATCAGCTCGGCGGCCTTAACCGGGTCCGATTCGACCGCCCAGCGACCGCCCAGGTCTTTCTCAATTCCATTGAAAAGATAATCAGTTACGTTGTCGCTGCCAAAGATCGGCATTACTTCTTTGGCGAACACAACCAGCGCGCCGCTGGCGACAAAATACTGTCCAATCGCCAGGGCTTTCTCACTGACAGATTCCAGGCACGCGCCGGCCACCGGCAAGTCGGAAATGTCTTGTCCCAGGCCGCCTTCGCGGACCAATTCGCTGCAGGCGACCAGCAGGCGTGTATTGTCAACACAACTGCCGCAGGCCAGCACCGGCGCGATACCGACGGCCTCACAGACTTCCCTGAGGCCCGGTCCCGCGAACTCCAGCGCTTCTTTCGGATTCGTCAGACCCTGCTTGCCGCATGCAATAGTCGCGCAGCCGGTGGTCAGTATGAGGACGTCTTTTTTAATCAACTCGCGTGTGAGCGTGGTGTGCGTCCAGTCCTGCGTCACTTTGGGATTGGTGCAGCCGACGATGCCGCAGATCCCCCGAATTCTGCCGTTGATAATGTTGTCGTTCAGCGGTCTGAAGCTGGCACGAAAACGTCCGCCCAGCATGTAGTTGATCGATTCGAAGCTAAAGCCGCCGACAGCCTTGCTCTTGTGTTCGGGGATGTGAACCTCGCCGCGGTTCTTGTAGTTTGCGATTGCCATCCTGACGAGCTGCTTGGCTGTGTTGAGCGCCGTTTTCTCGTCCATGGAAACATGCTCTACGCCTGGCATCTTGGCTTTGTCGGTGGTGGTGACCAGCTTGGTATGGTAGTAACTCGCCACATTGGTCAGTCCCTGCATCACGCACTGGACGTCAACTGCCATCAGTTCGATCGCGCCCGTGGCGATGACCAATTCCTGGTTGAGGAAGTTGCCCGCGATTGGTATGCCGTGCCGCATCAGCAGCTCGTTTGCAGTGCAGCATGTTCCTGCGATATTTATTCCCTTAGCTCCGACCTTTTCCGCTTCCTTGAGAAGTTCCGGGTCCTGGGACGCCGCAGCTATCATCTCTGACAATATGGGTTCGTGTCCGTGAACGATAATGTTGACTTCATCCTTCTTGAGGACGCCCATATTTACTTCGCCTCGTCCCGGATAGGGCGTGCCGAAAAGAACATCCTGCAGTTCGGTGGCGAGCATTGCTCCACCCCAGCCGTCGGCCAGCGCCACGCGGCTGGCATGTTTAAGGATGTTCTTGTAGTCCTGATCCACTCCCATTGTGCTTCGGTGCAGAGACTCGGTCACTTCCCTGTCCACTGCGCGAGGTGTTATTCCGAACTTGTCCCAGATTTCCTGGCGTGGAGCCGGGGCCCGTTTCGCCATAAGCTGTGTTCCCTCAGGCTTTCCAAATTCGGCCAGGGCGATTTTGCCTACATCAACTGCAATCTCGTTTGCAGAGCGGTTATCAGTTTTGACGCCCATTTCGCGGGCGAGCTTGTACAGCTTGGTAGTATCCTTGAGCTTATAATCTGGGGCTTCACCCTTGGCCGTTGCGATGAACACTTCGGCTACGGTCCGGCCGTGGTCACTGTGAGCACTTACGCCGGCTGCAATTGCCCGCAGGAAGTTGCGCGATACAATCGTGTCCACGTCGGCTCCGCAAACACCCAGCGGAGCTTTCTTTGTAATCCGGCAGGGGCCCATAGCGCAAATTCGGCAGCATATTCCCTGTTTGCCGAACCCGCATTGCGGCAACTGCGATTCCAGCCGGTCCCATGCGTTCTGCTGGCCGGCCTGGGCCATGCGCTCTATGATCTCCTGTGCTGCTTTGTCAGAACTACGTTCCTTTGCATCCATAAAAATCCTCGTGCTAAAGACCAACAGTTACATAAAAGGCTAACAGCTAACTATATCTGAAAATATTGTGCAATGTTCGGCTGTTTACTTACTTAATGGAAATAGCCGACCTTGTCAATTGTCGTCTGAGCTTTCAATCAGCTCCGCAAGACGTTCTTTTGCGCGTCTCAATTCCTGTGTGATCTCAGGGTCGGCTTCAAATACGGCTATACGCCTGAGATCCGCTTCCTGAAGGTGCCGGCTGGACTTAAGGCTGCCGAGCAGGACCACACCTTCCAACTGCGATTTTATCGAGTCGATTTGAGCGGTTTGGGTGATTTTGTTAGCGATGGCTCCAACGCAGCCTATGCCCAGTTTCCTGGCCATCTTCGCCATGTTCCTGGCTGTCTCGATGCTCCTTCCGCCCGGCTCAACTACCAACACAAGGGCGTCAATGCCCTGGATGCTTGCTCTGCCCATGAATTCGACGCCGGCGGCCAAATCAACAATGACGACCTCCTGACGCTGTAATATGGTATATGTGAGCAGCGCCTTCAAGAATGCTCCTTCCGGGCAGGCACAGCCTCCTCCGGCCTGGGTAATCGCCCCGAGGACCAGTAGTTTCAGGCCGTTTGTTTCGAGCCAGTACTCCTCCGGCAGATCGCTGACTTTGGGATTTAGCTTGAAGTATGCCCCTAACGTGTCTTTCCCCGTGCCCGTGCGCTCTGCGATCAGTTCCTTCATTCTAATAAGAGGCTGCGGGCTTTGCTCCGTTGGTATGCCGAACGCCGAGGCAAGGTTGGCGTCAGGATCGGCATCGATGGCCAGAACGTCGAATCCGCTCTCGGCGAACAGTTGTGCAAGTATCGCGCAAACTGTAGTTTTTCCAACACCTCCCTTACCACCTATTGCTATCTTGGCGTTCTGTATTACAGACATGGTAACAACCTCTCACCCCTGCTGTTCCCGCTCCCATACGCGAACAGCTTAGGTTCAAAATACGATAAAAACAGAAACTCTAACACCTCGCCGACAGGCTGTCAAGTTTTTAGCTGGAATATTTATGACTGATGCTGCTCACGATTCAATTATTCCCTGTCGAGTGGCGCAGCAACGCCCCAACGGTCAGGTTCACGGCCGCCATAAGCGCGTCCAATGGAAGCTGGATAGCTACGCTTTTGTCGAACAGTATTGACGCCCGCGCATCAAATTCTTCGCACCGGCGCCAAATTACTATCGTTAGCGGCACCCGGGGCAGGATGTCCAACGTGATTGATGCGTCGCCGAATTCGCAGCGTCTTGCGGCAAAGGGTTCTGAGGCCCGATTCAAAGCCTCGGGACAATCACCAAAAGCATCCTTCAGTTTTTCGGTCGGAAGGGTATGCGGACCGCGGAAGAAAAACTGCCCGCCCGGCAGGCTTTGAGCATTGACGAGCGTGTTTGAGAGCGGTAGATCCCGGGCATTTATTAAATACGCCAGAAGGCACAGTTGCTCAAGGAATGATGCTGGTTCCTGTTGGGAATCCGGCCGGCCGGAAAAGATTCTCATATCCGAGAGGCAGACCACATAGGCTCTGTTTACCATGGTCACGATGTAGCTGTCCGCTTCTTCGAGATATTGGCATTGCGCGCGCTGGGCGGTTTCTTGTCCGTCAAGCTTGGCAAGTTGTTCCCAAAGACCTTCGTGAGCCATTTTATCTGCCTATTTTCTTCTTCTATACATCGAATCGGCACCGTTGGTTCAGGGCGTACAGAGCGCGTCGTTATTTTCAGTGCTTTTCGTGAAATTCTTCATAGTCAACAATTGTATTGAGGTTTGCCAAGTTTGCCTCCAGTTTGACATACTTCACCTTGCATAAGTCAAAAGCTTCACTTATTTTGCGTCCGCCGGACGACAGTACATGGTTTATCGCGCCAAGTGCACTCTTGCGATATACGGCGAACAGCGGCTCGCATTCTCTTTCGCCTGTGCTGGGCACTATTATGTCGGCTTTGCTGTTTTCGGCTTCGGCGAGCAGTCTCCTGATGGTTCTGGCTTCCACGTGCGGAATGTCGCAGGCTATCACGAAGTTGACTTCATTAGCCGAGGCCTCCAGAGCCGAAGCTATCCCCATCAAAGGCCCCTGGCCCGGCACCTTGTCCAGGACAATATCAAATCCGAGAAATGCAAATTTCTCCGCATCGGCGGCACTGATGAGGATCTGCTCGAAATGGCCTCGCAACTGCTCGCAGATTACCTCTATCATAGGTCGCCCCTTGACCGGCAGCATGCTTTTGTCGGTACCCATCCGCAGGCTGGCTCCACCGGCCATGATTATCGCCGTTGCCTGAGCTTGCAGCGTCCACTTGCCGCCTATTAGCTTCACGCGGTCAATGTCCAGATCAAAGCTTCTGCCGTCGGAGACAACGATTCTGTCCGCATATTCTCTTACTTGCAGTGCGGAATCTTTCCACACTTTTTGGTCATTCTTCTCAGCTATGAGAAACAGTCCCGGTTCGACAACATGGCGCAGCGAGTTTGACTCGCAGATAGAAATAGCATCGGGTCCGATTATATCCAGCAGCGCTGTTGCTGCTTCTTTCATACGCGCTTTCATAACACGAAGCCAGAAGACCCGGCCGGCGCCGGCGGCGAGCAGTCGTGCCGTGTCTTTGCCCGAGCTGCTGTCGGTTTCTTCTGTAATGCTGTATGCTCCGTCCAGCGAGGAACATACCCCGCAACCCTCGCCGCCGCGAGGGCACTGGCCATCTCTTTCTTCTATGGCCGTAACCTTTATTCCGGTGATGTTATTGCTGCTGCCGAATCTGCTCAGAAGTGAGCAGGCCAACTCGGTCTTGCCGACATTAATCCCAGCAGAGCCAATCATAAGCATTCCGTCGAGCTTTATCATCCTATTTCTCGATATATCGGGCGGCTGATGCCTTGAAACTCACCCACGCCTTCTTCCCGCAGCACAGATCCAATGCCCTCGCCGATTCGGCAGTTACCAGGGCTGCAATTTCCATCGGCTCGCTTCGGCCGATAGAAACGATGACTTCGATTCCGCCTCTCGCCGGTACAGTATCCACGATAGACCCTGCGAAATTGTTGCGGGCGCTTGTTTGCCTCGGTGTGTCGTAGAGCGTTACATCCTCGCTGCGAACCATAATGTATCCCCGACCGGCGGGGTTGTCGCTGAGAACCGCAAGGTTCAGACCGCGGGTTGTAAAACGCCTCAGGCTCGACCCTTCGCCGTCGGAGTTTTCCAGACACCCTTGAAAGAAGTTCCTGACGCCGATAAACCGGGCGATAAATTCGGATTTTGGGTGTTGGAAAATCTCTTCAACCGTTCCTGTTTGTGCAATGCCGCCATCTTCCATGACGGCTATGTGCGTGCCGAGGGAAACCGCTTCCGTGTAATCGTGGGTCACGTGAACTATGACGCGGCCGCTGGCACTGACGTTGCGCAGGAGAGCACGTATCTCGGATCGCGATGCCGGGTCCAGCGATGACAAAGGCTCATCCAGCAGCAGGCACCGCGGCTCGCTTGCCACGGCCCGCGCCAGAGAAACACGTTGGGATTCGCCGCCGGAAAGCGTTTGAGGCCTGGCTGTGAGAAGATGCCGGATGCCAAAATCCTCGGCAAGGCGGGCTACTCGTTCTCGAATGTGAGATCTTGTTTTTCCACGCGGGCGGAGTGGATACGCAATATTGTTGTAAACGTTCATGTGCGGAAAAAGCGCGCTACTCTGAAAAACCATGCTGATTCTTCGGTTCTGTATCTTTTCATGTGTGATGTCTTCTTCGTCGAGGAATATTCTGCCGGAATCCGGACGAGTAAGGCCCGCTATGGTTTCGAGTAATACGCTTTTGCCTATGCCGGTTCTGCCCAACATAACAAAATATTGGCCCGGTCGAACGTCGAACGAGACGTCTTTTATCTCGAAACCTGGATACGTTTTAGAAATATGCTTAACGCTGAGCATTTTTTTTGCTCCCGGCCAGGAGTCTCAAAACAACGAAGAATGCCAGACAGACGGCCATGAAAAGGACGGCCACCGGCCGGGCGTATTTCAGGCCGAACGCGCTGAAACGCTCGAATATCAACACCGGTGTAACCATCGGATGATATGCGATAATCAGTACGGCGCCGAATTCGCTCATCCCGCGCGCCCACATCAAAATTATGCCCGAAACAATCGGCCTGACTGCCAGGGGAACAGAAACGGTCAAGAACACTCTCAAAGGACTTGCCCCGAGGTTCAGAGCGGCTTTTTCCAGCCGTTCGGGGACCGCATGAAAGCCGTCCCGGGCGGAGTTGACGAGAAAAGGGACGCTGACAAACGCCATTGCCAGCATTATACCGATGTTGCTTCCGACGAAACTGAAACCCGCTTTGTCCGCAGCTTTTCCCAGAAGTGCACCCCGGGATACTACCGTCAGCAGGGCTATTCCCGCTGCGGAATGTGGTATGACAATCGGAACATCGATGATGCCTGAAACAAGACCCTTTAACGGGAAATCGTTGCGAGCCAGCAGATAGGCAAGAGGAATGGCGGCAATGCCAAACAGCAGGGTGGCTGCCATCGACGTCCAGAGAGTGAGCCAGATGCTGTTTCTGACTTCGGCGTCTCCGGCCGTCTCGGCAAGCTCCGGCAGCGAGCAGCTCAGAGACAGACTTACAAGTGGCGCGATAATGAACAATAGCAGGACCCCGCCGAGCGCGGCGAACAACAGCGAAAGCGGCTCGGTTCCGATCCTTCGTGCAAGTATCACTTTTGGCCCTCCGGCTTCATCGGAAGGGCAAAGATTTTCAGACTCTCCGGAAGTTTGTCAAAAGTGTCCGCCGGCGAAGGAACTACAGATGTTTGCCCGTTCTTTTCAAGGATGGCCTGGCCTTTGTCCGCATCGAGCAGGAAGGACAGGAAAGTCAGGGCGAGTTTGCGATTTGGCGCATTGCTCGGGATGGTGACCCCGTACACTATTGGTGTGCCGACCTGTGTGATAAGAGTCCCTTTTGTCTTGCCCGTCAGGTGAACCGAAGCGGTCCTGTAGAAGTCTGAGAACTCTACATTGTTAAGATTGATCTCATCGGGCAGTTCTAAAAATTCGAGTTCATGCTGCCTGGCTACGGAGCGATAGATGAACACGTAATCAAGCTCGCCGACTTCCAGCAGGGCTAACAAGTCAACTTCTTTGGGCCGGATGTATTTTCTGTCTTTGGCCAGAATTCTGTCGGCAAGTCCCGGTTTGTCGTAGTATTCCTCCGCAAGTTTCGCCATAAGCATCGTTCGATATCCACATGGGTCTGCATTTGGGTCGGATCTGCCGTAAGCAGCATCTTCTTCCAGCAGGATATCGTACCAGTTCTCATCAGTGATTTGGCCGGCTCTGTACGAATTCTTGCTGAATGCGATGCCCATCTCGTTGCTTGCGAATTTGATGTTCCACATGGCATATTCGGGTATTAGCAGTGTGTCAATGACTACGTAGTCCGCAGAGGCCATGATATCGCAGGGTTTATGCAAGTCTATGATCTTGTGAGCACATTCTCGACTGCCCGCTGTTTCACGGACGATTTTCACGTTTGGGTGCTGTCTATTGAATTCTTCACATATTTGCCTGAAGGGAACCGCAAGACTGCCGGCATGGAATATAATCAACTGGTTGGAATCAGGATCCGAACGGGCTGTGGTCTGCGAGCTGTGAATGGAAAGTCCGGCCAGTGCCAGAATGCCCAGTGCCGCAACAGCTAAGACTGCCGCCGTGGTTCTGCTCATTTGACAAGTTCCCGAATATGCTTATTGTAGGCCTTTTCTGCCGCCTTCTCGACGTCACTGCGAAATCTTCGGTATGCCCGGGCCCATTTTTCGCCCTGCTTAGTCAGGACCGTCCGGCCTCCGGAGGCTCCTCCACGCTGTTTTTCCACCAGGGCGACATGCAGGGCATCTTGTGCTTTCTCAAGGTCGCCCCATGCCTTACGGTAGCTTATGCGAAGTGTTTTGCTGGCGGCGTTCAGTGATCCGCTGCTGGCGATTTCTTCGAGCAGCCGCCACTTGCCGTCACCAAAGACGCCTTCTGCATCTTTGCTGTTCAGCCAGAGCTTGAACTTTGCACTCAGCTTACCCATATTTCCATGCTCCGAAATGTCATACAAAAAGTCAGGGCGTTTATCCGAAACAGCCGAGCTGGCATTTGCGGATCTTTATGTTGTTCTGGTTGCAGATGCGCCCGATATCAGCTATTTGTGCCTCGAATTCCTTCGCCAACTCGAAGGCCGCAGCACAGGCCAGCCTTTTCCTGCCATCGGTTCCCTGAGCATCATCGGCCAAGGCGAGAACCGCATCAACTAACTGCTTTTCTGTATCCATTTGTCTGAATCCATGAAATTCTGCATGGTTATATCGGGTTCGACATAACGACCCTACATAATTAAAGTGGCTGTTCCCTTCGTTGTCAACACAGAACCTCCGCCATGCTTCGTAATTCCGACCCGTGACCGGAACAAGAGCCTGATGGTTGTGCGGATGCGTTCTATGCTGGGAATGCGGGTGAGAAAGGATATTTGCCGAGGAGCCGGCTGGTTTCAACAGGCATCGACGGCAGCCTGTTGATGCCAGGTCCGTTATCAGTGACGCTGAATTTCCAAAAGACGTCCTCTTCGACGCAGGCGATTGTGATTTGCCCTCGCGGCTTGTCCATATGCGTTACGGCATTACTCACCAGGTTCCGGAAGACCTGCAGTATTTGCCGTTTTTCGCAGATTAGAGTGGGCAGATTATCCTCGATGGTTATTTCAATGTTCTCGGGTAATGCCATTACCGCGATCGCTTCCGGTAACGCTTTGTTCAAATCGACCGGCTGTTTTTCCTGTTCGCTTTGCCCGAGGATCGAGTATTGCAGAATGCCGTCAACCAGTACGTTCACCTGCTTTGTTCTTCCGAGCAGGAGATTTACCTGTTCTTTGCCTTCTTCGTCGAGCTTGTCGGCATGATCCGAGGATATCCAGTCGGCCAGGGTGGCGATTCCTCACGCACTTCCAACTCATCACGGGCCTTTCGCAGTTCCTCCTCAGCTTGTTTGCGCTGCCTGGCCATCTGATTGAAGGCATCGGCCAGTTGACCGATTTCGTCGTTCGACTCGATCTCTATCTTAGTGTCAAAATCTCCTTTGCCTATTTCAGCCATTGCATCTTTTAGCTTCGCAAGAGGCCTGGTGATAGACCGTGATATCGCGGCGCTGAAGACGGATACATCAAGAAAGCCGGTGATAACCAGAATGAGAGTTATCGCAACGGTGGTTCCAACCATCTTGCGTCCCGCCTTTTTGGCACGTTCCAGGTCCGTGCTGGTGAAGACCTTGAAGTCCTGGTCCAGGAGTTCATCGATCTTTGCTCTGGCGCTCGTCAGTTCAGCGGTTTGCGCCTGAAGGCGGTCGTTAACCACGACTATTTCTCTGATCTGCAATATCGCATCACTAAATGCGGCCTCAATCTGTGCCGCGATATGTTTTTCATCCTGGGTAAGAGACAGATATTGAAACTTCTCCAGCTCGCCAGTGAAAAAGCTGACATTGTCGAAGATGCGTTTTTCGCAGGCTTCCGTTGGGGACCACAAGAACGTTCCAAGCGAAGCGGCTATTTCGGCAGCGCCGGTTTCCATCTTTGAGATTGCCAGCATTTTCCGATATCCATCCGGTTCATTCAGGTCTATTGCGAGGCCTGTTTCCTGGTTGATTATGCTGTCGATTTCCTCAAAGTGTTGGGCGCTGGCAGCCACCAGGACGTCCTAGCGGTCTTTCGTCTTCTTCACGGCATCATCCAGGGTCTCGTACTGCTTGTAGAGAAGGGCGGTTCGTTTTCCCAGTTCCTTTCCCTGGATTATCTCTGTCAGATTTTCATCTATCTGTCCAATCTGGAAGTATGAGATGACTCCTAACGCCAGGAAGAGAATCAGGAGAATTCCGATTCCCGCGCTCAGCTTCTTTCTAATTGTCATCTCGGTCTTTTCCTCGTCTTCGAGATTCAGGAGTTATACGGCCGGTTTCGGCTTCCTGAAAGTGTTTCCGCAATTCCCTTGGTATCCTGGGTGATCAACACCGCTCACTTGCTGAAGCAGCCTCGGCGGCGGCTTCCTGGAGAACGGGCGATTTGGGCAGGGTAAAGAAGAACGTGCTCCCCCGGCCGACTATTGATTCAACCCAGACCTTGCCTTTGTTCAGTTCCACGAGCTTTTTTACTATTGAAAGCCCGATGCCGGTGCTTTCAGTTCCGTGGCGAGGTGCGAGCGTCTGGAATATCTTGAATATCTTTCCGAAGTATTTCTCATCGATTCCCGGCCCGTTATCGGAAACGCTGAACTTCCAGAAGCCGTCCTCCTCGACACAGCCTATTTCTATACGCGCTTCGGGCTTGTTCATGTACTTTATGGCGTTGCTCACCAGATTCTGAAAGACCTGTACGATTTGTGTCTTATCGCATACGAGAACAGGCAATTCATTCCTAATACTGATCTCAATGTTCTCCGACGGGGCAATTCCTGCAATCATGTCGGATATAACCTGGTTCAAATCAACTTGCCGCTTTTGCTGATATTCCTGTCCGAGCCTTGAATACTGCAGGATGTCGTCAATCAATGCGCTCATCTGTTCGGCCTTTTCAACGAGCAGTCTGACTTGTTTCCTGCCTTCCTCATCAAATGTATCGGCGTAATCCGTCGATATCCAGTCGGCCAAAGTCCCCATTGCCCGCAACGGCGTTTTCAGATCATGTGCCGTTATATATGCAAACTCCTGGAGTTCTTTGTTCGCTCGCGTCAACTCAAGGTTGGCCGATTCCAGGTCCACGTTAAGTCTTTCTAGTTTTTGCTCGGCCATTCTGCGTTCTTCTTCGCCCCGCAGAGCCGAGGCAAGGATTCCTATGATCTTCTTCTCATCTGCAGACGGGTCGAAGTCCTTCGTGAAAAGCGCGCAGAGCGTGCCGTGGTGATTGCCATTCGATTTGACCAGTTGGCCGACGTAGGTCTTGAGGCCGTAGGTGAGCACATTCGGGTCGCTCCGGGCATAGGGGCTGCTTTGCAGATCGCGGATTACGCAAACTTCAGTGTCCCCTCCCTGAATTACGTCGTAGCAAATGTGGCCATTGGGTTTGTCCTGCGGAGTGTAATCGGACGATGCATTCCAGTATGAGGTAGAGCAGAGCATGCCGTTTTGGATGCAGTTGTACATGGTGCAGCTTGCCCCGAGGAGTTCGCCCAGCAGGGCCGTGATACGGTTTGCATTTTCGATAAAGTCGCTGCCCAGGCTCAACAGGCACGTGTTTATCTTTTCCAAACGGTCCTCAGCCTGCTTGCGTTCTGTAATGTCTCGAAGAGTGACCTGTATCCATGTATTGCGTCCCTTCTGTTTGATCAATCGCGCATTTGCTTCCATGAACAGACGAGTTTTGTCCCCGCGCATAATGGTCAACTCGAAGGGCGGGCGGTCTGTGCCCATCAGTATCAGGCCAAGCTCTTTGATTGCGTTTGGCCTGGATTCCTTGGCAATGATGCCGATCTTGGCGAAGTGTCTGCCCAGCACGTCCTTCGTGGAGAATCCGCTCAGGCGCTCAGCAGCAGGATTAAAGGATAGGAAGTTGCCGGTTTTATCCAGTGAAATAATTGCATCCGGAGACTGCTGAACGAGGTCCGAGTATTTTCGCTCACTTAGCCGCAAAGCCTCTTCGGTACGCTTACGCTCTGTGATCTCCCTGCATATCTCCAGTACTGCTGTCGGTTTTTCGTCCGTGTCGCGCAATGCCACATTGGCTACGGTATGAAAGTGTCGTGTCCTGCCCGTCTTGTCTGTAACCTGGCTTTCATACTGGTGTACCTTGCCGTCCTGAAACGCTTTGAGTGTGGGGCAGGGATATGGTTCACAGGGCCTGTTCCTTCGGTGA
>JBDREF010000049.1:0-3399 GCA_043820045.1 Planctomycetota bacterium | reverse complement strand
GCCGGATACGTGTCGCCGTTGAACCACGTAGCGCCTCCGTCGTGTGTAATGTAGCACTGGCTCCAGACAAGGATCAGCCGATTGGGATCGCTGTTGCATATAGCAACTCCGAAGGGCGTATCGCCTCCTTTGAAAGACTGTCCGGCGGATGCGGTGACGTAGTTGGGGGCTACGTTGTAACGCTCGAACCGCGGGTCCTGGAAGTACGTGGCGCGCCAGCTCTCGCCACCGTCATCGCTGCGATAGACGGTTTCGTGATGGGGCGGATGGAATCCGGTGCTTGTGTTCAGGGCGTACACGGTTAGCGGCTTTGCGTCCGTGGCGAGAAGCTGCCTGTTTTGTGCGACAGAATTGTAGGCCCACTGGTCCGCCTTTTTTGTCTCCGTGTTGATGCCTCGACCCATGGCCGACTGCCAGCTTTTACCTCGGTCGCGGGAACGGTAGATTCCACCTTTGAATATGCCGCCCTCGTTGCTGCTTCTCACGGTGCAGTATAGCATAACGATATCGTCGTCGGCATTCGAGCCGCCTGCGAATCCCTGTATCTGCTTTGAAGGCAGGCCGTCGGTAATATCCACCCAGTTCTGTCCGCCGTCGTCACAGCGCCAGATTCCCTTGTCCGTTGCGGCGAACATGCTTCGGCCTTTATTGGTGCTGTCGAAATGGAAGCCTATTACCTGGCCATCTGGTCTGCGGCATTGCGTCCACGTGGTACCCGCGTCGCGCGACAAGCACACGCGGCCGTTTCTGGTGCCGGCGAGCATAACGTTTGGGTCGGACGGATTGATCGCGATTTCGCCGTAGAGCGATTCTTTGAGATTCCCGATGGGTGTGAAAGTCCTGCCGCGGTCACGGCTGATGCGGAGCCGGCCGCCTGATGAAGCGTAAACGATGTTGGGGTCGGATGGATGGAAACCGGGCCGGCATCGTGTGTCGCTTCTTAGCTGGGCATGGTTGATCATGCGCCAGTTCCGGCCGCCGTCCTCGGAAATGTAGGCTGCGCTCATGTCGCAGTTGAGCATCATCAGGTTCGGGTCCGCCTGGGAGATGGCTGGCGAGAACATCCCGCCTCCGCCGGACAGGCCCACCGGTTCCCAATTGCGGATTACTGATCCGCATAGTCCGTGGTCGGTCAACATCATCAGCAGTACCAGCAAGCCAAGGCATTTCAGGGATGGGGAGAATGTGTGATTTCTCATATATACTCCCGCATGATCCGCAAGTACTGCCGACATGTCTCTCGCATATCGGGGTCGCCGGGATTCTTGTCCTGCTCGATGGAGGCGAAGCCGTTGAAGCCGACCTGCTTGAGGGCCGTGATGATCGCCTGGATGTCCATCACGCCCCGGCCGAATGCCGGAAACCTCCGCATCGTGCCATCGATGTCGCGCATGTGCACGTTCATCAGATGCCTGCCGACTTTATGGATCGCGAGCGGAGGGTATTCCCGTTGTAGCAGCGTCCAGCCTGCGTCGAGGTTGTAGCCCAGATCGTCGTCGCGAATCTGGTCCCAGAGTCGCAGGAACGACGCCGCGTCCGGCACAAGGCAGTGCGTGTGCTGCTCGATGGAGAACTTCAGGCCGTGCGCCTTCGCTCGCGACAGGCAGGCTTTGGTGGTCTCCACGTATGCGTCCCACACCCGGTCCCAATCGAATCCCTCTGCGATGTCGATGTGATACTTCTGGCCCGGCTTGGGATTGGCGATCTCGTAGTAGCGGGGCAGATACTCCGTCGGCCCTTTCAGCTCGCGAGCCCAGGGCGCCACAATATTGATCATAGGCGCGCCAAGCTTCTTGCCGATCCGGCAGCCCGCCTCAAAATAATTCAAAGCCTGCTCGCGGGCCGCTGGGTTCGTGCTCGACAGGTCCTCGACCACCGGCTGGAACAGGACGAACTGCGACACTCGCAGCTTGTTCCGCTGGAGCTTCTGGTTGAGCCGGTCAATCCGGGCATCTGTCCAGAAGTCCTTGATGTCTCTTTGCGCCGTCACGATCAGTTCGACGCCGTCAAAGCCCATCTCCCCGATGATGTCGAGGGCCGGCTCAGGGTCGGCGGCGGGGGTCAGATTGTGAAAGCACCAGCTCAGGCAACCCACTTTGGGCTTGCCTTGTGCTCGTGACGACTGTCCCGCTGCCGTCGCCGGCAGCGATAGTCCGGAGGCCGCGAGTGCGGCAGTCTGGAGCAACTGACGGCGGTTCAAATTAAATGGAGTTCTCATAGGTTCACCTCTTTCTGTTTTGCGGTTTCGCGGGTGAGGAACCGGGGTGTGGCGGCCAGGCCACCCCAACCGGAGGGATTGTGGTTCGCTATAAAGACATTTCGTAGCGTCTCGTCGTATGCCACCAGCGCCGTCCAAAGCACGCCGGGGGAATTTTTCCATCGCGGATCCGGCCGGCCGCCGTCGATGCGCTGGAACCTGGCACCGGTCACCTGCTGGTTCCACATGAAGTTCCGATTCGTGGCGATTAGCCGCTGGATGTCTTCCTTCGTGAAGACGACCCATTTGGCGTCCCCCGTGGCCCGATAGCCATAATAGAAGCCGTTGAGGAATGGGCTCATCAGCCACCCAATCTCTTCGCTCATCTCTTTGTCGCAATAACGTGAGCGTGCGCGGCCCAGAATATTCTTCTCCCACCGGACAAGCCAATCCTGAGTCATGTCGGCATTTGAAGCACCATGGACACCACCACCCATCGACGGCAACACGGCCGCCGCCAGGGCGAGGTCTTTGATGAATTTGCGGCGATTCATGGCTTTACTTCTCCTGCAGATAATACTGCGATTCGATTCTGACGGTTGTTGTCAGAGGCTTGTCATTTACTGTGCCGCCGAGTTCACCCGTGGCGTTGAGACGCACCCGCCATCGGTCCGAAATGTTCACCACTGCCGGGGCCACAAGTACGACGTCGACTGGCTGACGAATCCGCTCATCGCCAATTTCGAACACGTGCAGGAAGAGAGACCGGTTCCCGCCGTTGGGGTCGCCCACCTCGATTCGCCAGGGGCAGATCGGGGGTTTCATCCGGCCCTGGGTCATGTGATTGTATTGTGCCGTCGGTTCGAGCGGATGGCCCCAGGCCTCTTTGCCTGGGCCGCCTCTTAGGACGATCTCGGCCCTCTGCGGCAGCAGGGTGTGCAGGAACATCCGCGTCCGGCCGTGGGACAGCACTGTCTTATCGCCGTCGGCTTCGGGCAGACTGAGCCATGTGAGAGAACCGTCCTGATGCAGTGGCTCTGTGGGGACGTGGAGGAAGAAGTGGCGGGCAAAATCTGGTCGGGTCGCCTCGACGCGGTCGAATACGACGAAGAATTCCCGTTCGCCTCGCAGGTACAGGAACTGACGGGTCACTTCGCAGGCCTTTCTGTCGCTATAGCCTTTAGTAATATCTGTGGCGGCGT
>JBDREF010000048.1:0-3430 GCA_043820045.1 Planctomycetota bacterium | reverse complement strand
TTACAGGCCGCTTGTCAAGGCGCTGCAGAGTCCGCACACCCCGGGCACAAACCTGCCGGCTGAATCCGAGGCGAGCAAAAGCGAAGTTGAGAATACAACTGCCGGACAGGGACTGCTGATGAAATTCCTGCCGGCATACGTACGCGATAGCTGGTTGATAATGACTCCGGAGCAGAGAAACCAGGCCAAGCTTCGTGTATTCCGCTGGTATGGCGTTCTGATTCTGCCAATAGCTCTTGCGATCGGGTCGATTGTCATCAGAATCATCAGGCTGATTCTCGGCAGACTGAAAAGTCCTATCGAAGGCAGCAGAACAAGCTATGACAGGTTTGTTCTGCTCTTTGCTGTCTGGTGGTTCCTGGATATGGCTTATGTGTGGATCAGCCCACGTTCTTATGAACAGTATTATCTGCCTTTGAATGCTTCCGCTGCTATGTTGGGCGGTTATTTGATAGCGGCTTACTACGAGAAGGCAAGGGATGCAGTCTCCAAGCCGAAGTGGATCGCTTTGGGCATTCTCGGCCTTTTGTTAATGGTTTTCATGTCATTGCATATATTCCGGGGCGTAGTCAGAAGTCCTCATTCTGGAACAGTTTATCGTGATCAAGCAACGAGCCAGCCGGCGAGAGACAAGGGCTATGCGCAGAAGTTCGCGGAAGTAAGGGCACGCCGAACCAGCGGGGCCATTGGTGCGTGGGAAGTTTTGTCAAAGTACATCAGAGACAATTCAACACCGGATGACGTGATTTACGTCTGGGGTTGGTGGCCCGGCATATACGTCCAGGCACAGCGGCTGAGTTCGGCTCCGAAAGCGTTCGAGGGGACAATGCACACGCTGTCACCGGAAGTATTGTCGGATAGAGTTGCTGAGATATTGGCGGCATTCGAGAAGCAGCCTCCGAAGTTTATAGTGGACAGTCGCAAGAATCATTTCCCGTGGGACAGGCCGCCGCTGGAATTATGGCCTCGAACGCAAAAAGGATTCGTGCCAGCTCAGGAACAGGTTGTCAGCCAGTATGAAGCGATGTATGCCCAAATGCTCAGCGACAATATCAAGGACCCTGATGAAGTGAAGCGTTTCCAGGCGATGAAGCCGTTCAGAGAGTATGTCATGAGTAATTACAGAATCGTCCGGATGTTCGGAGAGCACGTCCTTTTCCAGCGCAAATAAGCGCACTGTATATAGCTCCGTTACAAAAAGAGCAACAAGACTGATGGATCAGAATCTCAAAGAGCAACAGGAACTCTACGATGAAGGTTGGCGCAAGGAACTGCGGATCGGCAAGGAAGAACGCGGCAACCTTCGGACGAACCTGGAATTCCTCGGTCAAACCAACCCGCTTAAACCGGACGACAACATTTTGGAGATCGGCTGCGGCATCGGCAGCTTAGTCTTCGAACTGAGCAAACAGGGATATGATGTTACAGGCATCGACATATCGCGTGAAGCGATTGCATACGGCCTCAAAAAATATGGGAATATCCCCCTTGAAGTACAGGCGGCTGAGAGCCTTCCTTATGAAGACGAGTCCTTCGATGTAGTGTTAAGCTTTGACCTGTTCGAACACATTGCAGAGATAGACAGACACATAAGCGAAGTCCGGCGGGTCCTGCATCCCGGCGGCTATTATCTGTTCCAGACGCCGAACAAATACAGCAACGCGATTTATGAGACACTGTGGACAAAGTCGCTGGAATGGCGGCGATATCATCCTTCGCTCCACTCGCCGGGGCAGTTGAAACGGCGGTTGGCCGGGCACGGCTTCGAGACGAGATTTGTCAAAATGGACCCTATAAACGAATTCACGCTCAAGAAGCTGCAAAAGCTCGGACCGATAGGTTACGTCCTCAGGAAGGTGAAGTTTCACAGACTGCCGCTTGCATTGCAGACAAACCTTTACGTTGTCGCTCACAAAACAGGAAGCTGACAGATATTGAACTCAACGGGAGTATCTTCGCCGCGTACAAATGAAAATTCTGATGCTTAACTACGAGTTTCCGCCAATCGGCGGAGGAGCAGCGAAAGCACACTTGTGCCTGCTGAGGCAATACGCCGGCAACGAAGACCTGCGAGTGGATGTCTTGACATCGGCGCCGAAACCGGGCGCCGTTACCGAGAAGTTCTCTGAGAATATCACCGTTTACAAAGTCGGTATCCATAAGAAGCAACTGCACTACTGGCGAAGGACCGAAGTAATCGAATGGCTTATCAAGGCCGGATTTCAATACCGCCGACTGCTGCGTGAGAACCGGTACGACCTCGTCCACGCATTTTTTGGCTTTCCCACCGGATGGCTCTGCTATCGCAGCGCGGATAAATTGCCGTACATTATTTCGCTACGTGGTTCGGATGTGCCCGGCGAGCACGGACGGCTGCAACTTGACTACAAGATTCTGGCCCCGGTTTTCGGCGCTATATGGAAAAACGCCGCCGCTTTGGTGGCGTGCAGCCGGGGCTTGAAAGATCGCGCGTTGCGGTTCATGCCTTCGGCTTCTATCGATGTCATCCCAAATGGCGTCGAACTGGACAAATTCTATCCCGCTCAAACGGACGAAAAGCCGGATAAGCTGAGACTGCTCACAGTAGGCAGATTGTCTGTCACCAAACGAGTCGAGATGCTCATTGACGCCGTCGAGGTACTCCACAGGGGCGGTTGCAAGCTGCATCTGACCATTGTCGGAGGCGGACAGATGGAACAGCAGCTCAAAGAAGCCGTCTCGCAAAAGGGCCTTGGTGAGGTTGTCGAGTTCCCAGGCAGACTCGACGCCGACGATATGCCGCAAGTTTACCGGCAGAACGACGTCTTTGTAAGCGCCAGCATGCAGGAAGGAATGAGCAATGCAATGCTCGAAGCAATGGCCTCGGGACTACCGCTAATCACGACTCGCTGTGAGGGCGTGGAAGAATTGGTAACCGACAACGGCCTCGTGGTCGAACAGTCAAATGCCGAAGCAATCGCCGGAGCGATAAGGATATTCGCCTACGACCGGGAAACCCAACGGCAGATGGCCATGGCAGCAAGGAGCCATGCAGAGAGGTTCGCCTGGAGCCGGATCGCCGAAGAATATCTGAGCCTCTACAAGAGACTGAAATGAAAATAAGGGTTCTACACGTAATAGACCACCTTGGCTACGGCGGAGCACCCGTCGCAGTCAAGAATATGGCCGAAAAAGTGAACAGCGGCCGAATCGAAGCGATCGTCTGCTCGCTGAGGACGAACCCCGAGGCCATACCGATCAAGACCAGGCTAATCAACCTGGCGTACCACAAGTACAATCCATTTGCCTTCCTGGCAATTGCAAGACTCTGCAAAGAGCACAAAATCGATATTATTCACGCACACCTGCAAAAATCGATAATGAGCAGCCTGCTCGCAGTTTTTTTCTGCCCGTGTAAAATAATCATTCACGAACACGGCCCCATCTTTCG
>JBDREF010000047.1:0-22384 GCA_043820045.1 Planctomycetota bacterium | reverse complement strand
GCGATCCATTATCCTGCGACAGCTCAGAAAGCAAATGGCCGAAGCAGCCGAGGCGCTGGAATATGAGAAGGCCGCGATGCTCCGCGACCGGATCAGGCTGATTGAACGGCTCGACCGCCGGGGCAGCCCCGACGAGCACGTTCAGCCTGAAGTCTTCGCCGCCGATCCGACCGAAGCACTTGTCCAACTGCGGGAATTGCTCCAGACAACCGATCCGGTTCGGATCGTAGAAGGCATTGACGTTGCCAACATCGGCGGCGCCGAGGCGGTAGGGTCGCTGGTCAAATTCATCGACGGCAAACCGTTCAAGAGCGGCTATCGAAGATTCAAAATAAAGACCGTAAAGGGCATCGACGACTACGCGATGATCGCGGAAGTGGTCAGACGCCGGTACAAGTATGCGCTGCGGGGCGAGGAACTCTGGCCGGACCTTGTTCTGATTGACGGCGGCCTGGGCCACCTGAGAGCCGCTGAAAAGGCATTCGCAGAGATGAATGCGCCGGCCGTAAGAATCGCCTCGATTGCCAAGCGGGAAGAAGAGATTTACCTGCAGGGCAGGAATAAACCGTTGAATCTACCCGGTAACTCACCCGCTCGCAAGCTGCTCCAATACGTTCGCGACGAGGCCCACCGCTTCGCACAGCACTATCACCACATCCTGCGGAGCAAAAAAGTACTCGGCAACAAGCCCTGAAGGCGTGTTCAGTGTTTTACGGCGACATGCTGGCCTGTGGCGTGCCGCCGCAGGCGCCCATATTGACGCGTCCGCCGTTTGGCGACGGCTCTGTGATCCAGTCTGAATCCGGGTTTCCGGCGTCAATGCATGGGCTGGTGATGGCATCCTGGACCCAGGTTTGACCGTCGGGGTCCCATCGGCCCGCCTGCGACTGAAGGTGGTAATCACCGCAAACCCAGAAATCGTCGTCCGGATCCTCAGGCGTTCCATTAAGGTCCCAGAATCCCAACTCGACAAAAGCGGGAACGGCGTCAATATTACCCTCGCCGGGCCAGCCGCCCTGCACGTCGCTATAGGTTACCGCGGGAGCAACCTGGCCTTCGATTTGGACGGAATCAGAGTCAAGGCTGTTGTAATAGACAATCGAGTTTGTGACCGTCAGCGCGTAACCGGAAATGCCGCGTCCGGTGTTTTCAGCGATGGTACAGTTGGTGATAGTGGGCATGCCGCCGGAAACGCCGTCAAGCCCATTGCCGGCAACAACACAGTTGGCGAGCACAGGAGAGTTGTAGATTGGGATCCTTCCCAACGTCTTGTCCTGCATGTTCACACCGGCACCCGCATTGGCGAGAATTTCACAGTTCGTAATTAGCGGGTTGCCGCCATCGTGCAGCTCGATCCCGGCGCCCGTGTTGTACTCGATACGGCAGTTGGCAATCGCAGGCGATGCGCCGGAGCAATAGACAGCCGTTTCTGCGCCGGTAATGGTCAATCCGGTAAGCACAGAGTCCGCATCCTCGCCCGACGAAAACGTCACCGCCGGATTTCCGCCGGTGATGATGGTAGCCGCCACGACGGCCGGGTTATTGGGGTCGGCTGAACTGAGCGTAAGATTCTTGCCATAGAAATTGATGCTTTCAGAATAAATTCCCTCACTGACGACTATTTTATCGCCCCGGTCGGCATCGCTTACGGCGTGCCGGATTCGGTCGTATCTTATCCCCGTGGTCGCGTTTTCAATTGGTCCGTCCGGGGTAGCAAACGACGGCACCACCAGTTCTATGCCGTCTGCCGTACCCAGATTGCGAGAATACAGCCTTTCCACGGAATTGTTCCAGTGCTCGTGGACTCCCATGCCGGCCAGCCGAGTTCCGTCGCCTTCTGGGTCATACGACGTCCCCGAAGGAGGGTTGTCCGCCAACGCCGCCTCATGCAGATAGTTGTCCGGACTGCCGACTACATCGGCGCACCTCGGCTCATTTCGCAGAAAATCCAACCCTACCGAATCGATGGCGAGAGGGTCCTGCGAAGCCAGTATGCTCGAGAACCAGTCATCGCCGAAGGTTGACCACCTTATTACCTCGCTGCTCTGGTTCCTTGCCGGGTACAATCCGTCGATCAAATACAGCAGCGTCTTTCCGCTCAAATGCCTGTGCCCGTTCAAATTGACCAGGCAGTTATACGAACCCATAAGATTTGTTCGCTGGCCGTAATTGTGCATTGGTGAAGGAGTCCAGCCACCGCCGGTGGGAAAATACGTCGAGCCAAAGTGGTTCTTGGCGCATAAGGTTATGCCGAACAGCGAGTGGGGCCTGAGCAGCGCCATATTGATCAGGTACTTGGCGCCGGTCACGCACGTGGGCAAATAGGCGGTTCCAGCTTTCGTGTGGAGCGGATTGGCCGTATCGTAAACTGCTCCGAGCCGCCCTGAAGCCGCCAGATTGTCCCTGACCACGAAGTTCACAGCCTGAAAATTCGGGTCGGGGTCGCTCCTTACCTTGTCGTAAATCGGATTGCCGATGTACCGCGATGCATCGTAAATCGTAATCGCCGAGCCCGGCACACCCACTACGTCTATGAGCTGCTTGAGAACCGAGTAAATCGTCTGAGGACTCGGATTGCCTACGCTCGACGACCAGTTCCCCCCGCTGCTGTTCTCCTGATTCATGTTGATCTTGATCGCTATCTTCTCACCCCGCTGATAGCCAACATCTCCCAGATCCCTGGTCTGGTTGAAGTGCCTGAAAAGGGCATTCCATGCGTTTGGGTCGCTCGTTTCGCCTGTTAACGTCTGGATGCTCTTGGAAACCATCATATCAACGGCGTCCTGATTGGTGTTCTCGTCGTCCCACCAATTGCCGGTTTGGCCGTCCCAACCGGTCGCTCCGGGGTCATGGACCCAGACGACGCGCCCGGGATTAATCCCCTTGGCCACGCCTATCGGGCTGTTCGGTGGGTCGCCCGGCACGAACGCTGCCGCTACGGGTGCTTCCTGGGTGGCGCTCAGAGACAGCCACATCGCCATCACGCCGGCGGCAACACAGAAACCAGCAACCACATACCGCGATTGACGAAGGAAACTGCGGGCCTTTCGGTACGCCAAAGCCGAGCCGACCAGACCGGTAATCCAGACCACAAAGCCGCTCGCAAGCGGCGCAGCCACACGCTGGCACGGATATATGGCCCGGGAAGGCTTCGGTATCACACGGATCAAAAACCAAATCAGCGAGACAAGCCCCAGAATCGGGCATGCCCATATCAGCCAATGGTATTTATTGCCGGTTTCGAGACGCCTGCCCGTCTTGGGGCATCTGCGCGGCGTTTCGGCCTCACACACCTCTCGTGAAATAGACGGGACTAATTTCGACTTCCTGAACAGCATTTTGCACCTCCACGACTTTCGGCCGCAGCCTCCGTTGGCAGGTTCTTAACGTCTATTCGCATTATACACCCTGACGACTGAATATACAACACGGGAACTACGCAGGTCCAAAAGCCACGTACATAAACAACCGGGGCCTGTACCGAGTCAATCAGTACAGGCCCCGAATTACTACACCTAATATCATTCCCGCCGAAGCGGAAACTCAATTGGCCTCAAATCAAAACTCCTTGCCAAGCGGGACTATTTGTCCTCGTAGAACACCGCGTTGTCCACATAGAACTCACCTGGAGCATAAGCTATGTGGAATGTGATGCTTGCAGGATCCACGGTCTCAGCAATGACACCCGTATTAACCGTATACTCTGCCCATTCTTCGGTGATCGTGACTTCCTGGGAACCATATCCTTCCCACGGACTTGCCGCCCGTTCCGGCTTGATGTTGATTTGGAACGGGCCGGATTTGGACTTGAACCAGACAGAAAGAGTGTACGACTTGCCTGCCTCAAATACATGTCCACCGTGCTGCAGACCGGCATCCCAGAAATTCGCGCCTGCTGAGCCCACCGTAACATGCAGACAGGAGCTTCCCTCGACCGGAGCCTCGGGAACCGCAGCGTCCACCAGTTCCTGAACGACTTCCAGAGAAGCGTCGCCGTATGTGCCCCACGGATCAGCAACACCGTCTTCAAGGCCGCCGTTAGCAAGAATGTTTACAAACGCAACTTCGCCTAACAGCTCGACTTCGGCGATCTGCATACTATTGGCACTTCCGGCGTCTCTGACGGTCGGGAACATAACCTGATAGTACTTGTACGCAATCTCATTCGCGAACGAAATGGCGGTCGCGTTCTTGGTGAAGCGAGGCCACGCATCAGCCTGCGCAAAGTCTGCAACGTCCCCAGCGGCGATCAACTCATACGGACCGTCGAGACTCTCGTTGGAGCCAGAGAGTTCGAACGAAACCGGGTCACGATTCGGTGAATCGTTAGCGGTGGTCAGGGTCAGGCCGGTGACAATTGTCAGGCCCATCGCAGGCTCAACCACAAAGCCGGTCGGCTCTACCTCACCCTTGAAGTGCAGAAACTTGGTCGACACATCGTCATCGACCGCTAACCCGGGATACTCGCCATCAGGCCAACCAGCAACCGAACCATCTCTTGGTTCATCCGGGACGCCTTTGACGACATCCCCAGGCGCGGTGACGTCGGACAGCAACATTCCCTGAATATCCGCATCCGTCAGAGTCCTGTTGTAGAATCTGACCTCGTCAATCAAAGATGTCATGATTCTGCCGTCATTATGGTCTCTGCCGACGCGAATCAGGCTGTCGAAGTTTGTAGGCTCATGCGGAGCCACATTGGTCGCTGTTTGATCGACACCATTGAGATACAGCTTGCCCTGATCCGGTGAGATTGTCAGAGCGGCAAAGTACCATTCGCCGTTGGGAAGCGCCAATCCTGAGGAAAACGACCAGTACACATCAGCACCCCACATATAACGCAGTTCAGTACCATCGTGCTGTAAACCTAAGCAACCAGGAGTGGTGCCTCTGTGAGTCAAGATACCTGACCATCCGGCCGGGGACGCATCGTGATATACCCAGCCTGTGACGGAAACGGTGTTGCTGACAATGCCCAGAGGAGCCGCTGTCTGGATGTAGTCAAGAGTGGCTATATCAATTGACACAGCGGTTCCGAACAGACCTGGGACCCATTGCGGATTGCCCATGAACATACCGTGGTTGCTGTGACCTGACTGATCAATTGCTACGCCACCTTCGCCAGATTCGAAATCGTAGTGAATCAGCAGATCCGGATCTGTTATTGCTATGGGATTGAAGTACTTGTCGGAGTTCGCCGCGATCTCGTCTGCAGAAAGGATCCTGTCGTAGATCGCCACGCCAAAGATGTCGCCGTCGAAGTCGTCGAAGGAGCCGCTTCCGTCTGCACCCTGGGCACCGTAGCCGATGCCGACAAGACCCGACAAGCTAATGGCTGTCGCGACACTGCCTTCAAGAACACCGTTTACATACAGCTCAGTTGTACCCAATGCTTCACTGGAGACAAAGGCCAGGTGGGTATATTCACCTGGTGCAGTGGGAACGCCATAATCATAGTCCGCAACGCCGAAGACAGTCGCTCCGTAGGTCCCGGTGTTGTTCCACTGCTCGTACTTGAGCCCTACCTTCGTGTCGCCGAACTGCCGTCTGCCGATCAGGCACATA
The DNA here is from genome assembly GCA_043820045.1 of Planctomycetota bacterium. Lineage (GTDB taxonomy): Bacteria > Planctomycetota > Phycisphaerae > Sedimentisphaerales > Anaerobacaceae > JBDREF01. Next base: position 16,819 of record JBDREF010000047.1, on the reverse strand, counting down.
CTGGCCTGTGTCTCGTCAGGATTACTCTTAACGATGAACTCGTAGGTCTGCTCGCCGCCGTACGTACCGATATCGTAGAGGGCGTCTTTAACAAAAGTATCGAGGTAATCAGGTGCAGCCGAACCGACTCCAACTGCCCAGTTGTCGGTGTTCTGGTCGGCAATCGTGAAGCTCGAAACAATACCTGGGTGCATCTTGCCGTCGGCGGTGGTCACATCGACCTTCCAGTACCATGTAGTCCCACGATCGAGGGCATCAGTCAGGGCAACGCTGGTTTCGGTCTGCTGACTCAGCAGCACACTCGCATCACCGGCCGCTACCAGGGCTTCATCTCTACCAAAATAGACGTCGTGCTGAACCGCCGATGCGCCGGCCTGCCAGCTCAGTGTGGGCGTGCTGCTGACGCCTGTAGCACCGTCGCTCGGTGTCAGCCCGGAGGCAATCTCCGGATCGAGCGTCGTGAAGCTCCAGACCGGACCGGCAACCGTACCGGTGGGAGTAAACTGATCGACCGCCCAGTAGTAGGTCGTATCCGGAGCCAGTGGACCGGGGTTGTACGATGCAGTTATCAGCTTGCCTTTGAATGTAGTCATGTCGCGGGCTGCTATAGCGGCCTGGTCAGTGCCGAAATAAACGTCGTGCATAATCACGACCTTGCCGGCCGTCCAGCTAAGCTTGCTACTAAGGCTTTGCGACGTGGCGCCGTCGGCCGGGCTCGGGAAATGAGCCTCCAGAGGTATCGTCGTAAAGCTCCAGACCTTACCTTCGGTTACGTTTCCGTCGGCGTCAACCTCATCCACACGCCAATAGTAGGTCGTTCCCGGATCCACGGTTACAACCTGGATTGTCAGTTGGGTCTCGCCAAGCAAATCAGATTCGTCAATCGCAGCATCCGTGCTGAGGTACACCTTGTGAGATACGGCCGTATCACCGGCGGTCCACTCCAATGCCGTGACATCCGCATCAATGGCACCGTCGGCAGGGACAGGCTGACGGGCAGCCGGTCTGATCACCGGCGAGAGAAAACGGCCTTCGATGACCGAACGCGCCGGACTGTCGGGACCTTCCCATGCAACCGCCAGGTTGTCACCGCCGCCGCCTTCCTTGTATATCGCCTCGATGTAGTATTTCTGGCCGCCCACAAGTGCGACGGGAGCAGACATCTGGCGGCTACCGGGATCACCCTGGTCGCCATCAAAGGCACGCGCAGGACACCATCCATCGACGCCGGCAATGACCACTGTGTCGGCCGGACTGTCGCTCGTGCTCAGCCAGAGATCGGAGCTGTCGTCAGTGGCAATCCAGAACGTATAGTCGCCCGAGGTCTCCGGATGGAGGTAACCGCGGACCCGGCTGCCGAAGTTGTCGGCAAAGTCCGTCGGTGTCTCGAACAGCGTTATCTGGTCGCTGTACGTCGGGCTGTCCGGGAATGCCGGATTGTCGGTCAGGTCTGAGACATTCGTCCCGCCGATACCTTCCCAGACCTCGCGCAGGATCGTGCCAGTGCCCTGGCCATAGGCACTACCCAACAGACCCAGCACCAAAACAAAAGATGTTAAGAACAATAATCTCTTACACATAATACTTCTCCTTCAATGCATTTTTGTAAGAACCTTAGTTTTTTCACTCCGGCTACACACCAGAGCAGTTGTGTTTCGTAATTTAGGCATGGACTTTCTGCGTCAGACTCTGCCCACCTGAAAAAGCCGTTAAACAACAAACAAAGATTCATCACCAAGCCACGTGGTCGTCAGAAAGAACTCTGCTGTTGAAGCTGGCTTTCCTTCATCCTCCCTGCGTAAGCAGTCTTTGAGCGGCAAGTAGAAATGCGACAACCTTGTGTAAAGTCCACTAACCTCACTCCAACTCACGTCCCCTCACCTAAAACACTTAGGTGGTTGCCCAGGAACCATAGATACCATTACGTATGAGAAGCCAAATGCTCTATAGAGCTATCCGACATCACCTACTTACTTGTACCAGATTCGGCACGCCGCCGTCAAGAAAAATACAATAAAATATGGCAAATTTCCGGCCAAACACTGCCGGAGGGGCAAACGGGGTATCCAAAATGTCTTACAGGTTGGCTGCAGGAGCGGTTGTCAGGCCAAATCCGTGCGCGCACGCACAGACCGCCCTTGTGCCGACCGGATATGCGTTTGCCGCCCAATCTCAAATTCGATAGATCGCGCCCTGATCGGTTTTATCAGATATCCAGACCACCCTCGCCCTCGGCCTGGCTTTTCGGGTCCGTGCTTTCCGGAAGCTGCTCCGCAGCGGCTTGCCCTTCGGGCTCTATCGCCGCTGAGCCGGAATCCTTTTCCTGCTGCTCGTCTTCCCGGCTCGCCGCGTCCATTTTGCCCAGTTCAGACTCTCGCTGGAGCCTTCTGAACTGGTCGGCGTGTGCATCTGAAAGGACCCTCTCCGGGCCCGAAGGGGTCCGATCCTGGTCCGCCGACTCGGCCTCCTGCTCTTCGGCAGCCCATTTGACCCTTCGCAAGCTCAGACCGATCTTGCGGGCGTCGGTATCAACTTTGAGAATTTTGACTTCAACTTCGTCGCCCACTTTGACAATATCCTGAGGCTTGTCAATTTTGTGGTCGGCGAGTTCGGATATGTGCAACAGACCCTCCAGCTCCGCCTCGAGTTCGACAAACGCGCCGAAATTAGTGAGCTTGGCTACTGTGCCTCTGATGATATGGCCGGGGATGTACTTTTCCGGAATGGCGCGCAACCAGGGATCTTCGGTCATCTGTTTCATGCCCATCGAGACCCGGCGTTTTTCCTCGTTGACCTCCAGGACGATGCATTTGATTTCCTGGCCTTTTTGCAGGGCTTCGCCGGGATGGCTGTGCTTTCTGGTCCAGCTCAGGTCCGAGATGTGTATCATCCCGTCAATACCGGGCTCTACCTCGACAAAAGCGCCGAAATTAGCCACACTGCGAACCTTGGCCGTAACAACCGCTCCAACCGGATACTTCTGAGAAGCTATCGCCCACGGATTGGTTTGGGTTTGTTTGAGCCCCAGCGATATTTCCTGTTTTTCCTTGTTGACGCTAAGAACGACAACCTCAATCTCATCGCCGAGATTGACCAGCTCGCCGGGATGCGCAAGACGCTTGGTCCAGCTCATCTCGCTTATGTGTACGAGTCCTTCAATGCCGTCTTCGAGCCGGACAAACACGCCGTAGCTCATCACGTTTACAACCTTGCCCTTGACCTTCGCCCCGATCGGGTAGCGATGCTCGACGTCTTCCCACGGGCTCGATGTTTTCTGCTTGAGACCGAGCGAGATCTTCTCGTGCTCTTTATCAACGCCGACGACCATGCACTCTATCTCCTGGTCAAGCTCGACGACCTCCGACGGGTGCGATATCCTGCCCCAGCTCAAATCGGAAATGTGCAGCAGCCCGTCCAGGCCGCCCAAATCCACGAAAACGCCGAAGTCCGCGATGTTCTTGACGATGCCCTTGCGCACCTGGCCAACCTCGATTTCCGCCAGAATCTTTTCCTTGCTGCTGCGGCGTTCTTCTTCGATGAGCTTGCGCCGCGAGATGACAATATTCCTGCCCTCCACATCGATCTTGAGAATCTTGCAGTCCACTTCTTTACCAATGAACCTGCTGATATCGCCTGGCTTTCTGATGTCAACCTGCGACGCCGGCAGAAACACGGGCACTCCGATATCTACAAGCAAACCGCCCTTGATTCGTCTTATCACCTTGCCGGTGACAACATCGCCTTCCTTTTTCTCCGAGAGAACTCTCTCCCAACCTTTTATCAAGTCGGCCTTGCGCTTGTTCAGCAGCACAAGCCCGCTCTCGGAATCGGTGTCTTCGAGAAGAACTTCTATTTCTCTTCCCGGCTCTATTTCGTCGGGACTCTCAAATTCACTCGCATCAACTATTCCTTCACTTTTCAGGCCTACCTCTACCACAACATCGTTGCCGATCTGCGAAACGATTGTTCCCCTGAGAATAGTACCCGGCAGACGCAAATCCACCTTGGTCTGCAAAGCATCTTCCAGGAACTTACGCTCCTCCTCGCCAAACATCTCGCTGACCTGCTGCTCGAGTTTCTCTTCCGACAGGCCTAATTTGTTAACTATGTTTCGATCTACCATAAAACCAAATCCCTCTGTGGAGTCTACGTTATCAACTCACCGGCGCCCCACATTTACGCCGATAAGTCTCCGTGCAACAGAGCACAAAAAATAGAATTTCGATTAACAGTTCGTAAATACCCGTTTTGCCCACGCAGCAAACGAACCCGGTATTGTAGCAGCAATCTCACAAAATGCTACCAGAAAAAACTTTTGTATCTCGTAAAGCTTTCAAGAGACTCCACTTCGGCCCGAGCCGGCGTCAAAAACCTCCAGATTCTTCACAAACTCGTTGACAATCCAGTCGGGCGTCGACGCCCCGGCCGTAACGCCCACCGTATTTTTGCCGGAAACCACGCTCGTGTCGAGTTCACCCCAGTTTTGCAGGTGAAACGTCTGCGGGTTTACCGTTTTGCACAGTTCGGCCAATCTTCGCGTGTTGGCACTTTCCAGGCCGCCGAGAACAAACATTATCTCGACCTGCCGACACAACTGCACAGCCGATTCCTGCCTCTTGATGGCCTCCCTGCACAGGGTATTGATAACTCTCAATTCGCTGAAACTGCGGCATCCTATGGCCCCCAGCATCCGGCCTACGTACGCCGGATTCTGCGTGGTCTGGCAGACGACCCCCAGCTTGGTATTTTGGGGGAGCTTGTGCAAATCCGACTCGTCGGCGATTACGACGGCGTCCACGACACAGCCTACGACAGCCTGGACCTCGGGATGATTCTCCTCACCGATAATGACGACTTTATAGCCGTCCTTTTCCAGCTCGGCGGCAATCTGCTGGACCCTCTTGACCAATACGCAAGTGGCGTCAACAATATTGAACCCTTTTTCCTTCAGCTTCGCTATCTGCCTGGGGGCGGCGCCGTGAGAACGAATGAGAACCGTCCCGGAGCGGATTTCCTCCACCCTGCCGACAGTTTTGAGCCCGCTCTTGGCCAGCCGTTCCACAACGTCCTCGTTGTGAATGATCGGACCCAGGCTGTAAACGTCATTCTCCCCCGCCAGGACTTTTTCGGCGACGCTTATGGCGTTTCTGACGCCGTGGCAAAAACCGCACTTTTCCGCAACCAGTACTTTCATAGAATTCCAATCAAATATATATCAAGATTCCGTTACTATCCACGATAACTTCTTGTGCGGGAAAACCGCAAAGAGCCGCTGATATTTTGTAAAGTTTATTCTTGACGGGCAAACACAAATTCGTTCTATTTATTGCCGAGGGTGAAGATTGCAGAGTTTGTCGGATTATAAAAGCCTGTAAATGAAGGGCTTGAGTATTTTAGGGATGATTAGAGTATATCTAAATTTTCTTGGAAAGGATTAAATCATGCAGACTGCCAGACTTTTAGCGATTCTCGTTGTGTGTGCCTGCGCTTTACTGTTCACCGGTTGCGACTCACAACTTCAGGACCTGCGAATCCAAAATGCTACACAGCAGAAGTTAATAGACGAACTCCGGACAGAGCTTAATGTTAATAATGTGAAAATAGGTCAATTGCAGCGGCAACTTGCCGAGGCCCAGCAGAGAGGCGGTATCGAGAATGAGACTTTGCTGCAGAAAATAGCGGCACTCGAGGAAGACATTGCCAAGAAGAAAGAGTTGATTGCCTCGCTGCAGCAGAAGATGCTCTTCGGCGGCGCTGCACTGCCGGTGGAACTGAGTACGATGCTTGAGGACTTCGCCAAAGGCAGCGACATGATCAGTTACGATTCGAACCGCGGCATTGTAAGATTCAAGAGCGATTTGCTGTTCGAGAAAGGCAGCGACACGGTGGACGCCTCGGCAATCGAGTCGGTCAAGGCTCTTTGTGGAATCATGAACTCCGAACAGGGAAAACAGTTTGATATCATTATCGCGGGACACACCGACGATATCCCCATAAAAAGACCTGAGACCCGCGCAAAGCATCCGACCAACTGGCACCTCTCGGTCCACAGGGCAATAGCAGTGCTCAATGTGATGGAAAGCAACAATATCGATTCCAAACGGATGAGCGCACGCGGGTTCGGTGAGTACAGGCCTATTGCCGAGAACCTCGCGGGCAATAAAGGCAATCCGCAGAACAGACGAGTAGAGATCTACATTGTCGCCCAGGGAGCTTAGTGTCCAATAACCGATCTGCCGGTTCCGAACCTGTAAATCGACGACGCTAATATTATTGAATGTCAGAACGCACCTTAATCATCATTAAGCCGGATGCGGTACAGCGGCATTTAGCTGGCCGGATAATCACGCGGCTGGAAAGCAAGGGTCTAAAACTCGTCGCCGCGAAGTTTATGCAGATCCCCGAGGAACTGGCCCGCCGGCACTATGCGGCTCATAAGGCTCGGCCTTTTTTCGAACCGGCCGTAGAGTTCATGACGTCGGCGCCATCGCTGCTGACGGTCTGGGAAGCCGACGGCGCCGTCGAGATGGCCCGCAAGTTGATCGGCAGTACCTTCGGCTACGACGCCCAGCCCGGCACTATTCGCGGAGACTTCGGCTGCTCCCAAAGGTACAACCTCATTCACGGCTCGGACAGCCCGGAATCTGCACAGAACGAAATCAAGCTGTTCTTCACACCGGAGGGGATAGCCGATTACGAATTGTGCGACGCTCCCTGGCTCTACAGCAAACGGATTGGTCCGGAAAAATAGCATCCCATCGCTTTTCGGCGATGAATACCTCAGCCGAGGCTTTCAAGACCAGCTACGGCAGTCCCTGCAAACGCTTTTTACTTGAATTTCACGCGTCTTTGTAGTACAATAAATCCTGTATGTACAGACTTTTAGGGAGGATGGCTACCGGGATGAAAAAAATGCTTTTTGCTCTTGTGCTTCTTTTGCCTGCTCTGGCATCTGAAGGCAAAGTGATCACCGTTGACGACGATGGGCCCGCCGATTTCAGCAATATTTCCGACGCTATGAACTCCTCCCGGCACGGTGATACGGTTGTGGTCAAGACCGGTACGTACAACCAGAGAATCTCGTTCGACAACATGGCTGTCACTCTCACCAGCGAAGACCCGGATGATCCGAACATCGTCAAGGCAACAATCATCGCCGTATATTCGGACTACAGCGTGAATTTCGATTTTGAGGAAGGTCCGAACTCGGTCCTTACCGGCTTTACGATCACCGGCCGAGGCATCCACTGCTACGCCAGCTCGCCGACAATCTCGAAGAACGTTATTACAGACTGCGACACCTATGGAATTTACGGAGAGAACAAGGCCGCCCCGATTATTTCCAATAACACGATAAGCTCCAATAGACAGCATGCATTATATCGCTGCAACGGGCCAATCACCGGCAACGTCATCTCGGAAAACGGCGGCGGAATAGCCTACTGTGATGGGCCAATAGCCGAGAATATAATTATCAACAACTCCGACAGCAATCCCGGACTCGGCGGTGCACTGTCTTACTGCAAAGGCAAAATCAATAGAAACATAATTACGGATAACTTCGCGTTCTACAAAGGCGGCGCTTTACACGAGTGCTCGGGTGAGATAGCTGGCAATCTAATAGTCGCTAATAGAAGCCTCATCTCCGGAGGCGGTTTGAGCAACTGCTACGGCACTATCGCCAATAATATTATAGCGGGAAATAAATCCGGCAGCGGCGGCGGTCTGTTCGGCTGCGTCAAAATATACAACAACACCATCGTCGGCAACATCGCAAATGAGAGAGGCGGTGGTCTGAGCCAGTGTCCGGGTTATGTCAACAACAACGTCATCGCCTTCAACAAGGCAACGATCAGTGGAGGAATATACGGAGCATCCATCAACTCTTACAACGCCTTCTGGTCGAACGAAGGCGGCAACTTCGGTGGCGGCACGGCAGCAGGGCCGGGTGACATTATCGCGAACCCTCTGTTCGCAATCGACGGCTACTGGGACCCCAACGGAACAGACGATGAAAGCGACGACTTCTGGGTGGACGGCGACTACCACGTCAAGTCTGAAGCCGGCAGATGGAGCCCAACCGAGCGCAAGTGGGTCAATGAATCAGTGACAAGCCTGTGCATAGACGCCGGCGACCCCAATTCGTACTGGACCGCGGAACTGTGGCCGCACGGCAGGCGAACGAACACCGGCGCCTACGGCGGAACACCAGAGGCAAGTATGTCTATGTCAACGGCCGGCAATCCCGCCGACCTTAACCCGGATGTCAGCGACGCCAACGACTGGGTGGATTACAGCGATCTGGCTTTGTTCACCGATAAGTGGTTATCCGAGGATGCTCCTCTGGCGGAAGATCTCGACAGAGACGGCGCGGTGAACTTTGTCGATTTTGCGATTCTTGCCGACAACTGGCGGCCCAAACCGCCGGAGCCGCTGCCGCCGACGCCGAATCCGATGACGTGGGCGACGGAGCCTCATGCAACATCAAGAACCTCAATAGCAATGACAGCCGCAACCGCCGTCTCGACCGATGCCAGCGGCGTCGAGTACTATTTCGACTGCACCACCGGCAACGGACATGACAGCGGCTGGCTGGATACGCCGGACTACACGGACACAGGCCTGACAGCCGGAACCGCATACACTTACCAAGTCAAGGCCCGCAACAAGGCCAATAGTATCGAGACAGCCTACTCAGACCCACGATCAGCAACCACCGAGCCCGAGGATACCTCGCCGCCGAGCCCGAACCCGGCAACGTGGGCGACCGAACCATACGTTATCCCGCCGGCGTCAATTCGCATGGCGGCCATGACCGCATCGGATGCCAGCGGCGTGGAGTACTATTTCGATTGCACATCGAACCAGGCTTACAGCAGCGGCTGGCAGGACAGCTCCGTATATGAGGTTACTTCGCTGCCGAAAGGCACATACAGCTTTGTCGTAAGAGTTCGTGATAAATCACCCAACCGAAATACTACCGGCGATTCATCGGCCATCACGCTGGACCTCAGCGCCCCCACGCCCGACCCGATGCGGTGGGAATCGGAACCGGCGGAAGTCTATCACGGCGGCGGAAGTTTCGACTACTGGGCCGAGATGACCGCAGCAGAAGCCACGGACTCCAGCGGCGGCGTCCAGTACTACTTCCAGTGCACGACAGAGTCGGGCTTTAGCAGCGGCTGGCAGGACTCGCGAATATACAATGTGAAGGTCGGCAGAAGAGGACAGAACCAGCAATTCCGCGTCAATGCGCGTGACAAGCACGGCAACGAAACCTCCTTCTCCATCACGCTGCCGGCCGACTGACCGTGAAAGTCGGCTTGAGAAGCGTTGAACTTGCGCCCGATTCTCGGAGCAGGGCACAAAAATAGAACCGCCCCGCACCAATTAGATCGTCTCTGACTGGTGCGGGGCGGCTTGATTCTCAGAACCCCGAAAACTGTCGCTCTACCAGCGACGTGTATTTCGAATCACTCTGTCCCGTCGGCATCCGAATACGAAGAAGGCGCCTCGGCTTCCGCCATCCTGTTCAAGAGTTCATCTCTTAATCGCTCAATGGCAGCAGGCATTTCGTTGATCAATATCTCGGCATTGTTCTGCACGGTTTCAATCTGGCCCTGCAACCTGTTCTGGTTTTGCCTGATGGCACTCACGGAACCATCCAGAGCCGACAGGTCTCTTTGCATCTTCTCCTGCAACTCGGCCTGTCCCCGCCCGTTTCCATTCACGAGGCCCGTCAAATCCCGTACGTTGGTTTGAAGGATGTCTTCCAGTCTGACCAAATTCGCTCCAAGAGCACCTACCTTTGCGGCCACTTGCTGAATGTTATCCTGAATGTCTTCAATCGTGGTCTGCCAGGCCTGCCGATTCTGTTCGATCACGGCGGCGTTGTCCGTCAACTGCCGCCCGTTGTTCTCCACCATCCCATACAGCCTTGTCTGCTCATCCCTGACGGCCGTCACATCGGCGGCTACTTTCAGTGTCCCGTCACGCACGTCCTCAATCCCCGCCTGCAATTCGTGCTGGTTCTGCTCGAGGACTACCACCCTGCCGGTCAGCCGCCGACTATCACTATCCACAGTCTGACAAAGCTTTGCATGCCCATTCGTCAAATCGGCTATTTCGGCGGCCGCCTGCTGTCTCTCGCTTCGCGTCTGCTCGATACCGGCCTGCAACCCGCGCTGGTCTCGCTCAATGGCGGCCATCCTGGTGCCTGCCTGCTGATTGCTGTTCTGCAGGGCCTTATGCAGCCTTGTCTGCTCTTCGGCGATGGTAACGAAGTCGGCAGCCACCTGCCGGATGTTATCCCGCACCGCTTCAATTCCCGCCTGCAGCTCCTGTTGGCTGCGTTCGATGCTCGTCGCCATAGCGGTAATTTGATGATTATTGGCCTCGACCATCGCCTCTAATCTGAGCTGCCGGTCCTCCATCTTAGCCATTTTGTCGCCACACCCCGCCAAACTCAAACCGATTACGACAATTACTACAGCCAAAATCGTTCTGGCAATGAGGTCCTTCGCAAAAAATCCCTTTTTCTTTACCATTTTGACTCCTTTCTTTTTCTTTGTACACCTCGCAATTTGGTTAGAAAAACCCTGTCAATTATTAAACCTATCGGCACAATCAGTCTTAGGTCTTTAGTTTTTATGGGACGGATTGAAAATTCCGAGGACTGTCGGCGTGCTTATCTCTTGATACCCTATTGAGTCGGGATCAAGATGCCGCCGTAAGAAGTGTTCGCATGGCACCGCGACTCAGATACGATGCTTCGCACCTGACGGCGAGGCCCGCTTTTAGACCTGCCGCCCGACGGCCCTGCGCTGCAGCGGTTGACTCAGACGAACGCCTATCGGCGCCGCCCGCCAAAGCCTCCCCCCATATCCTCCATCATCGTGTCTTCGTACATACCCATGTCGTCGTAGTATTCCATTCCCTGGTCAAGTCCGCCCCGGCGCTGTCTGCCGCTACTGCTGCCGAATGCCTTGAACGGCTCCTGCGGCTCTCTCTGAAGTCTGCCAATCAAACTGTACACAGACTGCAATTCGGTGGGCCAGTATGTAGAACCTACCGGCATGTGCCTGATATTGGTACCATCATAACTGTAAAGCATGTCGTAGTAATGCCGCATGCGCAGCGACTTATCGCCCGACCAGTCGTTCACGGCCACAGCATCCACCACGACAGCACCCGTACCGTAATTGACCGTCTCGGGAATCTGACTCTGCTGCTCGGGCCCGAAGAGAGTCGGTGACCGCCCGCCCGCACCAACGCCGGGGCCAGTAGCGCCCAAAGCACCCACAGCACCTGGATAGCCCGAATAACCTCCGCCCACAGCACTGCCCGGACGTCGCTCGGGTTTCGGAGGCTCAACCTCCTTAACATGGCCTATGACCTCACCCTCTTTGACCGGAAAGTCCTCGCTGTACCATTGCCCCAAAGTGAGTTTAGCGACCTCAACCGTAACGGTCTTGTCCGCTTCCCGCATGTGATTTGCGAAGAAATACAAACGGCCCATGATATCCACAGGTTCTGTCGTGTCGGAGAAATCACTCCAAAGGACAACCTGATTATTCCGTGATTTGTCCCGCTCACCCAACAGGTTCTGACCGGCTGCCGGATTAAAGACGCCCAGTCGAATCCTGTATCGGTAGGTCTTCTCCGGTTCTACCGTGTCATCATGTGCCCAGAAAACCAGGGGTTCGCGCATCTTCGCAAAATCCGTGAGCCTGTTGAGTGCAATCTGGTCATACTTAAAATAAACGTCATTGACAGACGGCCTCCTCGGGTCCCTTCTGCCGGCAGTAGCCCCCGGAAATTCGCCTCCCAAATCATACAGCGCGTCCTGCGAGTCCCCAGTCCTCCGGCTGCCTGAACGCCTTCTGCTCGTTGCAGTCCCCGCGTCACCCAGCGGCCCCCCTGTCGTCCCTGACCTGGTCGTCGTGCTTGAGCGATCACGGCTTCGATCTCTGTCCCGAGTGCTTCCGCCGGAACCGGCACCGGCGCCCCCAAACTGATCGTACCCGCCTCCTCCTCGTCCTCCGGCACCGCCAATCCCTGTGTCGGTTCTTCTGGTGCGTCGTTGATCAACCTCTTGCTGGCGCTGTTCTTTTGCGTCCTCTTTGGCCTGACGCCTCTCCTCCAGCATCTCCTTGCGCTGAAACTCCACGAATTCCTTGTGCAGCGAAGGAGGAAGCCACTCCTCCCTGGCAGATGCGATTTGATAGGACTCCGGCTGCAATAAGTCTATTTGCACATCCTTATAGTCAAATTGCAGCAACTGGACCTTCATCCCGCCCGGAGGCAAGTCCTTGACGTCTTCAATGATCTGAAACAGTTTGGCGTTACGGTCAATTCTGGTCCGAGGTACGTCCCGCCAGTCGCTCCATGTACCCTCGGCAGTTACTTCCTGCCTTTGCAGGTGAACGGCCGCGAAAACCGGCTTGGCAAAGCACGGATCAGCCCACTGCGGTTCGACATCCACCATGAAATTCTCTTTGAATCTCTCGAACAGTCCCTGAATATCGAACTTTGCTTCCACCGTAATGAAATCGAGATCGTTCGCCTCGTTCCCTGCTTTGTCGTATGGGGTCTCCGGCGTTATCGGATCGAGGGGAATGTAAGCTACCGCCCTGATATGCCCGACCGCCACATCATTAACCTCGCCAATCTCAGGCAGACGATAGACACCCGCCACAGTCGGTTCGACCCTAACTTCAGAAGGCACCGCAGGCCACAGACTGACATCGACACCTCTGACGGACGAATCAAGCAGGGCAAGAAATTCACCAACTCTCGGTTTGTACGGCTCCATATCTTCGGGCGGCTCGCCGAGCTTCTGCCCCAGAGCCTGAGCCTCCTTGAAGATATGATTGTCCACGGCGCCCGGACTGAATTTCTCTTTCGCGTATTCAACTACGTTAGGACTGAGAATCACACGCGTAATGAGAAGGAACGCACATACAAGCCCGACAATAACCAGGATTATCTTCTCTATATGCTCTTCAAAAAACCTGCCTATTTTGCCAATCATATCTCGTATCCCGTTTCACATTTGCCAATGGCACTGCCGCCGATCATTTTGTAGCGTCCTCGCCGGCAAGCGTTTCCTTGACCGTCTCCGGCACAATCGGCTCGTAGCCCTTCTTGTTGAAGATGTATTCACAAACCAAATTCAACTCCACCACGTTCTCATCCCCATAGCTGTAATTTCTGTGGTCCATCCCCGTAAGGCTAATCGCACCGGTGCTGCTTTCCAGAATGGTTATCTGGTTGTGTTTGAAGTTTTGCTCGGGACCTGCCCCGTCAGAATATCCCCTGAATTTATGCTGCTTGGCGCTGCAAAGTTGCTCCATAAAAGGCAGAACCTGCTTTGTACCGACCACAACCGCTACATTAAAATGTATGACGTCAATGTCACCGTCTTTTTCGGAAAACCTTCCGGTGCAGGACTCTGTCAGCCCCTCGGTAGCCGCAAGCATATAGGCCGGTTTGTCTGCGTCATCTTTCTTTCCCTGAGTATTCTTGCGTCTGCTGAATCCCGTGAAGACGCCACGGCCGCCGCCGCCGCCCCCGGGTCTCTTCATGCCCATCGTAAAAGTTATTCGCAGGAATCGTTTGACCGGCGCGGTCAGAACGTTGTCATGTCCGGCGTTCATGGCGGCTATGGTATCGAAAACATCCTCTATGGTCCAGTAAGCCAACTGGTGATACCAGCAATCGGCGACAGCCTCCTCTTTCTTCACTTCATACTTGTAACCGTTCCAGTATTCGTAACCGCTCAGATCGATAGGATTAACGTAAACCGAAATTTCCCTGGCTCTGGCTTCGCACATCTGATCGACTATCATACGGTCGAGCGGGCCCATCATCCCTGACATGCCTCCACGGCCGCCCGAAAGGGTGCCTTGCGAATACATATCCATCCCTCCGTAGCCTCCTCCATAGCCCCCAAGGCCTCCTCCCCTCCTGGCGCCTGAACGTCCCGACGCATCCTGCCGACCCCTCTCCAGTTCAACATCCGTAGGACAATCACGGCCGTTGACGCGAGCAACCAGTTGCTCGATCCCGTTGCGAAACCGCAGGCCGAATTGCTGAAAAACCAACCCTGAGAAGCCATTGGGGTCGGGCTCGGGAAACAGATCGTAGCTCAACAACTCCCGCTGTGTCGTTTGCACCGCCAGAAGCGCTATCTCATTGGCGTCGTTCGCATGAGCCTTCTGGCGTTCGGCCTCTTTTTCATATTGATCGTTGGAAACGACCCCTTCGGTGTGCCTGCGGACTTGATCGCCCCCCTTCCTGATACTCTCGTCCGCTACCCGCTGCCTGAGCCTGCTGCTCATAAGCTGGGTCGGGATAAACAGAAGCACGCTGACCACTGCTATGATTACAGGCACCAGCAGAGACAAATTGTTCTTGAAGACGCTTAACTTTTCCAATATCTGCTTAAAATTCGGTTTCGGTATATCCATTTTTGGCTCACATATCGTCAGGTAAACTATTTCGGCCTCCCGAGCCGGAACTCGGCGACGAAGCCGGCCTGCTCGCACTGGGCGACGGTGACATTCCTCCGAACGGAGACATGGATTGCTGTACCGGAGGTTCGGGTGCGTCCTTCCAAATGAACTTCGCATTCAGCACAAACCAATGGTCATTCACTTTGGAGACTTCCTTGCCCTGGTAGATCCTCGGTTTCCCGTTCTCGTTCAGTTCGAGAACTTTGTTAATGACTTCCTTCGTCATGGGGTCAACCAAAACCCATACAGCGTCGGTGGGCGAACGAGGTGCGTTCGTTGCCGTCGTTGCCGTCATGGGTGTAACGTCCTTCCATTCTCCTATACCATCCGGCACTCCCGTATCCAGTGTTATTTCCTGTATTTCGAGGCTGAATTGTTCCGGATCGGCCTTCTCGTACAACATGAAGGGACTATTGCCGTCCGCAACCATGGCATCAAGGTTCGCCAGCCGGGTGACGAATCCCCATTTGTCCTTCTGGCTTTCAACTCCGTGCGGATCAAGCAATTCTCCGATTTCAGTTACGCTGCTTCCGTAGGGGGTGTAACCCACCACTGTCACGACAAAGCCCTGCTTCTTCGCCTCCGCGGTTTGGCCGCCCGGCATGAACCCAGGCGCATACATGCCTCTGTCCATCCCCGCCTCCATCTCCATCATCATCTCATACTCGTACTCGCCGAACTCGTCAGATCCCTCGCGTCCGGCGCCGGGAGTAGCCCGGCTCTTTCTCCATGCATCCGCACCGCCAAACTTCGCTGTGGAAAGATCGTTTGTGAAGTAAACAGACATGTTGGTAACGAATACCTGCTTGCGGTTCCTGCGTGGAATCTCCAAAATCTTCTTCACGTCACCGGCGGCAAATGCCTTGTAGAGCCCGGCTTGTTTCGGGGTGTTCTTCTCGTTCGGCAAAGCTGAGATTATCGTCTCGTACACCAGCGGGATAATTTCACGATACCTGAAGGGCTCGAACTGTTTTTCTATCTCCGCCTCGGAAGCGACGCCCTTGCCCTGTTCCGCATTGAACTTATCTTCGGCAGCTTTGACCTGCCCAAGAACCGAAGCGATCCTGAGCCGGACCGGGGCGTTCTTCGTGTAGTTCATACTGTCCCAGCCGTTTCTGGCAAACCACATAAGCATTACGGCCAGCAACATACACGCCGCAGCGATAAAATACCTGCCCTTGCTCGCCCAGGCCATACTTCTGGCGATATTGCGGGGCAGCAGGTTGCTTTCGATCCTGGCAAGGCCGAGACCCTGCAGGGCAAGACCGTAAACAACACCGAAATCACTGACGTTCTCGTGGAACTTCGCCGGTGAGACACCCGGGCCTATCCCGAGTCTCTTGAACGAATCCGGCCTCTCAACCGGTATCTGCAGCGTCTGCTGCATGTACTTGAGCAGGCCCCGCAGCTTCGTTCCGCCTCCCATCGCAACTATCCTGACGATCTTGGTGTTCGGATTGGAGCTGTTGTAGAAACCGAGCGACCGCTGTACCTCGGATGCCAGGTCCGTGAAGACCGGCCGCATAGCCTGGAATATCTGCCGGGCATACTTGCTCACCGGGGCCGTACGTTTGAGCTTCTCGGCCTTTTCAAAATTGAGTCTGAAAGTGTCCGCTATCGCCTTGGTGAAAGCATTGCCGCCTATAAGAATACATCTTTGCCACACCGCTGATTTTGTGCAGACGACCAGGTCGGTATTTTCCGCCCCTATGTTAAGAATGACAGTCGCCTGGCTGTCGGAAGTGACAAGGTCGGGACGGTCGTGCAACAGGTAGTTGTACAGGGCCATGGGCGCCATCTGCACGTAGCTGACCTGCACATCTTCTCTGCTGAAATGTTCCAATGCCGAATTGACGACCTCATTCTTGATCGCAAAAATACCCACTTTGATCTCGGGGCTGTCCGGCTCGGTCATCAGTTGCCAGTCCCACTGGACATCGTTGATGCCAAACGGGATTTGCTGGACCGCCTCGAACTTGACCATCTCTGGAATGCGTTTCGCTTCGACGGGAGGAAGGTTTACAAAACGTGCGAAACTATTCTGGCTTGGCACGGAGACTGCTATGTCGTCCATGCTCAAATCGTACTTGTTGACAAACTTGCGCAGAGTCAACGCAATAAGCTCTTCCCTTTCCACATCCGTCACGTTGCCTCCGCTGAGCATCTTGCCGTGACGAATATTATCGAAGCCGATTACCTCGACAACACCGCGCTCCGTACTCAAGTAGAGCGCTTTTAGAGAATTATTGCCTATGTCAATCGCCCAAACCGTGCCGGTTTCCGCAGCCATAACGCACCTCGTA
>JBDREF010000046.1:0-5679 GCA_043820045.1 Planctomycetota bacterium | reverse complement strand
TATCCCGCCGATCCGATAGCACGCCGTGCGGAATTGAAAAGAGAAATTCAGGAACGGCTGAGTTACGACCGCTGGCCAAGCTGGTTCATAGTGCCGCCGGAGCTGAAGTATCAAAAGAAAAAAGACGATCTCATACTTCAGTATGATTTGTTCATTAACAAGCGCCTCAACAGCCGCCGGATGCCGATAGCCCTTTACTACAAAGGTATCCTGACCGAATACAGCCCCGACACGAATCTGCTGGGCGCCAAGGAAATTCTGCACTTCTACAGCGATTACCCGCATGAAAGAGCGAGAAAGATCTGGTGGATGTTGTACCGGGATTTCGCGAACAGCCCCGAATCGATCGAAGCAAGATGGCGCGTCGCCTGGCATCAGGCCGGCCGAGGCGTATTCAAACAGACTCAAGAGCTTCTGACCGAGGCCCAGGCTATGCTCGATGCCGAGCGAGCGAAACTGCTCGAAGCGGAAAAGGAACCGTCCGGAAAACTGTCCGGCCTGTTTCGCCCGCCGGCGGATTCCGTAATGACGCTGCCAAAGCTCGATGATCTGCAAAGAAGATTGGATCAGTTGCGGATACTAATAAGCCCCCAGAACCGGACTGACGAGCCGGGCTCCTTCGAGCGGTTGACAAGATTCGTGATGCTGAATCCACACGCCTCCGGTTACGCCCAGCAGCTCGACGGGCTGCTCGAACAAACAGAGGAGGGCGACCGGCTTCGTGACGACATACTTCTCGCCCAGGCAAAACTTGTCGCCGACGAACAGCATCGCGCCGAGAAACTCGGCGAGCTGCACAAGGAGTACCAACAGACCGATGCCGGGATGCTGGCGCTGTACGAACTGGGACTGCTGAAAATCAGCATGTGGCGTCAGTACGGCGAGTCAAATCCGGAACTGAAAAAGCAGTACCTGGAGCAGGTGAGGGCGACTTTGATGAGTTTTGTGAGCCTCTATCCGGACAGCCGCTACGCCGAGCAGGTCAAAAAGAACCTGGACGGCCTGCCCGCTAAATGACGGCTGTGACGCTGTCTTCTGCGGCGGGCAAGGCTCGACAATCACCTGGCCGGGCGGATTCGAGTTGACTTTTCGCCGCATTCTGTTAGCATATGTATTGGCCGATACATTGTTTGCGCTCCTCGCCGGGCTCGGCCGGAACGTTTTACTTGAGGCAGGGATAGATGAGTGCCGCTGATAAACAAGTCTCCGACGATGCAGACGCGCGCAGAATCCTTCTGGTGGGCGATCCTCGCAGAGCCTTCCTGGATTCGCACGCCGCGGCGGAGGCGAGCTGCCAGGTCCTTTCCAATCTGCCGGACGCTATCGACGCCGCAGGCAAAAACCGCTTCGCGGCAATCGCTATCGTTATGCACGGAATCTCAGCAAGGTTGAGTTCCGCCCTCAAAGCCCTGCGGGACCGATCCGATGCGAGAATCATCCTGCTGGCACAAATGTACGAGGAGCCGATAGCGATACAACTGGTCGGCTCGCCTTACAACGGATCGAGCCTCGCGGACAATTATTTGATCTGCCCGGTCCGGGCGGACAATATCTGCGAAGCCGTTACAGTCGCTCATGCCCGGCCGAAACCTGCGGCCGCTCCCTCCGCCGAACCCGAGACAACAACGGAAGCGAGAATAAGGCACCTCGAGCGGTTAGCTACCGAGGACGACCTGACGGGCCTGAAGAACAGAAGATATATCATGGAATTCTCCCGCCAGATCATCGAGCACGCCAGGGACGAAAACGGACAGGTGACAGTGCTCGTGTTCGACATCGACAACTTCAAACATTATAACGATGTTTACGGCCACGGCGCCGGCGACGAGATTTTAAAACAGGCCGCCGTTCTGATGCGGCGCTGCTGCCGGGCGCACGATGTCGTCGGCAGAGTAGGCGGCGACGAATTCGCGGTCGTCTTCTGGGATGATCCGCGCAGCCCAAGACAGAGGCCGCAGGACAGAGACCGAAAAACAGAAGACAGACATCCGGCCTCCAGCCTCGGACCGGCGGCTTCGGACAGGCGCTCGACAAGCGCCGGCCACCCCACCGAAGCGGTCTTCATAGCGAAAAGGTTCGTCGAAGAGTTGGAGAAAGCCGAATTGTCTACGCTGGGCGGATTAGGACCGGCCGGCAAGGGAGTGCTGACAATAAGCGGCGGCCTGGCAAGCTTCCCGCGCGACGGCCGGACCAACGTGGAGCTTTTTCAGCAGGCCGACAAGGCCCTGCTGGAAGCCAAACGTAGCGGCAAGAACAGAATCTACCTTGTCGGCACGCCCAATGGCGACATCTCCGACATAAACTAAGGATCATCCGAACAACAGGTAGGCCTATCGCCCGCTCGAAAAACCCAATCTCGACGCATCTATTCGCGGAGTACTACGCGAGAGAGGATAGAGCCTATGACTAACTTCGTAGAGTTCGATCTGACGTGAAGTTTTTCAACGAGTTTGTCGACTATCATCTTTTCTATATTGTTGGACTATCTTTTCTTTTTCTTTAGCTTTCTTCGTCTGGCCAACCCATACATTAGGAGAGGTAAATTGGGCAGCGCCACCGTTAAATCGCGTCCACGGAAAAGTCCGACTTGCCATGCTTTCTGCGCGATATGGAGAAGCTGCGGCAAATCGTAGAACGACGAGCGGATACGGTTGCGGATGCTTTTGAGTTCCGCAGGCCCGTAACGGTCCGAATAGACGGGGCCGCCGATGCGCTTGTAATAGTAGCCCGGGGTTGACTCAACCACTTCCTTGAGGGGCGAAAACTTCTCGATGCGGAGTTTATGAAAATTGATAGAATCCAGCTTGATCTCCTTGGCGAACTTAGGGATGTAAAGCATTTCCTCTTCCGTCTCGCCGATGTTGCCGTAAATGAAGTACCCGTGCAGAAAGAAGTTATATTGCGTCAGGACCGCAAAGGCGTCCCGGATTTGCTGCTGGGTAATGCCTTTCTGAAGTTGCCCCAGGATCCGGTCGTGCGGGGACTCGACCCCGATCAGGAAGACCCGAAAGCCCGCTTTCTCGGCCTTAGCGAGGATATGCGGGTACCTGGCAATGTCAACTCGTGCCTGGACAGCGAAGGTTTTCCTGATATTGTTCTCGATAATCAGATCGCAAAGCTGTTCGCTTCGCTTGATATTGGTGAAGATATTGTCGTCGCTGAACATTACGACGTCGGCGGTAATCGTCTTGAGTTCTTCAATGACCGACTCGAGGGGGCGTTCCGTGTAGCTGCGCTTCTGGCCGAGCGGGTTGAGGCTGAACGTGCAGAACTTGCATTTGAATGGGCATCCCCGGGTGGTCAGGACTGTGTCGAACGTGTGCCTGCTGAGTCGAGCACCGCACTGTGACCAGTAGTAATCGTGCGTTCGCAACGACCGGTCGGGAAATGCAATGTGCGAGAGGTCGGGCAGTTGCTGATTCTCGTTGTGGATGATGCGTCCGTTCTCTCGATAGGAGAGCCCGCGAATGTCCCTGCACGTGACCCCCGTGACGATCCGCTGGATGATCTCTTCGCCCTCGCCGCGCACGATCATATCGATATTCGGACAATGCTCAAACAGGTAGTCGACTTCCTGTGTGGCCTTGTAACCTCCGACAACGGTGGTAACCTCAGCCGGCAGTCGCGAGACAAAATCACAAATGTCCCTGAACTTCGCATCCCAGCGGATGCTGATGCACAGCAGATCGATTTCGGCCCGGATGAACCGGCTCAACACATCGGGATCCTGGTAGGCATTTTCATGGCGAAGGTCAAGAAATGTTACCTTGCCGACGAGGTCCTTCATGCTTGCAACAATATACTCCAGGCCGGTCGGAGGGAAAATGCCCATGGTGGACGTGCCATCCCCGAAATACGGATTAAGAGCTAGAACATGTTTGTACTTTAGATTTGGCATATACCTGTCCTCATTGATAGTTACTGAATGATCCAGATTATCAAATCGGTTTTCGAACGTCAAGGGCAATATCTTATTCTGGGGTAATTGGATCATCCGACTTCATGAATTCCTTCCTGACCTGGAACGGCGTCTCATGGGCGGTCTGGAGCATAAATTGTTGACCGGGCCGTTGGGGGCGGGTAGAATCTGATGCGGTTTCGGATAATATCTGCAAACATCTAAGAGAAAGGGTCGCAAATCATGTCTATGAATAACCTCAAGAAGGCATCGCTCGCAGCGGGAATTGTCGCGGCGACGGCGCGGCAGTCCGACGCCGCCCGGAATAGCGCGGTGGATAAACTCCTCGCCGGACTAAAGGACGGTAGCGACAAGGTGCGAACGCAAGCATGGCTCGGCGCCGGTGCCGTGGGCGCACCGGCGGTCAAATCCCTGGCAGAAGTTATGACCGACAGCGACCTCGAAGTCGCCCGGGCTGCCAAACGAGCTTTATGGAAGATCGTGCGGCACACCGGCCGGCCCGACGCGAACAAGGAGAAAAGGGCCGTAGAGACCGAGCTGGTGGAGCTGTTAGGTGACGGCCAGCCGGTTGCAGTTCGACGTGAAGTGCTCTGGATGCTCTCGGAAATCGGCGCCAGGAACTCTATAAAACCGGTTGCAGGGTTGCTGAGCAACAAGGATCTGCGCGAGGATGCCCGGATGGTGCTCGAGCGAATTCCGGCCAAAAGGGCCGTGACGGCTCTTGAAGCCGGCATGAAGGCAGCGCCCGAAGAGTTCAAGCCGAATATCGCCCAGTCGCTGCGAAAACGCGGCGAAGAGGTCACGGGTTACCCGTGCCGGAAGCTGGTACCGACGAAACAGACGAACCTCAAGCCACTTTAGAAGCGCGGCTTGACGGCTGAACGAATATTGTCGAAAGCTTATCCGCTGAAAAGGGATGAAAGCAGAAAGGTCATAGAGCGATGAAAAAGGCAAATCAACTTAACAGGCGTGAATTTCTTGTGGCCGCCGGTGCAGCAGCGGCAAGCGTACCGTACCTGATTCCTTCCGGTGTCCTGGCCGGGCGCGGCAGAGCAGGCGCAAGCGAACGAATAACGACAGCACATATCGGAGTTGGGGGCATGGGCGGGTACCACCTGAATGATATGGTAAGCCGCCGCGGCAAAAGCGAGGTCAACATCGCGGCGGTTTGCGACATCGACGAAAAACGCCTCGCCAAGGCGCTGGAAACCGCAGGGCCGGGAGTGCAGCCCTATCGCGACTACCGTTACATCCTGCAGCGCAAGGATATCGATGCGGTCGTGATAGCAACGCCCGACCACTGGCATGCAGTCCAGATGGTTCACGCCGCCGAATGCGGCAAACACGTCTATGTCGAAAAGCCGGCGTGCTGCACCATCGAGGAAGGCAAGGCGATGGTCGCCGCGGCGAAGAAGAACAAGGTATCGGTCCAGGTCGGCTCGCAAGGTCGCTCGCAGCCCGAGGCCTACCTGGCGCATCGGTATCTGGTCAACGGCAATATCGGGCACATCAGCCGGGTCGATTGCTTCCACTACCCGAGCCCGGAAGACAAGAACCCGGTTCCGGACAGCGATCCGCCGCCGGAGCTGGACTGGGACATGTGGCTTGGCCCGCTGCGCTGGCGGCCGTACAACCAGAGATACTGTCACGGCGTGTTCCGCTGGCTGCTCGAATCAGGTGGCGGCCAGATACGCGACCGCGGCGCGCACGTGATGAGCTGCGCAATGTGGTGGATGGGCGCGGACGGCACCGGCCCGGTC
>JBDREF010000045.1:0-5888 GCA_043820045.1 Planctomycetota bacterium | reverse complement strand
CATGCCTCTGGCTCAAAGCGGAAAATCCCAGGGCTCTGGGGACTTCAGTCCCCAGAACAGAACTCGAACTAAAAGTGTGCAACCGGACGGCTCAACATGATCCGCAACGCTTGTGTTGCACTTCGCATGTTAATCCGCCATGCAACGTAACTTACACTGCATGGGCAGGGAGCCTACCCATCCTACAAGGTGGCCGTTTAGGAGCCTTTTCTTTTGCGTCTCGCTACTCTGACGATCAGCGTGGCACAGACCGAGAGGATGATCGAGGCGTAGATACCGATATTGATTGAGAACAGGATATAGGCCCACAAGGAGCCGTTCTTGCTGATTGCCCGTTCGATGCTGGGATAGCTCATTATCGCCGTGACGAAGATTGCCGATGAGCAGAAGACAAAGAGGATCGCCCAGAGCAGCTTGCGGACACGGAACCAATCCATCGCGAACCCCGCTGCTCCGATTACGAGTGCTCCCGCCAGGGCAATGGCCAGAGCTACGGCCTGCTTGGAGGCGCCTGCGACGAACGCGAAAGGCGCCAGCCACGATCCCGCTGCAGAGGAGATTAGCCACATCGCGTTTTCATCACCCGGGTAGTTGTGGTGAGCATACGAGCAGACCCCCCAAATCAGCGGGAGCAGCCAGACATAGAATGGAAACCGCTCTCTCATTTCACTGCACGATGTTAATCGATTCGTACACAGGCTTCACGATTTATTTCGACAAGGCCAATTATATCAGTGGTGTACCGTGGCCCAAAGCCGGATTGGCCGGAGTCCTGCCCGTCCTACTTGACTTTTTTCTTCTTGCCGGGTCCGGCGGCGGACGGTAAGCTTTTTCGTTAATCGCGGGAAAGACGCATGCTGTTTGGCGCTAGCGTTCGCAAAGGCAGCGGGGAGCCGGCATGGGCTGGTTTAGGAGTCATGCAAATGGACGGTACGGACGGCAACAGATTTGCAATCCAGCGCAAGCAAGTCGCTCGGTACTTCTACTGGACCCAAATCCTCATCATCGTCGTGGTTGGCATCTGGTTCCTTGGGGCAGGTTTGATCCTGGCGATTATCCACGCCTTTACCTTGGGCCCATGGCTGTCGGCCAAGCAGGCGCAGGCTTTATCGTACTGGCTTGACGGCGGCACGTTGAGAGTGGACCAGGGCGTATTCTTTCTCAAGCGAAAGGCGGTTCCGCTGGATCGTGTCACCGACGTCGTGCTCGCGCAGGGTCCTCTTATGAGGCTCTGCGGCATCTGGGAACTGCGAGTGCAGACGGCGGGGACGGGCCAGGCCATACCCGAGGCGACACTGTACGGCGTGGCCGAGCCGGAAAAGGTGCGCGACACGCTGCTGACCGCGCGCGACAAGGCCGTATCGCGCGAGAATTGAGAGAGCATGAGATTACGCGACTTCGTGAGCTGCGGAATCGAAAGGCGAAAAGCAGAATGTCCCCTTTACTCAATATAGACCGTGGTCGCGCAGGCGAGTTTTCAGGAATTCGAGGTCTTTCCGCATGGCTGCGAGTACTTTTCCTTTTTCCATCGTCAGCTTCGTCGCGCCGCGATCTGCGCCTCCCAGGTCGTATTCGTAATGGACCAGGATGCAGCCGCCTATCGACAACTTTTTCAGAAGCTGCAAGTAGCGAGTGAAATCTACCGCACCTTTGCCGAGCGGGCAATTGACCGCCGCCCATTTGCTATTCTGCTTTTCCCAGAGGAAATCTTTGACCGCCAGAGTCTTTATGCGGTCAGACATGACTCTCAAATGAAGCGGCCACGTCTGCCCGCCTTCGACAGTCGCATGGCGGATATCGAACTGACAGCCCATATACTTCGGATCGAGATCCCTGATCAGCTCCCATAAGTCCCAAACGGGGGCGCCGACGTATCTGCTCCCGGAGTGATTCTGGTAGGCGCCGTGAATATTAAAATGCTTATTCATCGCCGCTAAGTCTCTTAATTTCGGTTTAGCCTGCTCCAGGGTGGCAGCTATGCTTGCGTCCTCATCATAGGTGTAGTAACCTAATCGATAGTACTTGATGCCAAGTGCGCTTGCGGTTTTCAACACACTCTCTGTTTTCGGATCGTCCGGGTTGTTGATGTCCGTGACTATCGTCAACGGCTTGATACCCGCGGCTCTGATAGCTTCGATGGCCCTGGGCAGGTCGTCTTCGACCCTCTCGGGCAGGACGTGGCCGCCGCGCCGGACGGTCAGATCAACGCCGTCAAAGCCAAGCTCCGCGGCGGTTTGCGCCATGCCGCTGTAATCGAGCCACTGCAGGTGCTTGGAAAAAATGCAGATTTGAAATTTCTTTTCATTCGGCTGACGACTTTCCCCTGCGATTGCGGCCAGCGGCATCGCCGCCAGAGACGCCGCAGCGCCGGCCAAGAATTCACGACGTGATAAGCTCATTTTCGACTCCTTAACTTGTTTTTCAGACCACCCGAAGGCACCACAACATGATACCAGAATCCTCGGAGCAAGCCAACTTTTTCAGGTCCGCAGAAACCTGATTATTTGGAGTTGTGTTTCTTCAAAAGCGTGTGTCATCTCGACTGGAGCCGAAGGCGGAATGGAGAGATCTGTTCAAAATAGATTCCTCCGCTTCGTCCCAACTTGCGTTGGGACTCCGGTCGGAAGGACGGAGGCTGGCGGTCTCATCGCTGCGCCTGCTTCGGCGGGTGTAAGCCCGTCTCCGCAAGAGCCGCGAGCAGTCATCCGGGAACGCAGCGGCTTCATTCGATTCGCAGCTTCGGCGAGAATCACAAATTGTGTCATGTTATCGCCATGTCACCACCTCCTACAGCATTCGATTCACAGACGGCTGGCTTGACTTCTGCGCGAATGCCACCCGCGTAAACAGCCGCGACCACGTCCGGTGCCAACTCGAAGCTCGTAGTCCTTTTGATTAATCAAAAGGACTACGAGCCTTTCACGATTTCACATGGAGAGTTTGAGTATCACCATGCCGACACGGGCGGTCGGTGTGGGCAATCCACGGTGCGGTGGCTCTGCCGAAAGGGACGCCGCCGCGAAGCATCCTATGGCACCGTAAGGTGTCCCTGAGGGAGGACCTACAGTGCTTACGGAGGATGCCTTGTGGAGGAGAAGACCTGCCCATACTGCGGCTGCCTGGCCTGCGACTACGGCGTTATCGTAGAGTGCGAGTTCGTACGTGGCTCAGGAACTTTGCTGCGATGACGAACATGGCGTGGGACCATAGCAGCGGGGTTATCGACGGCTTGGCTTTGTCTGCGAATATCTGCTCGGGGATGTGCTCGCTGACTCCGGCCAGCGGGCGGGCGAAGAATTCGCGAGCCTTCCCGGTGTCGCCGGAAAGCGAGAAGTATATGGACATCCAGAAGCTAAGCAGGGGCCACGAGCCGGCGCCCGTGAGAGTCACCCAGCCATCGCGTACTCCGCCGCAGTACTTATCTCCCGGATACCTCAGCAGGCCGCCGTCCTTTGTCATGTTGTGCTGCATGATCGCTCGAACGGTCCTTTTCATATTCTCGTCCGAAGGATGTAGTGCCTCCGATGGATATATCAATCCCAGCATGGATGCGTCGGTCAGCGCATCGTCCTTCTTGATATTGCCGCCGCCAGCATTGTATGTCCTTGGAATTGATTTCGCGCCGGCGGAACAGGCTTTTGCCAATATGTTCGACATTTCTTTTTCCCTTCGTACCCAGTTGGGCTTTTTGCCGAGCAATTGCGTTGCGGCCCTTAGTCCGGCGGCGCACATCGCAAGCGAATAGGTGTGATACCGCCGTCGTTTGGCAGGGATACATCTTTCCTCCCACAAGTCAAAACAAGGCAGCGTAAACATACGGCCATTCCACGAATTGCAGATACCCGACGCAGTCGTGGCTATCAACTCCGCGAACGATGAGACGTCGGAGCCGAAGTGCTTTATATGGTGGTTGATTGCGATCAGCAGCGTGCCGTTCTGGTCCGGCTGGAATTGCGTTCCGTGGTGTATCAGATGTGCATACTTGCCCGCCGCTTGCCGGGAAACCTTTACTTCGTCGGGAGGTATCAGCGTGCCGTGAAGGGCGCCGTTGACGCTGTATGCGTTGTAGAACAGACCGGTATCCCTGAACCCTTCGGTCCTGTTAAGGCACCAGTCGAAGAACCTCTCCGGGATTTCCTTAAGTCCCAGCAAATCGGCGGCCATGCAAACGTACGCCGCATCGCGCACCCAGACGTATCCGTAATCCTGGACTGCGGACGGATAGACCGCGCCGCTGGGATTGGCGGCCACAATTGCCCCATTGTCCAACGAGCCGCCGGCGATGACCTTCTCGCTTGCCTTGATAAGCCTTTTTATATTCAGCTTCTTCATAGTTCTCAATTCTATTTAACATTTATAAGTCCAGTCCTCAGCCCCTTCCACATCTACCAGAGTACCAAGACTGTCCTGTGGGCACAACCGCCGCGCGTAGTATATTCTACCGGCACTGAGATGACGGAGTACCGATGAGCCGGAGTTGAAGACGGCGGGCGGCGACATTCCGCCGGAATGGCAGAGTGAACGCCGCTTCCGCCGTCGGGGTGCAGCCAGTGACACTTCATCCAAGATCGCCGAGGACAAAATCTATGGGCATCGGGGTACTCGGGTATATGCCGATCTTGAAGAGCAGTCGCCGAACCAGGGGCATGCTTTTCTCCCATCTGTCGATTGCGGCTTTGAGTTCGGCAACTGCCGGGCACCGTTTGGCGTCGAGTTGCTTTATGAGGTCAATCGCGCCGTCCTTATGATTCGCCATCAACATTGCAGTGGCGAAATTCGCCTGGTAAACGGCAGGCGTATCCGACGGGATACAGACATGACCCTGGAAGGCAATTTCGCGAAGCACGCAGATTGCGTCTTCGATTCTTCCGAGCCGTAAGAGGCAAACGCCCTGTGCATTCTTCATTGCAGGTGTATTCTGACCGACGTGCTCGATAAGATTGAGTGCGTCCTGCGGCCGGTCCTGTTCGAGTAATTCCCGAACACGATCAAAAACACTGATTGTCGGTCTTATTTTAAGAGTATTCATCTTCTGTTTCTCCCTTGCTATGTCGCCCGGCCGGATCTGCACCGGCCGCAGAACCATAGCAAGAATCTGCGCCGCATCCTGTGATGTGGCGCGCCGTTGAAGAATCTATCTTTTCCTCCCGGCATCAGGATTGCAGCGGCAGAACAGACTCGAACTCGTCCTGTTCGGACGGAACGGTTCCTGCATGAACGCAATGATGCGCCGGGAAAGACGCCTGGAAAGGGGAGACAATCTAAACTGTCAGCAGGCAGCGAAGGGAGAAAAGAGTGTGCGGCGTGATTTGTGCCGCCGATACAAGAGGCAAAGCTCCGGCGCCGGCAACGGACGGCGCAAGGGCCGTTTCAACAGTTCCTACATGCCCCGGACCATGAGCAACCGAAACCCTCTTTGGGTAAAGGCCCAGTTGTTTGGCTGGGCTGGTGCGCGGCGTAAGCACAGCGGGGGTGTTGCTCTCGTCGCAGAGCATAAGATACCTGGCCGTTCCGGAAACGGGGGCTGTTTCGACAATGCGGGCAAAATAATACGCCCGCGTTACCCCGCTACTCAGGGTAACAGCCACAAGCAGAGAAAACCTCAATAAACAGCTTATAGTTCGCATATTCGTTCGTCCATTTGGTACCTATTATACAGCGCAACGGTACCCCTATACAATACGATTCGGCTCTTTTTTTGTTCTACCGGCCAGGCTATGATGCTGGAAGTGGCCAAGAAGGCGGTGCCGCGGCAGGCGGTGAACGCTCTTTGGGAGAGGGCGCGCGACATTAGATAGAGAACCGGCGGAGATCTTCGGCGATTACCCGAAGTCGGCGTCCGGAACCTCTCGCACCGACGGGTGGACGTTGAAGTAATCGTGGCTCTC
>JBDREF010000044.1:0-5647 GCA_043820045.1 Planctomycetota bacterium | reverse complement strand
TCTGTTCCCGTGGCAAGATACGCGCCGAACTCGGACGGGCCGAGCATCGAGACAACCAGGGACTCAGGAAACAGAAGAAAATAAAGATAAGTCTCCATCTTGCTGCTCCTTTAAACTGAAGTTTCCGATTTGACTTAACAGACGGCGCTTCTTCACGCTGCACGTCAAATTCTAACAGGATACGCCGGGCGATACAATAGTATCTTACAAGCTACTATTTTTTCCCCGGCGTACCGATTATACGCTCTTCGGATTCGGACGTGAAAATCATTGTCTCGGGGGCGACAAATCCTATAATTGCTGCATACGGCGAAAAATGGTGATTTCTTCTGTCAGACGGGTGCGGCAAAGATGGGAACGGTGAAGATTGCAATGTGTCAGATATTCTCGCTGGACGGCGACCGCGAGGGCAATTTTGTGCGGATTGAAAACGCCGTACGCGAGGCGAAAGACGCCGGGGTGCAGGTTGCGTGCTTTCCGGAGACCGTGATTTTGGGCTGGGTCAATCCCGATGCACACGAGAGGGCGTGTTCAATTCCGGGGACGGACTCGGACCGCCTGTGCAGACTTGCCCGGAATAATGGTATTTACCTTTGTGTAGGCCTGGCGGAGAAAGATAAAGGCCGCCTGTATGATTCGGTGCTGCTGATCGACGGCGACGGGAACATCCTGCTCAAGCACCGCAAGATCAACCTACTTTCCGAACTGATGAGCCCGCCTTATACTCCCGGCGAGGAAGTCAACGCCATCGATACCGAATTCGGCAGGATCGGCCTGCTTATCTGCGCGGATACTCACGAGGCTGCAATCCTCGAACGCATGGCTGAGCTGAGGCCGGATTTGCTGCTGGTGCCGTACGGATATGCGGCCGAGGAAAAGGACTGGCCCGCGCACGGCAGGGTGCTCGAAAAAGTGGTCGGGAATACGGCGAGGAAGGCCGGGGCTTATGTCGTGGGGACCAACGTTGTCGGCGAAATAACGAACGGGCCATGGAAGGGCCGTGTATATGGCGGCTGGAGTGTCGCCATCGATAGAACAGGCGGTATTGTTTCAATAGCCAAGGACCGCGACCGTGACATAAAGATATTCGGCATAGACACGGAACTGTGAGCGTACCGTTATTCGCCCAATTGGAATTGCCGAAGCAAAGAGCCAGGCGATACAAAGGGACGGCTTACGTTCCCAATCCGTGAAAACCAGCCGGGCAAATTCCTGTCGACAATGATTTTCTATTTCCTTTACGGCCAAAGGCCAATAAACTATGAACACCGAAGACGCTGTGCCTTCGCTGAGGCAGAAATGAAAACTCGTATTTGGCCGGTGAGAAGAATGTGAGGTGAGAGTTATGACAGGTTCGGACAGGTATTCACGCATCGTTATCATTTTTACTACATTGGCTCTGGTGCTCTGCGGCCGAAGCTACGCTAAGGTCAGCGCATGGGAGGGCACCGTTACCATTCCCACTTACGGCTGGTCGGACGATATCAATCCCAAGCTCTGGGCGCTGGAAGGCGATGTGAAATTCTCGACCACGGTCAAAGGCTCCATCGTCTATCCCTATCAGATGCAGGACCACCTCTCCAGGACCAAAGCCGACCGGACTTACAAGGCCCTGTTTCTCGAAAACGAATATCTGAAGGTCACGTGCCTGCCCGAACTTGGCGGGCGTCTGCATTCGGTCTTCGACAAGACCGAGGGAAAGGAGATGTTCCATCTCAACGATGTAATCAAGCCCGGCATGATAGCGATGCGCGGGGCGTGGATCAGCGGCGGGGTGGAATGGAACGCCGGGCCGCACGGGCACACGGTGACTATCCTCTCGCCGGTCGATGCGCTCATCGGCGAGAATGCGGACGGCTCGGCTTATCTGGAAATCAACAACATGGAAAAGAGCCAGCGGACGCAGTGGACGGTGCGGGTGACTTTGCATCCGGGCAAGGCATACCTGGACGAGCGGATTCGAATCTTCAATCCTGAGGATGCGATGAGCCCGTACTACTTCTGGAACTGCACCGCTTTCCCGAACCGGCCGGGAACGCGCTTTATCTATCCGATGACTCTCGGCACCGACCATAACGGCGTGAAATTCTTTAACTGGCCCGTCGACGAGGGCCGGGATTTGTCATGGTTGAAGAATTACGAAACTTCGTCTTCTATTTTTTCCGTCGATTGTGTCTTTGATTTCTTCGGCGCTTACGAAGTCGATGCGGACCGGGGAATCGTGCAAGTAGCCGACCACCATGAGCTGAGCGGCAAGAAGGCCTGGACGTGGGGCCAGTGGGACTTCGGCATCGTGAGCCAGCAGAACCTCTCCGACAAAGACGGCCCCTATATAGAAGTCCAGAGCGGGCCGCTGCCGACCCAGTCCGATTACGGCATGCTGATGCCCAGGCAAGCGGTCTCATGGCAGGAATACTGGTATCCCGTGCACGGCCTCGGCGACGGTTTCGAGTATGCCACGAAGGACATCGCCGTACAGACGAATCGCGATGGTGACAAGCTCGAACTGCGCATCGGCGCTACGAGTAACTTCTCCGGTGCGACCTGTACTCTCTATCAGGGCAGTCGGCAGCTTCTCAAGAAGACCCTCGACCTTGGCCCGAAGAATCCGCAGGTGGTGACGATTCGCCCCGCTCCGCAGTCGCCCGTCGATGTGACAATCAAGACCGCGAAGGGGCAGGCCATCGCATCTTTCACTACTCCTCTGCCGATTCCGAAGACTCCCGAGCCCGAGCTTTCGGATTTGATGACGAAAGACGACGGGCAGCTCACTGTGGAGGAAAAATATCTAAGGGGCCGAAAGCACGACCTGGGAACCAATCGCAGGAAGGCCGTCGAGTATTATGAAAAAGCTCTGGCGGAAAACCCGCAATACACGCCGGCACTGCGGGCGATGGCGATACTTGATATCGAGGCGGCACTCTATGAGAAGGCGGCCGCGCGACTTAAGACCGCCCTGGGCAAAGACGACAACGACGGCTTGTCGTGGTACTTACTCGGCGTGTGCCATTTGCGATTGGCAGATGA
This sequence comes from Planctomycetota bacterium, assembly GCA_043820045.1. Classification (GTDB taxonomy): domain Bacteria; phylum Planctomycetota; class Phycisphaerae; order Sedimentisphaerales; family Anaerobacaceae; genus JBDREF01. Next base: position 2,620 of record JBDREF010000044.1, on the reverse strand, counting down.
GGCCTCAGCGCTGAAGTGTGCATACAAAGCGGTAAGATGTCTCGGTGCCGAATCTCTCGGCTACGACTTAGCCGGCCGTGTGTACATGCGACAGAGGAACTATGCAAAGGCAATCGAGACTTTCCAGAAAGCGGTACGGCTGAACCCGACCGATGCCCGGGCGAAGGACCATCTGCTGGTGGCTTTGTGCGCCGCCGGAAAAAAGAAACAGGCACAAAAGTATGCTCAAGAAAGAATTGCCGAGAATCCGACGTCTTTGGTGCCGAGGGCGGTCCGTGCACTGCTGGGTAAGAAAGACGCGATGGATCGCTTCGCACGCGAAGTCCGCGCTTACGTGGGCGAGGACGACTTTCAAATGTTGGAGGCCAGTCTCATATTCGCTGACCTTGGATTGCCGGATGAAGCCGCAAGGCTGCTCTCGGCAGTGTGCGTAGAGGCGGTACCGGAGAACGAACGCAGCCCGTTGCCTCTCTATTATCTGGCGTACTTTGAATCGCTGCAGAGCAGGCAAGCGAAGGCGACAACATATCTGCACACGGCCGTCAGGACGCACAAAGATTTTGTTTTTCCATCCCGGCCGGAAGCGGTTGAAGTGTTACGGTACGCCATCAGCAAGAACCCTGATGATGCCTGTGCACATCTGCATCTTGGAAATCTCTACGGCAACTTCGACCGGCTGGATGAGGCCGTTCGGCACTGGGAAAAGGCGGCCGATTTGGACCCGTCGCTGAGCATTGCGTTTCGCAATCTCGGCCTTTACGCCTGGGCGGTGGAAGAAGACTTCTCCAAGGCGGAAAGCCTGTACCGTAAAGCCATTGCCGCCCGGCCGAAGGACCAGACCCTGTACCGCGACCTGGCCGATATTCTCTTGGCCGCGAAGAAACGGCCCGAGGCGATAAATGTTCTCGAATCCACGCCGTTCGAGACGCTCAGACGTGCCGATGTTATCGTTATGCTCGCACAGGCGTATCTTGACCAAGAGCGGTACACGGAGGCAATCGATTTGCTCGAATCGACGCCTTACTTTGTCAACTGGGAGGGCCAGAGCATCACGTGGGACATTTTCCACAAGGCGCATGTGAAACGAGGCGAGAAGCGCTTCGAAGATAAGAATTTCACAGGAGCTTTGCAGGACTTCGAGGCGTCTTTGACTTATCCGGAGAATATCGGCGTCGGGCGCTCGAACAGGCCGCAGGAGGCATCGGCTCAGTACTGGCGCGGCAAGACTCTTGAGGCTCTCGGCAGGCTCGAAGAGGCGCGGTCCGCCTGGAAGTTAGGAGCAGCCGGCCGCAAAGGCTCGGCCGAGCAGAACAGTCATATAGAACTCTGTGAAAAGGAACTTTCCAGAACGAAGTAGGGACGTCCGCGTTATATTATGTCGGTTTGAAGTTCGGTAATCAGGAGATGATATGGATTTGGACGCTATTGGAATCGGAACCAACTTCGGTCCCGTGGACTGGTGCATCGTCGTCGGCTATCTTGTCGTCGTCGTAGCTTTCGGCGTATATATCAGGCGATATATCAAGAACGTGACGGACTTCATGGTTGCCGGCCGTGGCCTGAAAACATTCCTTGCTATCGCGACGATGATCGGGACCGAGCTTGGCCTGGTGACGGTGATGTACTCGGCCCAGAAGGGATTCACCGGCGGCTTCGCGGCGTTTCACATTGCATTGGCCGCGGCCGTCGTGACCCTGGTTGTGGGACTGACCGGGTTCATAGTCGTGCCGCTGCGGCGAATGAACGTAATGACCATCCCGGAGTTTTACGAAAGGCGATTCGGACGCGGCGTGCGCATTCTGGGCGGCACAATACTGGCCTTCTCCGGCATCCTCAATATGGGAATGTTCCTCAAGGCCGGGTCAATTTTTGTGATGGGCATAACAGGACTGACCTCGGACGTTCACCTCAAGATCATAATGAGCGTTTTGTTAGGCTTGGTTCTGCTTTATACCACGCTGGGCGGGATGGTTTCGGTGGTAGTCCTCGATTATATACAGTTCGTAGTTCTGTCGCTCAGTCTTTTGGCGACGAGCCTGCTTTCCATCAGGTACCTTGGCTGGGGCAACATTGTTGATACGGTGTCCCAACTGAAAGGCGAGGCTGGCTTCAATCCGTTTCATGCCGAGGGATTCGGTGTCTCTTACGTGGTGTGGATGTTCTTCTTAGGCCTGGTGAGTTGTGCCGTCTGGCAGACTTCGGTGATACGGGCCTGTTCGGCGGAAAACACACGCACCGTCAAGAAAATCTACACATGGGCTTCGATTGGATTCCTGATACGATTTCTCTTGCCCTACTTTTTCGGCATTTGTGCCTTTGTCTATATCTCGCAGCACGAGTCGCTGAGAAGCATCTTTCTGCCCGAAGGCGGTCCGGCCGATCCGCAGGTGACTCTTATGGCGATGCCGGTCTTCTTGAGCCAGATACTTCCCGCCGGTCTCATCGGTATCGTCTCGGCGGGCATGTTGGCTGCCTTTATGTCAACTCACGACAGTTACCTGCTGTGCTGGAGTTCGGTACTGACCCAGGATGTGGTCGCGCCGTGGTTTAAGGCAGGGCTCTCCTCGAAGGCTCGTCTGCTACTGACGCGAATCTTTATCGTGGCAATCGGAATTTTCAT
>JBDREF010000043.1:0-47517 GCA_043820045.1 Planctomycetota bacterium | reverse complement strand
ACAGCGGTTATCTGGGCCTTTGCAGCCTTGTCTCTTTGCACGACTGAATCTGTCGCGGGCGGAACGAACTCTCAGCGTGCAACCGTCTATGACCTGCTCAGCCGATACGCTCGCGTGCAGAATGAGAAGTTGAAAAGGAGTGGCCATGCGGAACGCTAAGCGAACAACCCTAATTGTAACGTTGATTTGTGCAGGTTTGGTGCCGATCTGTTCGGCGAGAAGCAGGCGCGGCAAAGCTAAACCAGTGTATTCGACCCCTCGTGAGTTGCTGGACAAGTACACCCAGGCGCTTGACTCAACTTTGAGTTTTATTGACCATTATGAAGAAAGTTGCGACTATAGCTACCGACTCCAACCTATCCAAGCCAGACGTACGATCAGAGGAAAGAAATTCGAACGCGGGCAGACACGGTATGATGACAAGCGTACTTATCGCCAAACATATAAATGGGGAGATGTTAACCGGAGATTGAGGGATATCCCTGAGGACGCCCCAGGTTACCATTGTCATATAGTAGACGGTAAGGATAAGAAAACCTATCAGCACATTAGAACTTCTAATTCTCCAGGGACAGGGAAGGCTGGCCGATTTCCAAAAGTAACACCACATAAAGTGGTCCTTAGTCGACATGGTGGGGTTTCGTATTTAGTAGGCTACATAGGTGCGGATGAAAGGTTGGATGCTGTCCTTCGCGGAGCTGATCGCATTTCAGTTCGCGAGACAACTGAGAATGTTGGGGGTTCTGATTGCTGGGTAATAGACGCTCATACGAAGTATGGACGATACTCGCTATGGTTGGATCCGGAACATGGTTATCATCCGGCCAAAGTAAGACAGAGGGCCGAAGAAGGTGAGTATCAGCGCAGACACCTATTATCAATGGGCGACGTCGCAACGGCATACGTGGACAATGTTCGCTTTGAGGAGGTTGATGGTGTCTGGGTCCCTATGGAGGCGGATGTAGGTAACTACACGATCGTAGGTGGTAGTCGAGAGCACTTTATGAAAGAGGACATACACTTCAAGCGAACGAAGATTATATTGAATCCTGATCATGATAAGCTTGGGTCGTTTGCCGATCCAATTTTGGAGGATCCGAATAACGACCCGGAGCTTGTAAATGGAACTCGCGTGAGAATAAACTTCCTACCGACGCGATACACCTGGCAGGATGGTCAGTTGGTGGATGAAAAGGGCCAGAAGGTTGACCTAGAAAAGCTCATCAGGAAAATCGGAAAGTATGTTCTATGAAAAATGTTCGCTTTGAAAAGATAGACGATATTGGGATCCCTATGGAAGCGGATATGGACAAGCTAATAAAGGCTGAAAGTGAAAAGGTGAAAAAACCTAAGCCGAAAAGAAAATAATGAGAAGAGCAAAGAGAACCATTTTGATTGCAATGCTGATTTTGGCGGGTTTTGTACCGGTCTGTTGGGCAGGCAGCGACAAGCCTCTTTCCGGCCGGGAATTGCTCAAGATGATGCGGGGAAAGGATAGGCAGCCAGCCCAAAGGAGGGGAACAAGGGACACACCGGCTAATAAAAGCCATCCCAGCGCTTCGGAACTGCTCGACAAATTCGCAGAGACTCAGGACAAGCTTCGATCTTATATCATAAAGAGCGAATCGTGGTCTGAATTCAGCCTGCAGACGCTGGGCAGGAAGAGAAGGATAGACTGTATCTGCGAGGTGCGCTATGACGGTACGCAAAAACAAGGCAATCGAGTTAAGCTTCGCAAGCTGACGTGGGGCCGGGTGGGGACCAGAGACGTGCCCAAGGACGACCCTGTATATACAAGCTGGCTGTGGGACGGCGAGAATTACATGCGTTATTCGGGCGTGCCAAAGGAAGACGCCAAGCCGGGTGTTTGTCCGGGCAGGGTCCGTCCGTATATGAGCGGCAAGGACGAGATCACCAACGGCAGGTTGACAAGCAGGATGTACGGCACGGCCCTGACGGGGTACTTGAGTAGCAGCGAAGATCGCGTGGACAAAGTGCTTCGAGAAGCGCGCGAGATTTCAGTTCGCCGGGAGACTGAGAAGGTCGGCGGCGTCGAGTGCTACGTCATCGATGCCGATACAAACCACGGCAAGCACGTCCTCTGGATCGACCCCGAACACGGATACAACATCGCAAAGGCCGAAGTGGAACTGCTGCGAGGCGAGGGCCATTTCTTCTACGGCAAGCCCTTCGAGATCGCGGGCAAGAAGCTTGATTTCTCTCTGGAGAATCTTCGCTTCAAGAAGACTGACGGTATCTGGTTGCCCGTCGAGGCGGATATGCGGTATCGCAGGGCCTTCAGTGGCATAGGCAAGACAAGCGATTCGAGAACTCATATCAAGGTCGCCGAGATAGTCCTTAATCCCGACCACGAGGCCCTGCGTTCATTTTCGCCGCACGACATCCCGAACGGGGCGCAGGTAACCGCCTATGTCGATCTCAACAGCGGCTTTATTACCGCCTGGGATCCGCTGTACTGCTGGCAAGCGACGCGAAATTAGTCGTTGACCGCAAAGCCCAATGGGTCGAATACGAGCCGGGAAAAGGCATGCTTCCCGTAGTCAAAGCCGTGCCGGACCTCCGCGAGCTCGAGCTGAAAATCAAGCCGACCCAGACTAAGGGCAAGAAGATTCTGCTGTGCTTCTGTGACCTGGCGCAGCCTGCTTCGCAAAAATATGTCCTTGACTTGAACGAAGAGGCCGGGAGAATCGAGAGCCAAGGTGTCATAGTCGCTGTGCTGCATTGTTCGAAAGTCAATCCGGGCTTTGCCGATTCCTGGGTGCGGTCCAACCGGGTGCGACTGCCGGTTGGAAAGCTGCCGGACGTCGTGCCGCAGGTGTTGCGCGCCTGGCGGGTGGAAAAGCTGCCCTGGCTTGTCATGACGGATTGCGATCACATCGTCATTGCCGAAGGATTTTCACAAAAAGAACTTGCCGAGAAAATCAAGGAAGCCGACAATGCAAAACACTAAAAAAGCAATTCTAATTGTAACGCTGATTTGTGCAGGTTGCGTGCCGGTCTGTTGGGCAGGCAGCGACAAGCCTTTTTCCGGCCGGGAATTGCTGAAGATGATGCGGGGAAAGGATAGGCAGCCGGCCCAAAGGAGCGGAACAAGGCACACACCGGCTAATAAAAGCCATCCCAGCGCTTCGGACCTGCTCGACAAATTCGCAGAAACTCAGGACAAGGTTCAATCCTTTATTGCAAAAAGTGAGTGCTCAACCAAAGTCTACACGTTTTCGGATAACAAGCCGGAGTACCAGCATTATTCTGCCTTTGATGGCCGTGTTGACGAAAAAAGGGCCTGCGTTCGCTCTTACTCCTGGGGCGATATTAATCCAAGAATGCATTTAACAAAAGATAAGGCGTACTACGCAAGCCACCTATGGGATGGCAAAGATTACTATGCGTATAACAAAGCTAAGATAAAAAAAGAGTTTTCAAAAGGGACTGTCTTTTTAATACAGAACGCAGAAGACAAACAACGCCCCAGGCGTACATCAACGTTTGAACACTTCCCCGGCTCTATCGCAATGGGACATTTGCGTCAGAGCATCGAACGTATAGATTCAATTATTCGCAAGGGCGATTCGGTACGCGTTCGGGATAAAATGGAAAAAATTGGAGGTTCGGATTGTTACGTTATAGAGGCAAAAGCCAGGACAGGTGATTATACGGTATGGATTGACCCGGCTCATGGCTATAATATTGCAAAGGCGGAACTAAGAAAAGGGCCGGGGAATGTACTTGCCACCGGCTATGTGTTGCCGGAAAATGATACTTCTTTCGTTTTCTTGAAGAATGTTCGGTTTAAGAAGATTGGCGATTTGTGGGTTCCCATAGAAGCTGACGTTAGCAACGGGAGACATAAGCTTAATAGTCGTTTTAACAACACCGTGAGCTCCCATTACAAAATCACGGAGATAGAATTGAATCCTGACCACGACGCATTAGGGTCATTTGTCCCGGATGACATTCTTAACGGAGCAACGGTTAGAATTTTCAAAGGGAATTCTCTTGTCGGCATCCCAGGTCGTTATACCTGGCAGGATGGCAAGGTTGTGGATAAAGAAGGCAACGTCGTCCTGGACTGCACGCCAAAGGAGCCGCTGAGATGACTGTTAGCTGTTCGATTAAGAAAGTGTTCTTGACGCTGCTCGCATGCTTGGCGGTGTCGGCTCACGCTGCCAAAGAGACCCGGCCCGGCATTTTGGAACTCGTTCGCAAATATGCAGCGCAAAGGCCCGCCGCCGCGAATCCTCTGCTCGCCGAGCGCGTCGTTCATTTCCCCGCCGACCGTACTCTCGGCAACCTGATGATTCAGGACGAAAATGCCAAGAGGAATATAGGCAGTTTCTTCTACTGGACCTTAGCGGGCGATTCGGAATGGGACTATCTTGGCCAGGCTCGGGGCAGCGTTACCGTTCCGGCCGGCAAACGCCTCAGCCTATCCGTTGCACAGGATGCATGGAAAGACCTCTCGCCCCTGCTCAGCCTCAAGGCGGACGGTCTCCACATGCTGACCATCTACGGACCATATCAAGGCGGCGCGCTGCCAGACGAGAGATGTATGCCCCATATTGCCCATTTGACGGGTCTGAAGGTCCTGAGCCTTCAAAACACTAATATCTCCGCCAAAGGCGTACAATCCCTCAAGCATCTCAAGAATCTCGAAAGGCTTACCCTCTCAAAGCGCGCCACCGACCAAATACTGGCTGAAATCGCCCAACTGCCCTGGCTCAAGGCACTGTATCTCGAGGAGAACCGCCTGACAAACGCCGGCCTGGCACATCTGCAGAAGCTGACGGGCCTTGAAGAACTCGCCCTCGGTGGCGGACGCATGAACAATGCAGCCCTGATTCACCTCGCGAAACTCCCGTCTTTGACATACCTCATGCTGCAGGGTGAGACCTTTACAGATGCCGGAATGGCACATCTAAAGAACGTGCCGTCGCTAAAGATTCTCAATCTTGGCCACATGAGACAGCTAACCGATGCCGCCCTTGTGCACATCAGCGAAATCCCCAACCTCGAAAATCTCACCCTCCATTGGAACGAAAACATCACCGATGCCGGTGTCGCACATCTCAAGAAGCTCGCCAACCTGAAAAAGCTGGACATCCCCAACTCGAAGGCCACCGTCAGAGGCGTCGCACATCTGGCCGAGATCAAATCTATCGACTATCTCCGTGTGCCCGGCACGATTATGAACGACGAAGTCCTCTCCTACCTGGGGCAACTGCACAATTTAAGAGACCTTGGCATCAGCAGGCCCTACAACGTCGATCCAAAGTTGAACAAGACATACTACACCGACCGCGGCCTTGCTAAGCTGTCCGGACTGAAGAACCTCGAAAAGCTCGGCATTGGCAGTATCGGAGTGACCGATGAAGGGATGTCGCATATTGCCGGGTTCACTAACCTGCGGGAACTCAGCATCTTCGGCTGTCCCATCACCGACGCCGGCTGCGCCAAGCTGCTCACCTTGAAATCTATCGAAACTCTGAACCTCAGCCATACTGAAATGACGATTGCGGGCCTGAGCCAGTTCGCGGCCCTGCCGAACCTGACGAACCTGTCGGCCCACGACATCAAGCCCGCCGGGGCCGTCCTCGATCTCAGCGGCGTGACCAACCTTCGCAAACTCAGCCTCTGGATCGACAGGTCGTCATTTCTGACCGATGCGGACCTCGTTTCGCTGGCTAACCTCAAGAAGCTCGAGTGGCTCCAGATAGGACCGCGTCGCTTCACCGATAAGGGGCTGGCCCACCTCGCAGGCCTGACCGAAATGGAGCGACTGGGAATCGGAGGCCCCACGCTTACGGATGAGGGGCTACGACATCTCGCTAACATGAGCAAGCTCAACCATCTCTCAATAGACGACGGCAACATCACCGACCAGGGCCTGCGCCACCTCGAAAGCCTCCCAAACCTTGCATTCTTCTTTATCACTTCGCGTAACCGCATCAGCGCAGCGGCCAAACGCCGTTTGAGCGAGCACCTGCCCGGCCTATACATCAACATCCAACTCAAGCAAGACACTCCCCGCAACGCCAATTGAGGCAATTGACCCGGCCGGACCTCTGCTTTTCGCAAGAAAGGGAAGATTTTCTTGAACAATTCGCGCCCGACAAACGGCATATATATGAGAACATGAATTTGTTACAATATATGCATAGGAGAACATGAGAATGGTTCAAGATGAAGCAGTGTTAATGCAGCGTTTTTTCCCGGTCGTAGTCGCAGCCGTAGTGGGCATAGGCGCCATCGCCTTTCTTGTCCATAGACACTTAACCCAGCACGTAGGAACTTGTCATTTTTCAGAATTGGAAGGTATTGGCGGTTCGGGTTGTAGTGAGGTTGTAAGGATTTGCTCACTGACAGAGCAATCTGTTCTCGGAGTTGTGGTCAGCGTCAACGCGAATGTACATGTTCTCATGGCTCTCTCCTCACAACGTCGATGACGAACTTCTGGGTCGTCACGCCGACTCGCTCAATATCCACAGAAAGGACCTTTTCGCCGGCTACGGTCTGGTTGTCCCTCAAGAGGTAAACGGAGTGCATGTCGCCATCATAGAAGTGCCAGCCGCCGTCATAAAAAGCCTGGGAGATGCAGTGGCCCAGGGCGCGGGCCGGCGCCACTTTGAGTCCGGCCTCGCGCCACAGCGTAGCCAGGCAGATGGAGTCGTTGCCGCAGGTGTTGTATCCATAGACATTGAAGACCTTCACAGGGTCCCCCAGTTCACCGTTGTCGCCCGGGGAATGGTGACGATACTGGATTTCCTGGAACCAGAGGGCAAAAGCCTTGTCCGCATCCGTCATGCCCGGCGAGACAGCGGAGGAGACGATCTCTTCGACGCTGCGGAAGTTGTTGCGGCCATTGGAGAGCCACGGGTTGACGACGTCGGCGTCACCCACGTTTTCCATCCGAACCGCTCGGTTGGACTCCCAGGTTTGGAGAAAGGCCCCTTCCCTGGAAATCCCGCAGCCCATTGGCGACCGGCAATTGCGGCCATCCATCGTGCCGCTTTGGACGACCGTGTACTTGTGTGTCGCCCCCATCGGAGCGATGATCTCCTCGACGTGCGACTTGGCGACGTCGGTCGGGTGTGTGTTAGTGGACCAGGGGTGCAACGCAGCATCGGTAGCGACCGCACTTGCCGGATAGGGAGCCTCTGCGAGAGCCGCCGAAGCAGCGAGCAGGGCCAACGCGAATACAGGGGTCCTCGGGATCATTGTTCACCTCTCAACAATCGATACTCATACGCAGGACCGCCACCGGCAGCACCGCACGTGATGACCCATGCTATCTTTCTGCAACGACAAGTGCAAGCGGACATCTTCAACTCTATGGTGAGGAATAGGTGGCGTCAACTCTCTTGGTTACCTGTATCTCCGCCGATAGACTCTGGCACGTTCGGGTAACACTCCGGCGATGGGGATAAAAGGTGTCTTGCCGGTCTCGCAGCCGGTCCACAGTTGAGGACGAACACAACAGCATCTTGGCGATCTGCCGACGGCTGTAGCCTTCAGCGGTATGCAGAATGATCAAGTAACGGGTCTTCAATTGTCCGTCCTTGATTTTGCCGATGGCACGCCGAAATTGACGCTTGACTTGCCGCGACAGTCGTATGACAATCCTTTGCATGAGTGTTTCCTTATTGGACAGGAGTCAGAGACTTATGGCCATCCCCCAGGTAATCTCAGGTCCGTCGGTACCTCAGCCGCGCGTCTCGCGACGAACCTTCCTGAAGAGTTCCGCCGCCACGGCCGTGGCTATAGGGGTGGCGGCACTGCCATCTGGGTGCGCGACCGTCGAGCAGCCCGTACCCGGCACGTCGAGCGGCCCGCTCTGCAAAGGTAAGGTCATCGATTGTCATGCGCACTTGACTCATCGGAGCCGCGCAACATGGGAGGCGGACGACCGCAAGCTCATTGAGGCGGCGGACAAGCTGGGAATCGACCAATTGTGCTGCTCGACCCTCACGCCGCACTGGCCGGCGAGCCTCGACGGTTTCCTCGAATGCAACAAGTGGACGGCCGACGGGATGCGCAGGTTCCCCGGCCGGGTGCTGGGCTACTGCTACGTCAATCCCGGCTATAGCCGCGAGGCGCTGGAGGAGGTCCGCCGCTGCGTGGAAGACCGTGGGTTTATAGGCATCAAGCTCTACAACGAGTACAACTGCACGGAACCGGTGGTCTTTCCCATCGTGGAGTTGGCAATCGGGCTGGGCGTGCCGATCCTGCATCACGCATCGCACTCCCACTATTTCGTGGAGGACCAGCCGCGTCTGTCCGACAGCGGGCACCTCGCAGAACTGGCTCGCCGTTACCCGGAGGCCATGCTCATCTGCGCGCACATCTCCGGCGGGGGCGATTGGGAGTGGACGGTCAAGGCCGCACGCCACGCACCGAACGTCTTCCTCGACACCAGCGGCAGCGTTACGGATGACGGCTCCGTGGACATGGCGGCGGCGGTGGTGGGGGCGGATCGAGTTATCTTCGGCTGCGACTCGTCAATGACGGCGGGAGTGGGCAAGATTCGCGGTGCGAACCTGAGCGCGCAGGACAAGCAGAAGATACTGGGCGGGAATATGATGAGGCTCCTGGGGAGGCGCAAATCATGATCGTTGACGTTAATGCTTATCTCGGCCATTTTGCGTTCCGCCGGCTGCGGTACAATACGGCCGCATCGCTGCTGGAGTTGATGGATTCCAAACATATCGACAAAGCAGTCGTCTCCAGCGCAAGTGCCATCACCTACCGCAACGCGCACGCCGGCAACGAAGAATTGGCGGAACAGGTCCGCGGCCACGGCGACCGGCTGATTCCGTTTGCCGTCATCAATCCGTTCTACGCCGGCTGGCAGGACGATCTGCAAATCTGTCACGAGCAGTTCGGCATGACGGGCCTGCGCCTCTATCCCAAATGGCACAACTATGAACTCTCCAGCCCGTGCTGCCGGCAGCTTGTGGACGCCGCGACCGAGCGGGGCATGGTCATCTCCATTCCCATCCGCGTCGAGGACAACCGCCAGCGGAGTTGGCTTCTGAACATCCCAGACGTGCCGCTGGAGGAGATTGCCGAGCTGGTGAAAGCTCACCCCAAAGCACGCTTCATCCTGCTGAACGGCATCGGCTATACAGGCTGCCCGCTCGGGCGCAAGGATAATGACCTGCCGTCCAATTATGCCATCGAGCTGTCCCGCCTGAGCGCCGTGCTGGCGAATGAGATTGGGCAGCTCATCACGAACCTGGGCGCCGAGCGTGTGATGTTCGGAACCGGCATGCCCTTCAAATATCCCGACCCCGCATTGGTGAAGATGGAAGTACTGGACGCCAGCGAACCCGACAAGGAAAAGATACGCAGCCAGAACGCGGCAACCTGGCTGCGGCTGTAGCGCGTTGATTGGCGACAACTCCATCTTCACCACAGACCTGCCAAGGCGCTGACAGCGGTGGTCCAGGCTTTGCCTGTCATTTTTCTCCCGAATTTCCGGCTTTACAATGCATCATTGATCCTTTACCATCAAGCATGAATTGACGGACACGTCAGGTTCTGAGCCCGTGACCTGTGCCGGAATCTGATGTTGCGTTGGATTCAGAGAGGCAGACGGTTATGGTAAGATTCGGAGCATTACATGGTTCACCAGGGATCCAAGCTGGTCCGTAATCTCACGGACCAGCCCATACATGGTACCGAGGCACTCGATGCCCTTCGACGCTTCGCCAGCGAGTTCGGCTGGCGCCCGAGCGATCAACTAGACCGGTACCGTGGGACAGAACGGTTCTGCAATGGCCACTTGGTGGTAGAGCATGGCTTTGACCGGACCGCCGTCATCTCGTTCCTACGGACGGACACTCCCTACGTTGACCTCGCCACATCAGAGCGTCGAACGCTGTTGGAACTGTCGTACAATAACTTGGTGGATTGGCACCTTCTCCCCGAACGGGCTGGGATGCGAGTGGTATTTAACCGCACAGACCCGCCGGAAGACCATTTCTTCTCAGCTACTTTGTCGGAGGACGTTTGGCGGGCGGATGCCTTTGATCGTCTGACGGGCAAACGTCCAAACCCAAATGTCAAGGCGCTGGACGACGCCCTTATCGATACAGTGTCATTCTGGAAGCGCGCGATTCGGACCGATTTGGGTGAACGTGTCAGCCTGCCGGGAATCTCCGCAATGATAAACTCGGTCATATTGGTGCGTGTGCTCGAGGACTACCGCAATCGCATGCAGTTGTCAGAAGAAAGGCTATTGATCTCGGTACTCAGCGCACTCCCGCCTGGGGCGGTGAACGCGAAATCCCTGATCCTCAAGGCGTTTGAGCGGCTCGATCAGGCAAACCTGCCCGCGTGGCTTCAGGAGGTTCTCGACCAATTGGGAGCTTTCGACACTTGGGATGTCGAGTCATTACGCGATCTTGTCAGCAACTTCTATCGAAGTCGGCATTCTCCCTACAGGTACAACTTCCACCTGATTTCTAAACATGCTCTGAGCCGCATCTATGAGCACTATGTCTCAGTTCTGCGTGACAACAGCCCATCCGACCTCACGCTCTTCCGCGATCTTCCCGAGGAACTGCGGAACAAAGACCTTGGCAGCGTCTGCACGCCGCAGTACATTGCTCGGTTTTTCGCTCGATATCTGAGAGAGCATCGAACGCCACGATCCTTCCGCACGCTGCGCACGATTGATCCCGCATGCGGGTCCGGCATGTTTCTGCGAACGCTATTGGAGATGCAGTGTGATCCGGCCGACGACACCTTTTCGACCCAATCGGTCCACGAATCCTTCTCGAAAACATACGGGATCGACGTTGACCCCAACGCATGCCAAGCAACGCGCCTTTCGCTTTCCGTACTGCACTTAGTACTGACGGGTGAATTCCCCGCGACGCTGAACATTGAGCCGGGCGAGGCCATCGAATTCCTGCAACAGCACCCAAGCTGGATTTTCGATGTCGTCGTCGCAAATCCGCCGTTTGTCAAATGGGATGGGCTCTCGACCACGATTCGTGAGCGGCTCTCATCATACATGTTAGAACAAGGACTCGGAAAACAAGACCTCTATCTCGCATTCTTGAAGACTGCAGTTGAGCACACCGCTCCGGGTGGAATGCTCTGCTTTGTGTTGCCGCATAGCTTTCTGTTGTCAAAGAGTGCGTCGAAACTTCGACGTCAGATTTCTGAAGTATTCGCCATCCGAGTACTCGCCGATCTCTCGGAAGTGCCGGTCTTCGAGCAAACGGGAGTGTATGTCATCCTGCTTATCGCGGAACGAACGGCCGAGCGCAACGTGCCTGCGACGATCGTGAAGTGCCAGGAGTCTGTCGGTGCCGCCCTTCAGGATGCTCTTGTGGGGCAGACAACGGCAGTTGATGGGTATCAGGTTTTCGAAGCCGACCAACGAACCTTCCGACGTGACCGTTGGAATCTCTTGCCGCCCGACGAGGCGGCGGTACGCGATGCCATCGAGGTACACCCTCGTCTCGGGCAGTTCATTGAGGTACGTCAAGGGGTGATCACAGGTGCGGACGACGTCTTCATTCGCCCATCACGAGACTGCCCAAAGGCCGAGCGAGATGTCTGGTGCCCATTGCTCCCCGACCGAGAGATGCTGCGGTTCGCCGTACCAGCAAGGCAGACGACTGCTGTCTTCATGCCGTTTCGTGCGAACGGTGAGCGGCTCGCAGAGGCCGATCTGCGAAAGGGATTTCCTGAGACTTGGGAGTACCTGAAGGGTTTCAAGAAGCGGCTTGAGAAACGGTCAACTGTAAGCAAGAATGGACGTCCATGGTGGGAACCCGCATGGCCGCGTTCACCCGATAAGCTCTTCGTGCCCAAGGTCGTCACACCGCATTTGGTATTACTGCCACGATTCGGTATCGACGTAGCGGGCAAGTACGTGGTCTCGCGCTGTCCGTACCTTGTCGCTCTATCTGAAACGGGGGGGCTGTCACTGCTCAAGGTCGTATGTGCAGTGATGAACTCTGCAATCGGGCACTGGCAACTTAAATCATCGTCACACAAGTATAGGCGTGGTTACCTGATGCTGGAGGTCAAGACATTGCGTGATTTTCACATGCCCGAACCGGCGTCACTGCCAAGTGTACTGATGCGAAAGATCGTACAACTCGTGGACACGCTCATCGATTCGCCAGATGACGCCAAGGCGGTGGCGGACTTGGATGAGGCGATCGGTCAGGCATTTGGGCTTTCGCCAGCGCAGATGTCCCTTATTGGCGTGGACGGTTAAGCTTATGGTGTCGATCACATTACCAGAGCCGGACTTGCACGAGCGTTCAAACACGCTGCACAAGCTATTCACTCCACTTCGGCGGCTGATGCCTCGCGTCGCGATCAGATTTGCGAGAGGCAGCCCTGGAGGTGCAATCACGCTTGTTGCAACGGATGAAAGGGCAGGTGCGATTCGCTATCGTGAAGAGAGCTTCCGTACTTCGACGCAGGTGCTTCGTTGCCGCTATTTTGAATTGTGGCGGGCTACTGCAGGAAGCAACTTGTGGCTCGACCGCGCATACTTTACGCTACTGGAAGTCATGCGCGCAACGAGCGAGTACCAGGAACTACTGTGTATTCACACCGACCCGTCGGACAAGGTCGATCTCAAGCAAGGCCCGCACCTCCACGTATCCTGCGCCCCCGACCCCATACGCCACTGCCATTTTCCACTTGAATTCGGCTTTCTGCGAGCAGTGCTTAAGGATTGTGACTCACTGACAATCGCGATGCAACGGGCGATCAATGTGGTGGCGAGGGATGTGCTGCCAAGATTCAAAGACCGTTAGGGACCATGCTCATTTGGAAAGCGCATAAGAGGTAGATACAATGCTTGGCCGTGGCCCGGTGAAGGGATAAGTGGTGGCTGACAAGCAGGAATTCGCGGCCGCCACTGACTTTCCGGCTGGCACCTGTAGGAGTCAGTGACGCGCGGGCGAGCGCCGAAGGGATCGAACAATGCAAGGAAAGGAGGATTGTTCAACCATGCGATTCGTATTGATGGTTTCTCTGGTCATATCGATGTGCGCGGCCTGGCCGACGGTTGGGGCTGAGACGCCGCTGGTTGTCGAGATTTGGCCCGGCGCAGCTCCTGAGGAGACCGGCAATATCGGCGAGGAAAAGGTCCGCATGTCGCCGAAGCTGGACCGCAAGCAGGTCGAGGTCACCGAGCCGACGAGGCTGGTGACCAACGTCACAAAACCGACCCTGACTATCTACCGGCCGGCGAAGGACAAGGACACCGGCACTGCGGTGCTGATCTGCCCCGGGGGCGGCTACTGGGATCTCTACTGGCAACTGGAAGGCGAGGAAGTGGCCGCATGGCTAAATTCTATTGGCGCGACCGGCATCATCGTCAAGTACCGTGTGCCGCGACGCCCCGATGAGGTCAAGGGCGAGCCGGCCCGGCGTCCGCTCCAGGATGCGCAGCGGGCCATCAGCCTGGTGCGGAGCAACGCCGGCCGGTGGGGCATCCATCCGCAGCAAATCGGCATGGTGGGCTTCTCCGCCGGCGGCCATCTGGCGATTGCAACCGCGACGAGCTTCGAGCAGCGAACCTACGAACCCATCGATAACGTGGACAAAATCAGTTGCCGGCCCGACTTCGCCATTGGAGTCTATTCGGGCTACCTGAAGGCGAAGGACAAAGATGAAATCGCTCCCGGCCTGCGCATCCCTGCCGGAACGCCTCCGGTCTTCCTCGCGCATGGCGGGGACGATATCATCAGCCCGCCGGAGCACAGCGTGCTGATGTACCTTGCGCTGAAAAAAGCCGGCGTCCCGGCGGAGCTGCACATCTATGCGACGGCCGCCCACGACTTCGGCGTCCGCCCAAGCGACCATCCCTGCTCCACGTGGACGCAGGCGTGTGCCACCTGGCTGCGGCATCAGGGATTCCTCAAACCGCCCACGCAAACGCACTGAGCCAGAGGATTCCTCTCTCAAGCCAAGCGTGCGTCTATTCCCTCACCGGTGGAGGGTGCCGAACCTGCCTCTGGACGGCTCGAAGCGGTAACGAGTTGTCCTCTGTTTACCTCTGGGTAGGCAAGTCAGACCACCGAACTTCGAACCGGTAGGTGTTATGCAGATGGCCCGTCAGTGATATTGGTCCCGCCCCTCCATCTTCAAGTCGAACCTGCGGACTCGAACTCCTATTGGTCGTGACATCAGGCCGCTGCCGAGGATGAAAACCTCATTGCCGGGTCCAGGAGCGGGGTTCTCTTTTGAAGCAAGGTGGCGCAGACTTGACCTGATTGACGAACTTTTGGCTCATCCGGTTAATGCGTAGGTGGAGTTGTACAAAAGGCTGTCCGCCATAAGTGCTTGACAGCCAGAAAGTTAAGGTAATGGGCAGGAGTGGATTTGAACCACCGACACACGGATTTTCAGTCCGTTGCTCTACCAACTGAGCTACCTGCCCTTGTTCCAAAAAGGACTGGGCTACTTTACACAGAACGGCCGATGACTGCAAGAAAATTAGGCACACAAAGTTCATTATTTTGGCCCCGGAGATTGACATCAAAAAAGACCTGCAACCGGTTCGAGCCGATCCGATGCACCGGGCCCAAAAATCAGTTTTTCCTCTTCTCCAAGTCGTAGGTTATGCTGTAAACCTCGCCGTCAAATTCCGTTTTTACTCCATACCCGGAATTATGAAAGATGGCCAGCATCGGCTTGTTGGCAGAGAGTACCTTGGCGTAGAACTGCTTGACGCCGCGTTTCCTGGCGATTTGGGTAAGATAATTCAAGAGGAATGTTCCCATTCCCTTTTTCTGCCACTCGTCTTGCACAAGGAATGCCACCTCAGCAGAGTTCGTTTTGGGATCGAGAAAATACTGGGCGATTGCCACAAATTCCTCGCCCGAAACACTGGGAACCGTGCCGACTATAGCGAGATTCTGGCTGTAATCGATATTGGTCAACCGCTGAACGTCTTTGTGAGGGAATGTCACCGTTTGCGCCATATATCGTGTTCGCACGGAGGCCTCGCTGAGCGAATACAGCATTTCGGATAGCTCCGCCTCGTCGGTAGGTTTGACGGGCCGGAAGAAAACCTCGGTACCGTCGCGGAGGGTATCGTGACGTTCCAATTCTTCCGGATATGTGACTTTATCACTGTCAAATTCGATCTGGTCGGCATAGATATACTTTTGAGCTTTCGCCGCCTGGATGAGTTCTGTTCGGAATTTCGGATGGGCGATATTGACCAGTGCCAATACCCGCTCCCTTATGCTCTTGCCGTGCAGATAGGCAATGCCATATTCGGTGACTACATAGTGGACGTCGCCGCGGGTGGTGACCACGCCTGCTCCCTCGGTCAAGTGCGGCACGATTCTGCTGACCTGGCCGTCCCTGGCGGTTGACGGCATAGCTATGACGGGCTTGCCGCCTCTGCTCCTGGAGGCGCCCCGGATGAAATCGACCTGCCCGCCAATGCCGCTGTAGAACTGGTAGCCTAACGAATCAGCGCAGACCTGGCCCGTCAAATCGATCTCCAGACCGACGTTGATCGCCACCATCTTTTCGTGCTGGCTTATGATCACCGGGTCGTTAACGTACTCGGTGGGGTAGAACTCGAAGAAAGGATTATTGTCTATGTAATCGTAGAGCCGTCGTGTGCCCATACAAAAACTCGCCACGACCTTTCCGCGATTCAGGCTTTTCTTGGAGCAAGTGATCGCACCACATTCAATCAAGTCGATGATCCAGTCGCCGAACATTTCGGTATGCACGCCGAGGTCTTTCTTGTCTTTGAGGAATTCGGCAAGAGCCTGCGGAACGCGGCCGATGCCGCATTCTATGGTGCTGCCGTCCTCGACAAGTCGGGCGATATTCTGCCCGATGCGCCGGAGCGCATCATCGAATGGGGGAACCGCCGTCTCGATTACATCTTCGTCGAAAGGCACGAGAAAATCGATGTCGTTGACATGAAGGAAACTGTTGCCGAACGTCCTGGGCATTCTGCCGTTGACCTGGGCAATCACATACATGGCGTTTGCGGCTGCGGATTTAACGATATCGACGGAAACTCCCAGACTGCACAAGCCGCTCGCATCAGGCGGCGAGACGCTTATCAGAGCGACGTCTATCGGAATCCTTCCCGTCTCGAATTCGTAAGGTATTTCCGACAGGAATATAGGCGTGTAATCGGCCGCACCTTGATTCAAAGCGTCTCGGACGTTGTCGGCGACAAAGAGACTGTTCATCTTGAACTTATCACGGAATTTTTCGTGGGTGTACGGCGCGGTACCCATCGTTAACAGGTGCACAATATGAGCGTCGTAAATATGGCTGGAATACTCGACCAGAGCATCGACAAGATATTGCGGCTGGCCGCAGCCTGTGCCTATGAATATGCTGTTGCCGGACTTGATAGACTTCATTGCCGCCCCGGCAGTGCTTATTTTGTCTTTGTATCTTTCCTTCCAATCCAATTTTTCCATGGCTTCTTCCGCCCAATCAGGCTTTTTCCACACTCATTCTTGCATCCACCGCTATCGGCGTCGTGCCCTCCGGACCGACGATATAGGGGTTTATGTCCAGCTCCTGGATCTCGGGAAATTCAGTAACCAACTGCGACAGTCTCTGGAGTCCTTCGGCAATCGCCTCGATATCCACGCCTTCTTCGCCCCGTACACCTTTGAGCATCTTATAGGTTCTGGTGTTGACGAGCATCTGTCGTGCCTCTTCGGCCGTCACAGGCGCCAGGTAAAACGACACATCGCGAAGCACTTCGACCATCGTTCCGCCCATCCCGAACATCATCAGAGGACCGAAATGCGGATCGCGATTCATCCCGAGAATAACCTCTTTTCCCGCCGCGCACATTTCCTGGACGAGCACGCCGAGTATGTCGGCATCCGGCATTTTTTTGGATATTCGATACATCATCAGGTCGAAAGCGTCCACCACCTCCTGGTCGGTTTTGAGCCCGATCTTGACGCCGCCGACATCGGATTTGTGGATAATGTCCGGGGACCATATCTTCAAAACCACGGGGTAGCCAAGCTGCCGGGCGATGTTTACCGCCTGCTGACCAGTAGTGGCGATGGAACCTGCGGGAGTAGAAAAGCCGTATGCCTCAAGTACCTCCTTCGCTTCGGTCTCGCCGACTTCGCGAAGCCCGCGCCGGAGATGCTTTTCGACAATATTCTCGACTTTTCTGCGGTTAACGGGGAACATCTTCACAACCCGCTTGGGCCTGGCCCGCCATCTGACGTAGTCCACCATCAGCCTGGCGGTCAGTACGGCGTTCTCCGGCGAGCCGTACTGCGGTATCCCGTTTTCCTGCAGTATTTTGACCGCGTCGGAAATTCTGTTCGCACCCAGAAAAGATGCGAGAATCGTCTTTCGCGGCTCCCGGACCGAAACTTTCGCGACGACCTGGGCGGTCTTGGCCGCCTCTGTCATTGCCTGGGGAGTCAGAATCACCACGGCGATATCAACACTGGGATCGGCCAGAACCACATTCAGCGCGAACTCGTACCTGTCAGCAAGCGCATCGCCCAAAACATCGACGGGGTTGTAGAGATTCGCCGCCGGCGGCAGCCCCGAAGCCAGCTTCTGTATGGTCTCGTCGGTAAGTTTCGCAAATTCCAGCCCCTGGCGCTCAATTGCATCGGCAGCCATGATTCCCGGCCCGCCGGCGTTGGTGATGACTGCGACACGTGCCCCGGCAGGCAAGGGCTGATTGGCAAAGGCCTGCGCAAAATCAAATTGCGACTCGATGGAGAAACACCGGATGATTCCCGCTCTCTCAAATACGGCCTCGTACGCGGTCTCACTGCCGGCAAGGCTGCCGGTATGTGACGACGCCGCCTTGGCGCCGGCCTCGGTGCCTCCCGATTTCATCAGGAGGATGGGTTTGCCGCCTGAAATTTTCTCCGCCTGGCTTACGAAAGCGTTACCATCGGTAATGCTCTCCAGGTAGCCGGCGATTACGCGCGTATCAGGATCGGCCCCGAGCGCCCTTATCAGGTCCAGCTCGTTCACATCGGCCTTGTTGCCAATGCTGATAAGCTTGCTGAAGCCGATACCGCGCGCATTGGCCATATCAAGAATCGCCGCCAGCAGTGCTCCCGATTGCGACAGGTAGCCAATCGCTCCCTTGCGGGGCAAATCCCCTCCGAAGCTGGCGTTGAGCTTATTGGCCGTAACTATCAAGCCAAGGCAGTTCGGCCCGATGACTCTGATGCCCGATTGCCTGGCGATTTGAATCACCTGCTGCTCGAGTTCCTGGCCTTCCTTGCCCACCTCCTTGAAGCCGGCGGTAATGATTATGACGGCCTTTACGCCGAGTTTAGCGCATTGGCGCATTACCGAGGGCACGACTTTGGCCGGAATGATTATGACCACCAGATCAGGCGTCTCGCCGATTGATTCGAGGTCGCCGTAGCACTTCAAACCCTGAATCTCCCGCAAGGGACACCCTGAGGCCGATTCGGCCTTGTTGTTCACCGGGAAGATCTTGCCCTTGTAA
This sequence comes from Planctomycetota bacterium, assembly GCA_043820045.1. GTDB lineage: Bacteria > Planctomycetota > Phycisphaerae > Sedimentisphaerales > Anaerobacaceae > JBDREF01. The sequence goes on along the minus strand of JBDREF010000043.1, from coordinate 29,018 downwards.
CCTGCGGCAAGCATGTTGGCCAGGACCTCATACCCGACTTTCCCTTCGGCCTGCGAGGCCCCGACAATCGCAACCGAATCCGGATTGAAAAACTTCTCAAGACTCATAAGAACCTAAAAAGTAAAAGTAATTGCTCCCTCGCCAACCCCTGGGGCCAAGCCCCGAACAAACGCTTTAAGGTTACCGAGTTTTCCATCCAATTGCAAGGCTTTTTTGGTCGCGATCCGCCGGGATTCCACATTGGACTATCGACAGGCAAAGAGGTCTGCCGATATAAATGTAAATTCTGTGTTGACGCTGTGTGTGGTCTATCGAGGAATACAAGAGATGGTTAGTTTTAGGGAATCCGTAGGAAGAAGATTTATTCTCATACTCGCCTTGGCGTTTCTGACGTTTTCGCTGATAGGCTGCCAAACGGTCAAGGGCCTGGGCAAGGATATCACAACTGCCGGCGAGGTAGGCGAAAATATTCTGGAGAAACCATAATCGGCGCTGGGCCGTCGCGAGATTCGAGTGGACAACAGCCCCAGAGTTCGGGATAATAGCATCAGCGTTCTTCAGGGCGATGAAGTTGCGCCCCCGAGTTGATGAGGTAAGCAAACAACCAACCGAGACAAAGATTTGGAGGTCACAATACCGATGAGAAGCAAAACGAACTCTCCCAGCCGGCTGAACAGCAACAGCCACGCCATGGATCGCCGCGATATGCTCCGAGCGACCGGTGCGGTGGTAATCGCAGCTTCGGCCTTCCCGCTGCACTGGGTAGCCGCTGCCGAGAAGAAAAAACAGAAGGTGCTCTATTTTTCACGCTCAGCCGGCTTTGAACACGATGCCGTCAAGATCAAGAACGGCCAGCCCAGCATCTCCGACAGAATCCTCACCGAATTAGGCAAGAAGCACGGCTTCGAAGTTCTCTGTACCAAAGACGGGAGTGTGTTCGACGGCGACCTCGGCCAGTACGATGCCATCGCCTTCTACACAAGCGGCGACCTGACAAAACCCAACAAAGCTAACACTCCGCCAATGTCAATCAAGGGCAAAAAGAGACTTCTGAGAACCGTCGCCCGAGGTAAAGGATTCATAGGCTTACACGCCGCCACCGATTCCTTCCATTCTAAAGGCCCCAGCAACGAGAATCAGACCGAAGTGGACCCCTATATCGCCATGATCGGCGGCGAGTTCATCGTGCACGGCGCCCAGCAGGAAGCGATGATACGAGCCGCCTCGCCCGAGTTTCCCGGAGTAAAGCAATTCGGCCAGTCTCAGAAGCTCCAGGAGGAATGGTACACGCTCAAGAACTTCGCCAAAGACCTGCACGTGATTCTCATCGAGGACAACGAAGGCATGGAAGGCGACTGCTACCAGCGGCCGCCGTTCCCAGCCACGTGGGCCCGCATGCACAACAAGGGACGCGTCTTCTATACCTCGTTCGGCCATCGCGACGACATCTGGACCAACCCCGACGTACAGGGCATAATCGCCGGCGGCTTAGCCTGGGCAATGGGCAATGTCAATGTCGATGTAACGCCCAATATCGACAAAGTCACGCCAAAGGCCAGCCAGTTGAAATACTGATTCTTTTTCTTGCATGTTGATATTTGACTTTTGGAGGCAAGTGATCTCTATGCGTAAATTCTCTAAATTCTTGGTGTTCGTATTAGTGGCTGCATCCGTGGCCCAAGCCGGCGACTGGCCGAATTGGCGCGGTCCTTACTTCAACGGCTCAACCGACGAGAAGGATCTGCCTTCAACCTGGAGCCAAACCGAGTCAATCGCCTGGAGCGTCGATTTGCCGGGCTGCTCCGCGGGCACTCCGATTATCTGGGGCGATAAGGTCTTTCTGTCCGGCGTCGATTCGGCAAGGGACATGCTGCTTGCGATGTGTCTCGACCGCACGAGCGGCAAGCTGCTCTGGCAGCACGACATAGCCCAGGGAATCAGCCGCGACTCCCGCAGCACGTACGCCGCTTCTTCGCCTGTCACCGACGGGAAAATCGTGGTCTTCTTCTACGCCAACGGCGACCTCGCGTGCTTCGACGTGGACGGTCAGCCTCAGTGGAAACGCAACATTCAGGATGACTACGGCACTTTCGCGTTCCTGTGGACTTTCGCCAGCAGTCCGGCGCTGCTTGACGGCCGACTCTACGTGCAGACCCTTCAGCGGAACGTGCCCGTCAGTGGACGCGGCCGAAGCGACGGGCCGAACGACTCGTACCTGCTGGCTGTGGACCCGCAGACGGGCAAGACCCTGTGGCGACAAATCCGCCCGAGCAAAGCCGTGGCCGAATCGCGCGAAGCTTTTACCACGCCGATTCCGTTCTCGCGCGACGGCCGTCGGCAACTGCTGGTCGTCGGAGGCGATGCGCTGACCGGGCACGACCCCAAGACCGGCGAAGAATTATGGCGGTGGGGCACGTGGAACCCCAATCGTATCGGCCATTGGCGGCTGGTTACCTCGCCTGTGGTCGGTGACGGCGTCATTTTGGCTTGTGCGCCGAAGGGCAGTCCGATCTATGCCATCCGGCCGGACGGCTCAGGCGTGCTCGGCGATAGTGCCGTGGCCTGGGTCAGCACGGATACAGTCAAGGAAGTCACGGCCGACGTTCCGACGCCGGCTTTTTACGATGGGGATTTCTTCATCCTCAACGACGTACGCAGGCATCTGTCACGCGTCGAGCCGCAAACGGGCAAGGTCAAGTGGACCATCGAGACACCCGGCCGGGCCAAGTACGAAGCTTCGCCGCTGGCCGCAGACGGAAAAATCTACCTGATCAACCACGCTGGAGAAGTCACCCTAATCAACGCGGCAAACGGCGAGGTTCTTAAGACGATTCCGATGGACCAGCCGAGCGGTCGCGAGGTCGTCCGCGCCTCTATCAGCGCCGCACACGGCCAGCTGTTCATACGTACGACGCGACGATTATACTGCGTCGGCAAATGAAGCCGATGAATCATTATCGGCACACTTGCCCGGCGACAACTCAGGGAAGCTCGCCTGTTACGCGCGCCAACTTGTCCGAGCCCGCAATCTTCCTGCCGTCGGCAAAGACGCTGAAGCCCTTGCCTTTGTGATATTTCTCGCCGTCTCGGTCCCAGAGGATGGTGAGCGTCCGGCCGTGATAATGCACGTTATCGAGACAGAACCAATCCCACGCATCGGCGGGAATCAAAGGATCAACCACAACAGTATCATCCTCGCGAGGTACAAGTCCCGCCAGGCCGGTAATCACCAGCTCGCAGAAAGTCGAATGATTGTAATACCGGCTGCGGTCGGAGTCCGGTCTGAGCCACTGCCCGTTTTTCTCGTCAAGGTACTCCCCTATATAGGGCTTGTCCTTGTAGCGGTGGGACCGGGCGTATGTCAGAAGGGCGTCGAAGTAGTCTGACTTGCTCACGAACTCTTGCTCATAGTTTCTCAGTCCTTGGGACTCCTTCCGGAGAACGTTCGCCAGGGCAACGAGCGTCTGGCTCGTCGCGTAGGGCCACACGGCCCCGTCCCACTCGCACGTTCCCACGCCGTGACTTCGAAAGGCGGGATGTCTTCTTTCGGCCGTGGTGATTCCCATCGGCGCCTTGAATCCTTCCGGGTCCGTGAACTGTTGCCACGCCCGCTCGTACCCGGGCTGCGGCAGATTGAAATACCACGGGATGAATCCGATCTCCTCCCGCACGCCTGCCAACTCGCCGTTCGGACACCGGACCTTGAAGAACTGCGCCTCTTCGTCCCACATCAGCGACTGGACCAGCGACCTCAGCTTCGCTGCCTTCTGGGCGTACTGCTCGGCGAGTGTCGGCCCGCCGGCCATTTGCGCGACCCTGGATATCGCCAGAGCATTGCCATACATATAACTGCTCAAAGTAGGTCGGGCGTTCTTGTCCTTCCGAGAACCGCTGATCGACTCTTCCATCCCGTCGCGCACGTCGTACTGCCAGAAGAGCCCGTTCTCAAGGCCGTGCTCTTTCTCCCAAACCTCATAATCGCGCAGGAAAGCGTCCAGTAAGCCCACAATGAACTTCTTGTCCCCATTTACCAGGTACCTGCGGTACAGGGCCCACGTGGCCCAGTTGCTGTATCGATGCAAGTGAGGCTGCAAGCCGCCTTCGTGACCGGTGTACCAGAAGCGGGCGTACTCGTCGATATACCGCTTCTCGCGTAGCCATGTGCCTTCGTAAATGTGATGTCCCAGAGCACAGCTTATCGTGTTGTATTTGCCGCTGTGACCGACCTTGTCCAGGAATTCCGTGAAGACAAAGCCATCCGGCGTTTTCTTCAGATGCTTGCGAAACGTCCACCACCGAAAATAATAAATCTGCTCGAAGCTTTTGTCGGGACACTCAAAGAAGGGAACATTCTCTCTAAGCCACGCCCATGACTGCTCATTAGGAATGTAGTTGACGAGATTTTCCGGCTCCATCGCGTTGAAATAATCGACATGATGCCTGAAGGCCCCCGCATCGAGTACAAACATCGAATCATATTGGCCAGCACTTACGGCCCCAACCGCCAGTAAGTTTATCAGCAGAAGTGTCAATTTCCCTAACATGCCAAGGTCCCCGATTTTATCTGCCCCGGCCACAATACAGCCCGTTGACGCCAATATGCCAGATTCTCGCAGTCAAAGCAATCCCGGCGCGCCGGGATGGATCGTTTCCAGCACATTATCCCAGAAAAGGACGAGGTTTTTTCCATAATCGGGGAAATTCTTGTTGGGATTGGGGAAATTTTTGTTAATATAATGTTTGGCGGTGCGTCTTTATCCATGGAACATCGATAGCAGAACCGAGACGAGTGTCTAACTCTGGCCAGAGGAGCAACTTGTCAATCGCCTCGGGTTTCCCGGTCTTCGAGACCGAATAGAGGGGGGAAATCGCGTTTTTGAACTGCTCGGAAGGTTGCTCACGTGGCTTGTGTCTTGATAGGCGCCCTTCTTCGCCACAGGCGCAAAGAGAGCAACATGGGCAGGAGGAGAGAAGTTTTATGTTTCGTAGATTTCCGTTTGTGACGTTGGTGTGTTGGGTGCTCGCAGCCGCCGTCGTGTTCGGTATCACCGGCGCATGCAGCCCTGAGCAGTACAAAGCCGAGGCCGACAAAGAAGTCTATCAGGTTATCGACAGCAAATGGCAGGACGGCTTCGGCCACAAGGCCAATTATTTGATCCCCGACAGCAATGTTCCGGCATCGCCAAATGATATCCGGACCGAAAATAGCGTGGCTGCTTCAGGTGTCATCAGCCTGGCACAGGCCATCGCCATAGCTACAGCGCATAACAGGGACTACCAGCGCCAGAAGGAACTGCTTTACCTGACAGCGCTGGATTTGACACTGGTCCGGCATCGATTTGTACGACAATGGTTCGGGACGGTCGACGCCGGTTACGTCAGAGACAGTGCGGATGAAGATATCAGCTACGGCACTCAAACAGGTTTTGACCAGTTCCTGGCCGACGGAGCACAAATAAGCACGAGTATCGCAATCGACTGGGCGCGGTTTCTGACCGGCGACCCGCGGACGTCGCTTGGCTCGGTCTTGAGCGCCAGCGTGACCCAGCCGCTGCTGCGCGGCAGGGGGCGAAAAATCGCCCAGGAGAACCTGACGCAGGCCGAGCGAAACGCCCTGTACCGGATACGCTCGTTCAATCGCTATCGCCAGACGTTTGTCGTTTCGATTGTGAATGACTACTACCGTGTTCTGCAGCGAAGGGACATAGTGACCAACGCCCAGAACAACTATGACAGCCGGGTCGAATCGAGGAAGCGCCTGGAGATGGAGGCCGAAGCCGGTCGCAAGCCCCCCTTCGAAGTGGACCAGGCAAGGCAGAGCGAACTTAACGCGCGGGACAGCTACATCCAGGCCCTGCAAACATACGAACAGCAGCTCGATGAATTCAAAATTACGTTGTCCCTGCCAACCAGCACCCAGGTTGAGTTGGATCAGGGCGAGCTCAAGGCTCTGGAGGATATTGGCATAACCGAACCGGGTTACGAATTGAATGCCGCGATTGAAACGGCGCTGGCTCAACGGCTGGATCTGGCCAACAGCGCAGATGCGGTTGACGACGCCGAACGAAAAGTCGTAGTTGCCGCCGACAACCTCGGTGTTGAGCTGAATCTCATCGGCAGCGCAGGCGTCGGATCGCCATCGGGCACGGATTTCGAAAGACTGCAATTTCAAAACGGCAACTATGCGCTGGGTCTCGAAGCGGACTTGCCGTTGGACCGAAAAGCCGAACGCAATGCCTACCGTGAGGCATTGATTGGCCTGGAACAACGACAGCGTCAATATGAGAATGATACCGATGAGGTTGAGCTGGACGTCCGTCGGGCCTATCGTCAACTGCAGGAGTACGCCGAACGGTACAGAACTCAGAAGAACAGTCTGGATCTGTCCGAAACGCGCGTGGAGAGTACCACGTTTCTGCTTCAGGCCGGGCGGGTTACCACTCGAGATTTGCTCGAGTCTCAGGATTCTCTGCTGGGAGCGCAAAACAGCGTTACAGCCGCATTGGTGGACCATGCAATCGCCAAATTGAGCTTCTTCCGGGATGTAGGCGTTTTGCAGGTCAGACCGGACGGAATGTGGGAGCAGACCGGGGCCGCGGAAGAAGCCGATTCCCAGGAACCTTCCAATGAACCACAGAGAACACGCGAGCATTTGAGCAATAGTTGATAAGGGAGATGATACCATGAAGCCAATAGGCGTTGGAAAACGAAGTAACCCGGCGGCTTACAAATCGGGGGCCGCGAAGCGGACTCTTCTGATATTAATCGCCGTGGTCGTGGTTGTCGCTGTAGGCGTGTTTGGTGTCGTTCGTCAAAGAGCCGGCGGCTCTGACAGTTCGCAGGAAGGTACGGGCCTGTTTGCGGTGAAGCGCGGTGAATTGGCCATCAGCGTGACTGAAAGCGGCAGCATCAAGGCAGTCAATACGAAGGACCTCAAGTCTGAAGTGGAAGGGCAGGCAAACATAGTCAACATCGTCCCTGAAGGCACCGTCATAACCCCCGAAGATGTAAATGACGGCAAGGTGCTGGTGGAACTGGATTCTTCGAAATTGAAGGAACAGTTGTCACAAAGGGAAATCGAGTTGACCACCGCCAAGGCAAGCTATGCCGATGCGAATGAGTCGCATCTGATTCAGGTAAAGCAAAATGAAAGTGACATTACCGCTTCTGAGTTGAAAGTGAAGTTTACCTTGATGGACCTTCAGAAGTATCTCGGCAAGACTGTCGCAGAAAGTCTGGTCGAGAAGGCGAGCGCGGAACCGGATTCAAGCATCGATATTGCATCGCTTCTCGAAGACCCTAATAGCCTGGGCGGCGAGGCTTCGCAGAAGCTGCGGGAGCTGCAAGGCAATATTTCGCTGGCGAAGTCAAACCTTGAGAAAGCCGCCTATACCCTGGAATGGACTGAAAGACTCTATGAGAAACAGTATGTAGCGGAAACCGAACTCAGGAAAGACAGGCTGGACAAGCAACGCATCGAGATTGAAGAGGAAAAGGCCAGGATTGCTTTGACACTATTTCAGCTTTATGAGTTTGCAAAGCAGAGTGAGCAGTTGCTGAGTGACTATAACGAGGCCCGGCGGGAATTGGATAGAACTAACGCACGTGCGCGTGCGCAACTGGCCCAGGCCAAGGCGAGGCTTGCAAGCGCAAGGTCCACATTCGAAATGCAGGAGCAGCGCCTGAATAAACTGCACAAGCAGATTGAGGCTTGTATGATTCGGGCGCCTGCAGTCGGCCAGGTAGTTTACTGGTCGAGCACGCAGCAGTGGGTAAGGGTAAAAATAGAGCAGGGGGCGCAGGTACCGGAAGGCTATAAGATCATAACAATACCCGATGCGTCCGAAATGAAGGTCGAGGTCAAGATTCACGAGACCTGGATCGATAGGATTGACCCAAACCAGCCGGCCGAGATAAAGGTCGAGGCATTTCCGGATAAGACCTTTACGGGCAAAGTGCTGAAAAAGGCGCCGTTGGCCGACGCGGCGGACTGGCTGAATCCGGACCTTAAAGTCTATTCGACGGATATCGGTATTGACGGAACGCACGATTTTCTCAAGACCGGTATGACCGGGAAGGTCACGGTGATTATCGACAAACTGCAAGATGTTCTCTACGTACCTATACAGTCCGTCGTCACGGTGGAGGACAAAAAGATTTGCTATGTTGCCGGAAGCCCTGCCGAAAAGCGCGAGGTTGAGACAGGATTGTTCAACGACAATTTCGTCGAGATCAAAAGCGGTTTGGCTGAGGGCGAGAAGGTGCTGCTTAATCCGCCCAAATGGACCGAGCCGGAGAAGACAGAAGAAAAGGCGGGAACTGAGTCAGAGCCGGCGAAAGAACAGGCAGAAGAGGCGAAAACTAAGCAAGGCTCTGAGAAATGACGCGAGGCCTGGCTGAATTGGAGTTTGTTGTGGGTAATTGTGCGTATGGCTATAGTTGCTATTGAGAATTTGTGCAAGGTGTATCAGCTTGGCTCGCTTAAACTGCGCGTTCTGCGTGACCTGGATTTGAGCATTGAGCAGGGTGAGTACGTGGCGATTATGGGCCCGAGCGGGTCGGGCAAATCGACACTGCTCAACATGATTGGCTGCCTGGACCGTCCCACGAGCGGCAACTACTTTCTCGGAGACCAGAATGTCGCTGAACTCGAGGATGACCAGTTATCCCTGATACGCGGCGCCCGTATTGGCTTTGTGTTTCAGTCATTCAATCTGATTAACCAGCTCAATGTAATTGAGAATATAGAGGTCCCGATGTACTATCAGGGCTGCTCGGAACGCGCAAGTGCCCAGCGTGCCAAAGAGTTGGGCAAAATGGTAGGGCTCGGCGACAGGCTTGAGCATCGACCCTCGGAACTGAGCGGCGGTCAGCAGCAGCGAGTGGCAATTGCCAGGGCCCTGGCAAATGATCCGCTGATTATTTTAGCTGACGAGCCTACCGGTAATCTTGATTCGGAAAGTGGCGCTGAGATATTGAAAATCCTCGTCGATCTCCATGAGCAGGGCAAGACCCTTATCATAGTCACACACGATAACGGCATTGCCGCAAATGCCGGGAGAGTCGTACGACTTTTCGACGGAAAAATCGAAAGGCAGGAGTATAACCGTAAGCGTTAGTTATTATGCGTTGGTATAGTGCTAAAAGGACGCTAAAGTTAGGCATCAAGAGCCTTTGGATGCACCGGTTGCGGTCTGCATTGACGACACTCGGCATAGTTTTCGGCGTCTGCTCGGTGATCGCCATGCTCGCTATAGGCGAAGGGGCCAGCCAGGAGGCACAGGAGCTGATAGCGCGGCTCGGGAGCAGAAACTTGATCGTCGAGACGGTCAAACCACCCGAAGAGCGAGGCGACACCAGCGACACGGGGCGGCGAATGCGCGCCTACGGCCTGACCTATAAAGACGCCGAGTCAATTCGCAACAGCCTGCCGGACGTCGAGGTCGTCGTACCCATCCGCGAAATCGACCAGGAAGCACGATACGGCAGTCGTAAGGTAGCTATCAAAATCGTGGGTACCATTCCGTGGTACACGGCGGTTTCGCCGGTTAACGTGGTTCATGGGCGTTTTTTGAGCAGCATCGATCTGCATCAGCAGCAGAGTGTGTGCGTGGTCGATGAGCAGCTCGTGAGCGGTCTGTTCGGATTCGACGACCCGCTCGGCAAGGACGTCAGGATAAGGGGCAATTGCTACCGGGTTGTGGGTGTGGCCGGGACACCGTCGGCTGGAGGCAAGCGGAATGGTTCCACAAGCACTAAAGCGGCGGCGATAGGTTCCGACAGTGGGGCCGCCGGCAGTGTATATTTGCCTTTGTCAACCGCCAAGTCCCGATTTACCGAGTTGAGCGCCACCTTCAGCGGGGGCAGCCAGAACATAGAAAAAGTACAGCTTCAGAAGATTACCGTTAAGGTCAAATCAACTGATCAGGTATTACCCATGCGTGATATTCTGGATACTCTGCTGGCGCGTCTTCACAAGGACAAGAAGGACTACCGCATAATTGCGCCGCTTGAACTGCTGTACCAGGCGAGACAAACGCAGCGGATTTTCAGTATCGTACTCGGCTCGATCGCCACGATTTCGCTCCTGGTCGGGGGCATAGGAATTATGAATATCATGTTAGCCACCGTCAGCGAGCGAACTCGCGAGATCGGCGTCCGTCGCGCCCTCGGCGCCACCAAGCGCGACATCATCGTTCAGTTCCTCTCAGAAACGCTTACGTTGACGTTCATCGGGGGCATTCTGGGAATTATCCTGGGTTCTCTTATACCGTTTCTGGTGACTCATTTCGGCCATATGCCCACCGTCATTACGGGACTGTCCCTGGTCCTGGCCTTTGGCATTAGCGCTGCGGTCGGGGTGGTCTTTGGCATGTATCCGGCCTATCGAGCCGCCAACATGGATCCGATCGAATCGCTGCGGCACGAATAGGCGGTTCAAATGCGCGATTTAAACTCGTATTCGCCGGAGTCTACCTCGAAGACAGCGTGCCCGACAGTCTTTGCAGTTCCGCGGGCGGGTTCCTTGCGCACGAACGTCACGCCCGGCGCCTCGTTCACGGGCCGGCCGCTTTCGGTCACTGTTTCGGCGTCCGTTGTCGGCACGTGTACTTCGGCCGTCGTGTTCGGCGGCACCGTGATTCGCCAGTGGAAGCTGCCTTCCTCGATTCGCCACCGGCTTTCAATTCGGCCGCGAATGCTGTCATAGTGTCCCGAGGCGCTCGTCAGTTCGCCCACAGGCTCGGGGCAAAGAAGCAGCCGCTTGAAGCCGACCGAATCCGGCGCCTGCCGAATGCCGACTATTGAGTTCTGGAACCATTCCTGGATATGGCCGAACATGCAATGGTTCATCGACGAACCCGGCTCGTCCCATCTTTCGGAAAGCGTTTTGAAACCGAGTTTCAGCATGTGGCCGTAGCCCGGCGCATCGGTACGATTGATCATTCGATAGACCACGTCGGAGCGTCCGGCCTCGGCCAGCGCCTGCACTAACATTCGGAAACAGACTTCCCCCGTGCTCTGGCGATACTGCGCCGCCTCAAGCTCTGCAACCAGGTTAGCCAGTACGTCATCGCGGTCATCTTCGGGTACCAGGCCGAAATAAAGTGCCGTGGCCAGGGCCGCCTGAGATCCCCCGGCAACGGAATGTTCGGCCGGCTTGTAATAAGCACCTATGAAATCTCGGCGCACATTTCGGGCGAGTTCATCGAACTGCCCGGCTTCAGCTTTTTTGCCCATCCTCTCGGCAACACGGGCTACGATTCGAGCGTTGTCGTACAGGAAGGCCGTAGCGGGCAATTCGCCCGGTGTGAGCTGGGAAGCACCGCGGTGGCCATGCTCCGGCGTCCAGTCATACCAATCACCTAATCCCGGCTTGGCCAGCCCCTGTTCGTTGCGCGTCGATGCCAGATAATTCACGTATCGCTTCATCGTCTCATACTGCCGCTCTTCGATGGCGTTATCACCGTACCATTGGTGCAGCAAATGCGGCAACTGCACACAGGCGCTGCCCCATTCGGGCGACTCGAAGAACCCACCTGTGAATCGCGTGTACTCCGGCGCTATATCGGGAACCAAGCCGCTATCCAGTTGCGACTCGGTTGTATCCCGGCAAATCTTGCGATAAAGGTTATGGACATCGCGGCGGTAGAAAATCGAAGGGCCCATCAAGTGAGATACTTCCAGCCAGCCCAGTTTCTCCCGATGCGGGCAATCAGTAAGAACGCTCTGCAGGTTGCTGCGCACCGAACGGTCAATCATGGCATCGATATCATTGAGAAGCACATTCGAGCATTCGAATCGGCCGACCGCCGGCGCTGAACTCGTGAGGAATTCGCTGCCCGCCTCCAGCAGCACGGGCCGCTGGTTTGCACCGCTGGCATCCTCCGGCCGAGCCGAGCCCGAAATGTAGAGGTACTGGAAGCTGAAGTATGTGAAGCGCGGCCGAAAGACCTCCTCGCCCTCACCCTTGAGCGTATAAGTGTACGTATGGCCCTTGTCGTGCAGCCATGGCTGGCCGCGCTTCTCCGCACAGGTAATAAAGACCTGGCTGCCCGACGGTCCTTTTACCTTCACCACTGGCCGGGCGGAAAGGTTGATTCCACAGTCGATTTCGTATTTGTCTTCTTCGAGACGCCGGATTGCCACGGCCGGCAGGTAGGCTGTAACCTTAATCGGCGGCGCGTACTGGGCCGTGAGATTGCCGCCGGGGCCGTCGCAGACTTTCGCCGGCGACCAGGCCTGGTCGTCAAAGCCCGGCCTGTCCCAGCCGGGCTGTTCCCGCCGCGCATCGTAATCCTCGCCGCCGTAGATACATGTGAAAATGATCGGCCCTAATGCGCATTTCCACGTTTCATCCGAAGTGACTGTCAGGGTCGAACCATCGGCGAAAGTTACAAGCATCCGGCAGATCAGTTTCGGCGGGCCAAATGTGCCCTTGAACTTGGTGTAACGTCCGCCGGGTACGTTGTACATGCCGTTGCCGAGCATCACGCCGATGACATTGTCGCCGGCCTCCAGCATACTTGTTACGTCGTATGAACTGTAAAGGCACGTCTTGCGATAGTTCGTCCAGCCCGGGTCCATCTGGTAATCCCCGACGCGCCGGCCGTTGATACTCAGCTCATAGTGGCCCAGACCGCATATATGAATTACCGCCCGCCGGACAGATTTGCCGAGTCGAACCGGTTTGCGAAAGATGGGCAAAGGATCCTGGTCGGTCCGATTCGCGGTGATCCACTTTGCCTGCCAATCTGTCTTGTCGAGCACGCCCATCGTCCATGACGCCGTATCGCTCCATGCTGAGGCATTATCTTCATTGTCCCAAACTCGGACTTTCCAAAAAACTCGCTGTGAGGATTTTAGCGGCCGGCCGCCATAGGGAACCCCAATTGTCTCATCGGAAACCACCTTTCCGCTATCCCACAAATCTGCGGTGTCGTTTGTCAGGGCCTCCTTTGAAGAGGCGACGAGGATTCGGTGGCTTCTCTGCCTTTGGCCGCGTGCCGTGCCTTCGAGCTTCCAGGAAAGCTGCGGCTGCGCCACATCCACACCAAGCGGATTCGCGGCGTATTCGCAGCTAAGTTCGACAGGGATCACACTCCCGGCCGAAGGAACCGTCTGGGCGAGAACCTGACCAAGTGCACACAATGCTTGTAGCAAAGCTACTGCTATGATTTCCTTCTTCGTCATCTTATCTCTCCAGGCTATATCCGCCCACCGGCTTTGCGAACCTGGTTGATCTGTTCCCGGCTTCGGTGTTGATATTCCCTGAGCGATTCAATCTTATGCTTCTTAAGAAGTTCTCGCACTCGCACACCCGGTTCCGCCGCTCTGAACAACCACCATGGAGCAAGGTCCTCCTGGCTGGGGTTCCTCTCCACAACGATCTCGCCCTTGTGTTCCGCGAGCATCTTTTCGACCTTCTCGCGATTGAAATCATGGTGGGCAAACGTGCGATCCAGATCCAGTGTGGCAATGAACTGTTTTGACCTGGGCGTGTCAATGTTATCAACAGGCTTGCCGGTGATATCCATAATGTTGCCGGCTCCGACCGGTACGATGTAGTAGTGATAGAGAGTCGCAAACGCGTTCAGCGGCGAACCGCCCCCGTATGCGCTCGGCCAAAAGACAATATCCACGTCCCTGGCGTCGCACTCCTGCCAGAGTTCCGGAAAATTCAGGTCGAAACACGTCAAAATACTTATCCTGCCGAAATCCGTGTCAAAAACCTTCACGCCTTCCGTACTGACGTTCAGTCCCTCGCCCCAGAACACGAATATCTTGCGATAATAACCCGCGATTTCACCCTTACGGCCGATGAGGACAGCCGTATTGTATTGCCTCTCGCCCGCCTGCTCCCGAATCGGGCAGATCACGTACATGTTATATTGCTTAGCCAGCTTTGCGATCTCATTGGTCGTGGGCCCGGGCACAGGCTCAGCCTTGGTACCGGCGAACTCTTCCGGCAGGCACGCGATATCGACGCCGTTTCGACCGGCTGTATGCAGATGCTCAATCGCCAGCTTCAACTTCTCATCATGTTCGCCGCCGAAGCCGATGCAAATGGCGGCTGCCTTTACCTGTCTGCCCGGCAGCTTTTCCCTGTCCAGTTGCGGAACGGCCCCCGGACTATCGGTATCTCTTGCAAAGCCGATTCCCGCTGAGATGACGACTAACACACATAAATGAATTGAAATGCACTCTCTGACTGTCATTGCCGTAGGCTCCCGAAAAATCACCCCAAGGGGGTTCCTCATTGCTCCTGAATAATCAGCCAACGCCCGAATAGTCTCTCTGATGGTTCTCAAATAGACCCTTTTCAAATAATGATATGCCCGGCTCCCGGCGCGCCGGGATTGTCTCAAGTAATTTGGGTTACAGCCGCACCACCTAATTGACAGGTGGCCTAAGCGTAGGTTTCAGCTTGACTTACCTTAATGGGCGATACAGGATTCGAACCTGTGACCTCACGGGTGTGATCCGTGCGCTCTAGCCAGCTGAGCTAATCGCCCTGGTTTTTCTCGACTTCGGGCCGTACCCGGCCAAGCCGGACGCTGGAATAATAAATCCCGAATCGTCAATCGTCAAGCTAAAATTAGGTAGCCATAACGTTGACAGTACCAAGCTTCACGCCTTTCATGCTCAAGATACGCTCGGCGACTTTATTAATCTCGCCCACCCGGCCTCGGAGCACTATGACCTCCAGGCAATCGTGAGCATCGAGGTGGATGTGCAGGGACGATATCACACTTAGCGACCCGCTGAGGGTGTGCGCGTGCTGAAGGTCTATCAGCGATTCAGCGAGCCTGGTGCTGTGATGGTCATAAACCAGAAACACGGCGGCCACCGCCTTGGCCTTCGGATTCTTGAGGCGTTCATCGCTAAGCTGCCGTCGGACAAGGTCGCGCAACGCCTCGGACCGGCTCTGGTAGCCCTGTTCGGCGATGAGCTTATCGAACAACGAAAGCAGGTCTTTGTCGAGCGAAACCCCGATACGTTCAAGTTCTGCCATTGACATTCCCCGACAGCAGTGAAGTTTCACTATTCCTGCGTTTTTCGCTCATTGTTCTGTGTTCATCAACCTTCTGACAGACCATGAACGACGAGCTATATGATCTCGAGTCGGCGAAGAATAGCCTTGGCCCACCGCAGGCTGCGGAATTGCGAGAGAAGAAGTAGCAGAAATATTAACGCGCCGTAGCCGCTGAACCTCAGATAGTACAGCACGGTGTCGAATATGTCGTCGGTCCTGGCCGAAAACCACTCCTGCAGCTCGCCGGGTGTATATATCGCCCCGGTAACCACGGCGCCGAAGATTCTCTGCCACGGCAGCAACAGAACCAGCATTAGCAGCGAGAGGAAAAACGCCCTGCTGATATGGTTTATCCCTCCGAGCCTGCCATGCATCGAGACTTTCAGCCCAAAGAGGAGCGTCAGACAATAAAGCGTGGCCGTCAGGATAAGCACGGCGTTGAGAAGGCGAATCGCCAACGTCAATTGCTCAAATGACAGTCCCGCAAAGAAGTCTGCCTGAGGCCACGTAATGGCACGCTGCAAGTGCTGTACGGCCGCTCCTCCCTGCGTCCCTGTCTCCGAAACGGTGGAATTCGGTTCAGCAGGCTGATTTGGCTCGGCGGTCTCTTCTGGCTCAGTCGCCAGGTTGGGTTCAACCGGCGTCTCCGGCTCGGCGACTTCTTCGGGCTGGACCGTCTCTGTCGGCTCTGTTGGCTCGGCGGGCTCCTCCGCCTCCATCTCCATCTCAGCCGGAGGCTCGGCGACCTGCGAAGGCTCTTCGGCCGGCGTCGTTACTTCGCCGGCAACAGCGGCCTGCTCGCCAATCGAAATATAACCCCTGTCCACAAGAAAGAAGCACGCCTGGAGCAACAAGAGGCACAAGATTATGATTACGAAAAAGAAGTTCTTCCATGCTTTGAATACTCCGACGGCTTCCAGACAATCGGTGGTATCCAGCAAATCATTCGGGCCGGCCTGGCTCTCGTTCATCTCAATATCTCCTTAATATTAACTATTCCGCGATTATTATGGTTCGTCTCAATTGCGAGTGCAAGAAATTTATCCCCGGCCTTGAAAATTTCACCCTATTGAACGGCTGTTGCGGCTCTGTCGGGTCGAAGCGGCAAATCGGACGGTTCCGGCGATTTCCGGGCCTCCATGGGCAAATAAGACAAACACTGTCCAATTGGCGGCCCGAGAATCCGGCCGCATCAGTATCGGGCATCGGACTGGCGGCTATTTTTCTTGCAAACTCTTCGGACTTGCATATACTCATATGGTTTCAGAACTTGGCGCGGCTCGACAGGGCCGGCCGAAACCGGAGAACATGTATGAATTTAGTCAAGTGGTTTAGAAAAAACAACAAGAAAGTGATGGCCGTCGTTGTCATCGTCTTAATGATTGGCTTTGTCGGCGGTTCCGAGCTAATATCTATGCTGGAAGGAGGCAACCCTTTAAGCGAAACAGTGGCCCGCCTCGGCAAAAACGTTAAGGTAACGAACCAGGACCTGCACTCGGCGAACCTGGAGCTGGAAATGCTGAAAATGCTGCGGATCGACTACCTGTTGAAATCGCAGGATCTGCCGGGAATTCTCCTGGGCGAGCTGCTGTTTTCCGAACAGCGGGCTTCGCCCATGTTCGTTAATCAGCTCAAGCAGACAATCAGGCAAAACCAGTACATAATCAGCGACAAACAAATCAACGACATATACAGACGCCAGTTCCCGCCCAATGTGTACTGGTACTGTCTGCAGAAAGAAACGCAGCTCGCGGGTATAAGCATCCCCAACTCCGAGGTCGGCGAACTGCTGGGCAAGCTCATCCCGCAACTGTTCGAAGGCCAGACGTATTCGCAGCGAATCGGGGCGATAATGAAACAATCCCGAATTCCTCAGGAGCAGATACTCACCACCGTGGGCAAGCTCCTGGCGGTCCTGCAGTACTCCCACATGATATGCTCCAACGAGGATGTGACAACACAGCAGATAATGCACGCAGCCGGCGCGGAGGAAGAGGGGATTGACGTTGCGTTTGTGAAATTCGATTCCGCCGTGTTTGCCAAAGCGCAGGATCAGCCGGGTGAAGCACAATTGGTCGAGCATTTCGATAAATACAAGAAGTTCTTCGCGGGCGATGTGAGCGAGGAGAATCCCTACTGCCTCGGGTATAAACTGCCGGATAGAGTCCAGCTCGAATACATAGCCGTCAAGCTTGATGATGTTCGCACGATAGCAAAGCTGCCGACGCAGGATGATCTGGAGGAATATTACGACAGAAATAAAGAGGAGTTGTTCACTCAGCAGGTGCCGTCCGATCCTAACGATCCGAACTCGCCGCTAATGGAGAAAAGGAAGAGTTATGCCGAGGTTGCCGGTACTATTTCAGACCAGCTCCTTAAGAACAGAATAAACTCCACTGCCGAGAGGATACTGCAGGAGGCCAGGACACTTACCGATCCGAATCTGACAGATACAGAGTCCGGGAAAGTGACTGCGGAGCAGCTCAAGGACAAAGTCGGCAAGTATGAAACGGCCGCCCGACAATTGAGCGAAAAACACAAGATCAAGGTATATTCAGGTCGGACCGGACTGCTCAGCGCCGTTGACATGCAGATGGACAAACAACTCGCGACCCTGTACCAGCAGGGCACCGGGGGCAATCCGGTCAGGTTGAGCCAGATTGTGTTTGCCGTCGAGGAACTGGCGGCCAGCGAGCTTGGAGTGTTCGACATACCGAAGCCGAAACTGTACGAGAATATCGGGCCGGTCAAGGACATGATGGCCGAAATCAGAGGCCCGGCGGGAACAATAATGGCGATCGTACGCGTGGTCAAGGCCGAAAAGGCCTCTGAGCCGGAGAGCATAAATCAGACTTTCAGCACGAAGCCGCTCAGTCTCGACCCGAATCAGGCGGATGCGGACAAATATTCCTATTCGGTGAGAGAAAAGGTAGTCGAAGACGTGAAGAAACTGGCGGCAATGGATACCGCGAAGACCGAAGCTCGGGAGTTCGTCGATCTGGCCAAGAAGGGAGGTTGGGAAAACTCGCTCAAAAAATTGAACGAGCTTCACAAGCAGGATGCCAATGAGCCCGACAGTTTCAAGCTGGAGAATCTCAGAGATCTGCGAAGAACGTCAAGGGCGGCCCTGGAAACATTGGCCGTGCAGGGGCAGGGCAATCCTGCGACTGCGTTCTTCCTGAACGAGAATAAAAAGGACCAGATGTTCACAGATGTGCTGTACTCGCTTGTGCCAGCCGACACTAACGACGTTCCGGCGGTGCCCCTGGTAGTGGAATTCAAACCGGATATTGGCTACTACGCCGTAAAGAGCATCTCTGTTAGCCGTCTTTGGAAAGAAGACTACGAGAAGACCAAAGCCATGCGGTTATACAGAGAAGACCATGTCCAGTCCCAGAGCATGGCGCCGGTCCACTTTAACCCCGAGAATATACTGAAACGAACGAACTTCAAGCTGGTAAGGACCACGCCGACCGACAGCAATACGCCCGCGGAATCGGAGGCGGCATTGTAATGACGGCTCGCTCGAAAGAAGGTCATGTCCTGTTCTTGTTTATTGTGGGACTGCTTGGCTGGCTGATTCCGGGGGCTGGGCACCTGGCGATCAACAAGAGCAGACACGCAATAGTTATATTCGTAACCATCGCACTGACTTTCTGCGCTGGGCTTTATATCGGCTCGATCGGAGTAATTAACCGCGTCGGAGCAAAGCCGTGGTATGTGGCACAGATGATGAATTCGCCGGCAGTAGCGGCTCTGGGGCGTATCACCGCCGAGGCGGACCATCCCGTGTACGGCAAACCGAATGAAATCGGGCAAATATACACGAGCATAGCGGGTTTACTCAACCTTCTGTGCATTGTAAACGCCGTTTATCTCGCTCATCTGAGCAGATTCGAGGCCGTCGGGGGCTAAGATGTCGATGACAACAGCTTTCATACTCGCGAACTTCACAATCCCGGAGAAAATCGGGGTCAATCCGCAGTCCATGCTGTGGCTGCTGCCGTTGGTGGCGGCGATTTCCATTGTCTATAAAGCAACAAAGGTGCCGAAAATAAACATTGTCAGCTTTGCTAAAGAAACCGGGATATTGTTCGGCTCAATCGTAGTTTTTATGGTTGTCACTGCGTTGGCTCTGTACGCTTTTGCCTGGTTGATTACGGAGTGACAATCGGTAAGCCCCAACCCCCCTGTGGTCGGGGTTAGAAACACGCCCGGGGGGCCCTAATCGTCATCCTCGTCGGCAGTTTCTTCAAGCACTCCTAATTCTATCAGAGCGTTCAAAGCCGCCTTCTGTTCGGCTTCTTTTTTATTCGTTCCCCAGGCGCTTGGGAAATGGCGGTCTTCAATGACGACTCCAAGCTCAAAACACTTGTCGTGGTCGGGCCCTTTTTCGTCGAGCAATACGTAGGACGGTGTGGCGCTGAACTGCTCCTGTGCGTACTGCTGCAGCAGCGACTTGAAGTTGCCCTGGACTTGTTCCGCATCCGCCTGCTCAATCAGCGAGCCGAAAACCTTCAATATGAAACGGCGGGCGGCTTCAAATCCTCCGTCGATGTGTATTGCGGCAATAACAGTCTCCAAGACGCCGGCCGCCAGAGAACCGGACAAAGCGCGATTTGAAACCATCCCCTTGCCGACCGTCAGGAATTCCTGCAGAGCGAGCTTCCCCGAAATCTGCGCACACGTCTCGCGAGAAACAAGCTTGCTCTTGATTTTTGTGAGGTCGCCCTCGAGATAATTCGGAAAGTTCTCGAAGAGGGCGTGACAGATAACGAGCGCCAGGACCGCATCGCCGAGAAACTCCAGCCTTTCGTTGCTCAAGAGACGGTCATCGACCGCAGAGGAATGTGTAAGTGCCTCGCTTAAGAGACTCTTGTCCGAAAATTTGTAATCTACTATCTGCTCGATTCGTCGCAGAGTTTCTTCATCCATATTAACTGACCATCTGCAAACTTGCCAAGGCGACGAACTTGTCGTCCGCAAACTCGAAAATCCCATCAAGGCCGGTCACTGTAAAGATTCCTTTGGTCGCCGCCGCCACGCTGCAGAAAACGAGCCTGTGCCCGCAATCAGCCAGCAGCTTGCGCAGTTTCAGGAGCTTGGAGATACTGGAGGAGGTTATGATATCAACACTGGAAAAGTCGATTACCACCTCGCAATCACCTCTGTCACGCACCATTCCGGTGACTGTCTTAAGCTCTTCTCCCATTTCGGGCTCCTGGGGCAAATCCACCAGAATAATGTCTTCAGACCAGTTCTGAATTCCCATCTCAATCTCCTTTATTCAAGAACTCATGCATCTTTGGTATTTTATCGGCATAAGTCTCAGCCAAGTTGAATAAGAAAACCAACCCGGACACCAATTTGCAGCTTAAATTGTTGTTGAACACTGCTCCTGCGGAAAACGGGACCAACTCCGACACCGGGGCAACATCGGCCCATAAAAGCCTCAGTTTCTGCACAAACTATTGCTTGAGTTGTTTTATCTGCACCATCATTTCGTTGATACGCCACTCAATTGCCGAGAGTATCCAGAATTTGAAGTGATTAACACGCATCTGAACGTGCATCATGTAGATGATTTTCACTGACAGCATTATCGTCGTCAGCTCAATCAGCAGCAGCCGCCATTTATCACCGGCGATTATGGAAATGACGCCTGCAACCAAAATTATGGCAACGAACACAGCATTAATAAGCTTTGTGTGAAAACTCGGCACGCCCCCGATCCCGCCTATAATGGCTCTTACCCGTTCCTTTTCCTGCTCGAAACTCGCCAGTGCCTGTTTAAGATCCCTGATTTCGTTATTAGGTTCTTCGTATTTCTCCGACATACATACTCCTTTTGGCCGATAAAAATTACAATCTCACGTGATAGCAGTATCCGCAACCTGAACGTGGCGCATTGAACCGGAATTGACGCTCAAGCCGTCGCGGGCTCGCAGAACTCAAAATTCCAACGCAAAGTTCAAAGGAGATATCTTATTTCGTATGTCTAAAAGGCACAGGTCCGGGGGATTTGTCAGCCAAACATGAAACCTGCATATTGAGCAGCATCGGCGAGATCTTCATTTATCCTCAGTAACTGGTTGTACTTGCAGATTCGGTCCGTCCGGCAGAGCGAACCGGTCTTTATCTGACCGACGCCGCTCGCTACGGCGAGGTCCGCGATAGTGCTGTCTTCCGTCTCGCCGCTTCTGTGGCTAATTACGGCGGTCCAGCCGGCTCGCTTGGCCATATTGATCGCTTCGAAGGTCTCCGTGAGAGTCCCTATCTGATTTAGCTTAATCAGGATCGAGTTCGCACAGTCCAGTTCTATCCCCTTTGCCAGCCTTTTAGTGTTTGTAACGAACAGGTCGTCGCCCACCAATTGAATTTTGTCGCCGATTTGCTTTCGCAGTTTTTTCCAGCCGTCCCAGTCGTCCTCAGCAAGCCCGTCTTCGATCGAGACAATCGGATAGTTCTCGGCCCATTTGGCCCAGTGCTTGACCATAGCGTCCGATGTAACACGCTTCTTGGGAGCGGACTTGAAAAAGCTGTAGTCTTTTGTCTTACCGCTGAACATCTCGGTAGCCGCGGGATCCAGGGCGATGGAGATATCCTTGCCCGGCTTGTATCCCGCCTTCTTAATGGCCTCCATGACGACCTCAAGGGCTTCTTCGTTGCTCTTGAGCATGGGAGCAAAACCGCCCTCATCGCCGACGCTTGTAGCGTACCCCTTTTGCGCCAGCACTTTCTTGAGGGTGTGGAAAGTCTCCGCGCCCATTCTAAGAGCATCCGGGAAGGTCTTCGCCCCGATTGGCATGATCATAAATTCCTGGAAATCGACGTTATTATCGGCGTGCTTCCCGCCGTTCAGGATGTTCATCATCGGAACCGGAAGGATATTCGCATTGCATCCTCCAAGGTACCTGTAGAGCGGTAACCCGGCCGAATCCGCGGCTGCTTTAGCGGCGGCCAGCGAAACACCCAGGATCGCGTTCGCTCCGAGCTTGCTCTTGTTCTCGGTACCGTCAAGTTTGACCAGGGCCTGGTCGAGTTCCTCCTGCGCAAACGCGTCCATTCCCACAACTTCCGGGGCGATAATTTCATTAACATTTTTCACCGCTCCCATGACGCCTTTGCCCATGTACCTTTTCGCTTTTGCATCGCGCAGCTCGACGGCCTCGTAAGCTCCCGTGCTCGCGCCGGAAGGAACCGCGGCTCTGCCGAATCCGCCATCTTCGAGCATGATATCAACTTCTACAGTCGGATTTCCGCGGGAATCCAGAATTTCTCTCGCCGTAACGTCAACTATCACTGTAAACATCTATAAGATCCTTTCTTCAATCATGAATAGAAGTTTCTGCTTGCCTTTCAAATCACCCTTGTCGGCAGAATCTACAGTCTTTCCTGTTGCCCGTCAAGAACTGATTGTGCAAGTCGATCCCGGCCGCAAATGGATTCAGTGCCCGGTGCGCCCGGCACGGAAGCGGGGGTTACAGTTTTCTGTCCAATTTTCGGTAGCTGACGGCTTCCGCGATATGCTCGGCGGCGACATCCCGGACGCCGGCCAAATCGGCTATCGTCCGGGCAAGTTTGCAGATCTTGTCGTGAGCGCGGGCGCTGAGGCCGAATTCCATCATCGCCTGCTTTAGGATAAGCTCGCCGGCAGTATCAAGCTTGCAGAACTCCTCTACCTGCTTATGGCTCATTCTGGCGTTGGCGTGGACCTTTCCGGCACCGAAACGCGCTGTCTGTATGCCTGCGGCCCTGATAACGTCGGCTCTCATAGCAGCCGAATCGAGCTGACCCGATTTCGAACGCAGCTTGCGGAAACTGATTGCCGGCACGTCAATGTGGATATCGATTCTGTCCACCAAAGGCCCTGAGACCTTCGAGAGGTAGCGCCCGATCTGGCCGGGCGTGCACTTGCATCTTCTGGCGTCGCTGCCGAAATAGCCGCATGGGCACGGATTCATCGCCGCGACGAGCATGAACTGGGCGGGAAACTTGACCGTTTTCTTCGCCCGCGAGACGATGACGAAGCCGTCTTCCAACGGCTGACGAATCATTTCGAGAACGTGTCGCGGGAATTCGACAAACTCATCGAGAAACAATATCCCGAAATGAGCCATGGACAACTCGCCGGGCCGGGGTGTCGGTCCGCCGCCGACCAGGGCCGGGCCGCTGGCCGAGTGGTGCGGCGTTCGCACCGGGCGAGTCGCCATCAACGCCCGATTCTTGCCCAACAGCCCGACGGAAGAGTACACGCGGGTGGTTTCAAGCGATTGTTCCAGACTCAAAGGCGGCAGAATGGTCGCCAGTCTTTGAGCCAACATCGTTTTTCCCGCGCCTGGCGGGCCAATCATCATTACATTGTGCGTGCCGGCGGCGGCAATGGTAAGCGCCCGCTTTACGCTTTCCTGGCCTTTGACGTCCGCAAAATCAACGTCATAGCTCGACGCTACATTAAAAAGCCCATCAAGGTCAACATTGGTCGTCTCTAACGGCAACTGCCCTGAAAGGAACCCGGCCGCCTGGGTGAGCGAACCGACTCCATAGACTTCGAGGTCCTGAACGACCGAGGCCTCTTCGGCGTTGTCCAGCGGCACGACCATCCGGCTAAAACCCTCCGCCGCGGCGCTCATTGCCATGCTCAATACGCCGTTCACCGGCCTGACCCTGCCGTCTAAGGCCAATTCCCCGACGATGATGACGTCGTTGAGAATCGAGCTTGCCAGCGCCCCCTGGCCGACGAGCATCCCCAAAGCGATCGGCAAATCGAAGGCGGGACCCGCTTTCTTCACGTCGGCCGGCGCGAGGTTTATCAGCGAGGCGGTCTTCGGATGCCTGTAGCCGCTGTTGACAATTGCGCTCTTGACCCGCTCGATGCTCTCCTTTACGGCCGCATCCGGCAGGCCCACAATTATGGACTTCTCGAACCCGCCGCGAGCGACATCTACTTCGACCTCGCAGATTATCCCCTCGATCCCCTCCAGCGTCACGCTGTGCAGTCTGGCTAACATTTCTTATTTACTATTTTCGATTTACTATTTACTATTGTTTACTCCGCTCCAGGGCGGGGAACTTTGAAATTCGCATTTTCCGGCGGGGCCGCGACGGCGACCTTGGCCCAATAGTAAATGGTCAATGGCCAATAGTCAACAAAAGAGCTTAAGAGCAAGAAAAACGAAGGAGCATAAGTCTTATGCCCTTGTGCCTTGTGCACTTATGCCCTTGTGCTCGTCTTTATGGAGTAAAGGAGTAACGCACTTATGCCTACGGTAAAAGATGTGATTGTAAAGAAGCCCTCCGATACGGAAGCGGCCGCCTGCAAGGCCTGGCCGATATGGCAATGCGAGCCCAGCAAATTCGACTGGGCCTACACCGAGAAGGAAACCTGCCTGCTGATCGAAGGCAAAGTAACAGTCACCGACGGCAAGGATTCGGTCACTTTCGGCCCCGGCGACCTCGTAGTCTTCCCCGAAGACCTCGAATGCACCTGGAACGTCCAGGAACCCGTAAGAAAGCACTACAACTTCGGCTAACAAAGACCCCCGGTCCGGCGATCCACGCAGAGCCCCGCGAAACCGTCGCCGAGAGAGCCTTAACAGGAAGTATGTGGGGTCTCATTGGATTTCCGCAATGATATGGAAAACACATTATGACTCTGCGACCTTGTTACGATTTTCCCAAGCCGAATGAAAACTCTGTATTGGCACGAAGGAAAGCATCGGTCATTGTTCGAGGAGCGTGTCATGAGCTTGACGCGGTAGTTCGGCTTCGTCTTTTGCCCTCCCCAGGGATCGAGATTGAGGGAGCCCTGCCTCAATCTTCGGGCATCGTTGAATTTGACAACATCGGGAACTTTGCCATCAAGGGCAGGGATATCCCTGGTTTCCCGATACGCGTTCCGTTGCTTTGGCCTGGTGACGGCAGATTCGTATGGGCCCTGAAACACGAGCCGACTTTAGCAC
This sequence comes from Planctomycetota bacterium, assembly GCA_043820045.1. Taxonomy (GTDB): domain Bacteria; phylum Planctomycetota; class Phycisphaerae; order Sedimentisphaerales; family Anaerobacaceae; genus JBDREF01. The sequence continues at coordinate 4,022 of JBDREF010000043.1, read as the reverse complement.
GCGGAACTGCGGAAACCGAAATGCTTTGTGTTGTCTTCCATATTTTCAATTACAATGACTTCCATGGTACGAGACGATCAATCGAGGAAGGTGCCACCGGTCGGAATGCTATTTGTCACGTAGATCTTAAGGCCTCTGGATGGAATGTTGAGATAAAGTCTTTGTCAACTACAGCAGACACCGTCAAGACTTTGCGTGCGTCAGGCGGTTACGGCTTAACTCATATTGGATCACTTCAAAAGGAAGACGGGTCTTTTTTCGATGGAAAGACAGCAGAACAGACGCTTAATGCTTTGCGACATTTCTTCTCATTCAGCAGAGGAATGTGGTGTGTTCCTTGCCTCGCAGTTGGTTTTGACAATAGCAAAAGCAGAGTATGGGAGGCATGGTCTTCTCCCGGGGGTCGTTGGGCTTCTCCAACATCATGGTTTGATCCACACCATTGCGACCAGTTGGTCAAGTTCTTTCCGGGTTTCATGGCCAACTGGAAAGATGCCAACTGGCGAAAAGCGTTGCACGAAGTCATATACTGGTATTTGAGCAGTAATTCCTCTACACTTGGTCTGGGTATTAATATTGATGGCGGTATTATTCTTACTCAAGCGGCAATTGAACGCCTTTCCTTCGAATATGTAGTAAGGGAAAGAAGATTGATCGAGACAGAGGGATTCAAGAATCTTCGAGCGTCGGACAAAATCCGACTGCTCCTTTCTTCTTTGGATATTCCTATAGATATTCCTGCCTCGTTGCCGGAATTCCGTAAACTCGCTGGACAATTCGGTTGGCTTGATGGTCCACATGCTATTACCGAGGTCCGGAATTCGCTGGTACATCCCGACCACAAGAGAATCGGGCAGTTCGGAAAGGCTTTCTTCCCTGCCTGGAGCTTGGGGCAGTGGTACTTGGAACTCGCATTGCTGAGGATATGCGCCTATTCAGGCACGTACAGCAACCGCTTGGTTCTAAACAAGTATGTGGGTACCGTAGAACCTGTCCCGTGGAATGAGACCAAGGCAAATTAGGTAGCGTGCCCCCCAGAAAATAGGGCGACATACAATCGTGTAGAGTGGGCTTTAGCCCACAGACCAAATCGCGTGACATTCTTGAAGGCGGGGCGTACCCCACTCTATGCTACTAAGAAATGTCCTTCTGTCTCTTACGCTGCAAGCCCATGCCTGCGAGAAGACCTGCCACAACTGCACCAACATGTGACAAGAGCAGGAAGCCTGCTTCTATATTTTTCATAAAGAAGATAATACCTGCGGACATAGTAAAGACACAGATGATGATGACAAAGAGAAGATGGAAGTTCCGCCTGTTAGCTTCTCGAATTACAGAGAGTTCTTCCATCTGGACCTGATGACCGAGCCTTTCGGTCTCAGCCTGAGTTTCAATCCATTTTTCCACAATAGATGTAAATGCGCTGAGATCTGCTGGTGGCTGATTAGCTTGAGGGACAAGTTCTTCATTCTCGTGTTTCAACTCTGTCATGACTACGTCTCCATCCTACACGTAATAACTAAACCTACCATACGCCTGCTCCACATCGGTGAAACAGGGGTGTTTATATATTCGTGTTACCTTATTCAGCTATTCTACTCTTGCCTATTTGCAGCTTCAGCCTTGCTTATCCCTTCGCGCGTCCTGCATATTCGTGGAGCCGTCGCAATGAAGCCACATATCAGCTTATTCATTGTCTACAACTCTCGGACAACTTCCTCAAGAAGAGTTCTGAACCACGGTTTCCTTCTCCCGGCTTCAACAAGAATGCGTTTCCAGACGGTAACGGGTTCAGTGATTGTAGTTTGGCTTCCCCACACCAGTCGTTCCTTTGGCTTGCGGTAATAGCCAATCCTTATCCACCTTTTTTCCCTCTCGTCCGGGAAATTAATTAGATCTACCACATCCCAATAAGGTATATGCGTCTTTTCATCGCTACTCACCGCAACTACCCGGTCCTCCAGGATTCCACATTTCTCCCCTTCGCTCCCGGGAAACTTAAAACGTACAGGTTTGTTAATACGACTGAGTATCTTCTTAACAACGTCTGTTTTGCTATGCATCGAATGTACCTCCTTGCATAACTATGTTCATGTTGTTCTGGTGGATTAGAAACCCAAATCAAGACGTCTCGCCGCTCATTGAAGAGAAACGTACACTATCGGAGTGGGACTGTCAATCGAGAATCTTGAATTCCGGCTTTCCAGGGCATATCCGGCCCTTCTACTTCTTACAGCGATTGTCAGGGGGTTCACCCGGTGAGATAACCCAGACCTTTGCCGCTGTACAGCCGCCGTATCTCATGGGGTTCAGCCCATGAGATAATCCCGGCTTTCTATATTATAAAGCGTATCTCACGGGCTAAATGTTGATGATAAAAATGCCAAAAACCGTAAAAAACTGTAAGAAAGTGCAAAAAAGTGTGCAAAAATGCGAAAAAGGGGTATGAAAAAGCAATAGATCCTTCGACTTCGCTCAGGACAGGCTCCGAATACAGGAGACAGGAGGGCGGGTGATTGACCATTTCACCTCGTTAATTCGTGTGCATTCGTGGTTAATATTGACTATTTCTCTGTGTTCTCTGTGGCCAAAAACTGCGTAAATCTGCGTAAACTTGTGCCTTAGGTATCTGCGGTTGATTTTAGTTGACAGGTAAGCCTTCATCTTGTATAATATATATCTAACTAATGGAGTAGATTATGGAATACAGGAATCAGGGTATCGGGAAAACAGGGGGAGGATATCAGGATGGCAGGGAATCAGGATTGAGCATCGAATGCAACAGTGTAAATTCGTGTCCATTCCCATTCGGCAGGCTCAGAGCCCGCCCTGAGCCTGTCGAATGGGGCAGGCTGTGGTTAATCTTAAAAAACAAAGCCAAACGCCGGCCTTTGGCCGGAAATCCGAAGCACTAAGCTCTAAATCCTAAACCATGAGGCCCATTGGCAAAGCATTGTTTGAAAAAACAAAGCCAATTTTTGCTGGCCCTAATGGAGGTAAGCTCTTATTTAAGAGGCAGTTACAAGGATATGCCGCGTCCGGGACGCCGGGAAAACAAAGCCAATCAAAGCCAAACGCCAGCCGTGGGCTGGAAATTCTGAATCCTGAACCAAGAGGTCATTCGGCGGGGTCAAAACAGGTCGGAGATGTCGTAAACGCGGGTTTGGAGCAGCTTTGGGAGGGATTCGGTTGTGGCTATGATGACTACGCCGTCGTGGACTACGTAGCCGAGCTCGTCGGCACTGCCGGAGACCGCCATCAGGAGCAGCTTCAACGCCGTACCGGGGGAAATCCCGGATATTTCATCCATATTCGCCGGCGTGGTCCGGTCGATATCGGCGTTGTCGTACAAATCCTTCCAGAGTACGGCTATCGGCAACGGCGGCTCGATGCAGTACTTTATCTGCTCTACGGCGTCGGCAAAAGGCATGTCCCGCCTGAACCGAAAAACGTGGGCGGGCTTGTCCAGTCTCGTTCGGACTTCTCCGTCGCTTCGAGCCGGCACGCGAACATCTGCGGATTGGGTGAATGATTTCCATTCTCCCTCTAACAGGTTCCTATCCGGGCGGCCGGGATGAATCAGGACTCGATATCGCAGCGTCAGGCTTTTGCCCGCCGGCAGAGTGTAGGGCTTGTTGAAGAGCAGGGCAGGGCTGAAATAGCCGAACGGCACCTTTGGGTCCATGATAACAAAGCACGGCGAGGGATGCCGGAGGTTGTCGGGATGATCGAAGATGGCGATACCGGCCGCTTTGCTTCGAGTGGTGACGCCGCTGAAGTCCAGCCAGCGAGCCTTTTGGCCGTGAATGTTCAAGTCCTTTTGGCCTTCGCTGTCGATGGCTTGCCAGTCGGAGATACTCTTCGCGAGCCGAACGGAAAGCCCGGCGTAGCCGCCCCAGCTTTTGCCGTCTTTTTCGCCGGGTATCGGCGTGCGGTCGAACAGAACGTCTCCCGCTACGGCGCTAAACTCGCTGTTCCAGTCGATTCTGTAGCTGCCATTTTCGTCTGGTCTGCTGATAGTG
>JBDREF010000042.1:0-3270 GCA_043820045.1 Planctomycetota bacterium | reverse complement strand
CCGGCGTAGCCGCCCCAGCTTTTGCCGTCTTTTTCGCCGGGTATCGGCGTGCGGTCGAACAGAACGTCTCCCGCTACGGCGCTAAACTCGCTGTTCCAGTCGATTCTGTAGCTGCCATTTTCGTCTGGTCTGCTGATAGTGAGCCGACACTGTTCAGTCACCACTGTGGGTGCGCCGGGCGGATGATAACCGAGCCTCATTACAATATTCGCCGAGTAATCATCATGGGGCTCGACTCGCACGTATTCGATCTCGGTCCGGCCCTGCGAAAGACCCGTCTTTGGGTCCTCTTCCCAGTAGTTCAGGCCGTTGATGTACTTCCAGGAGAACCACAGCCCGTAGTGCCACGGATGGTCCGGCGGACGATGCCAGGTCAATTCCGTCCCATCGGTCAGACAAACCGGATGGAAGTACGGCTTGCTGTCTTTCTTATCGAAGTTGAACTGCCAGACGACACGCCCGTGATTGAGCAGCGCCAGCGAACCGTCGGTCTGCCGCCACGAGAAGGCAGGCTTCGCCCACCCGGATACGGGCTGAATAAACAGCAAAGCAAACGAAGCACATATTGCCAATCGTTTGTTGGCCCCCATTACATACCTCTTCGGCGCCTATTGGGGCGACAACACTCTATTGTCCGACAGTCAGCACGCTCGTCATGGCAGCGGCCTGGCCATTATGTTCTTGTAATAGACGATGCTCTTGGGGTCGTGGCCCTGCAGGGCGAACGCGCCGTGGCTGACCTTGCGGCCGGACATCGCCCAGTCATCCGGCTCCGTCCAGTCCACCGTGGCCTTGCCGTCGATTTTGATGACGATGTGCTTGCCTTCGACCTTGATGTAGTAGTGGAACCACTCGTTGTCTTTCGATGGCGCGTTATCCATCACATCCTGTACGGCGTAGAGCCCGCCAGTCTTCTTGCGGTCGCTGTGGGTCGTGTTCACCTGGCATTCGTAACCCTTGTCCGGCCAGCCCTTTTCCTGGTATTCCGTGTGGAAGTAGATACCGGAATTGGAGCCGGGTGTCGTCATAACTTCGGCTTTGAACTCGAAATTCGTGAAATCGCCATTATTCACAGATCCTACATAAAACAGGTGACTGCGAGGCCCGTGAGCCACGATCATTCCATCGCGTGTGGTAAAGGTGTCTTTATTCTCACTGGCCTTCCAGCCATCGAGCGTCTCACCGTCAAAAAGGCTATGCCACTTGCTCGTACCCGGCGTTGTCTGACATCCCATCAAAAACAAACTTGCAAACAGCAGTACCAACACTAACTTCCTGGTCATCTGATTTTCTCCTTAACAAATAGTTTTTCCTTATACGATTCGTGTCTATTACAGCGTCCATGGACTTCGCATCGGCCGAGAGAGCCGGCGGTTGGCGCCATCGTTGTCAATGAAGCGTTCGGTTTTCGGGTCCCATCTGAGTTTTTGTTCGAGCCGGATTGCAATATCGCTTATGTGGCAAAGTATGTCGCCCTGGACTGCATCGTCGATATGGGAGACCGTTTTGCCCCTGGTCTTCACGCAGTCGAGCAGGTTGCGGACATGGTTGTCGCTCTCGGGCAGGCGGACGTCTCCCGGACCGAACTCGGTCTGCAGCAGCTCTTTCGGATGTGCATTGATTCCGGAGCGGTCCACGTGGACCCAGCCCTCGGTCCCTTCGAAAGCCGTGCCGTGACTGGTCGTTCGGCCGTAGCGCCGGCGCCATTCTTCCGGGAACGGGTCGCCGGTGAAGTTCATCGTAAGGCCGCTGTCGTACTTCAACACAACGTTCCAGTTCATCGCCGTATCGCATACGCCCTGCGTGGGCCATGTTCCCTTGCCCTCGACAGTCAGCGGGGTGGTGACCTTGTCGCCGCCGCCCCAGAAGGCGATGTCAATCGGGTGGATGCCCCATCCGGCGATAAAGCCCAGGGCATAGTCGGAAATGAACCACCAGAGCTTGTTCGAGCAGCGGTCCTCGGTGTAAGGTGTGTAAGGCGCAGGCCCAAGCCACCTGCCGTAATCAAGCCATTCCGGCACAGGCACCGGTGTCGCGTTTCCGCCCTGGCTGCTGCCGGGAGACCAGACGTTTATTGTGTGGAGCTTGCCAAGCCGGCCGTTGAGCGCCAGCTCACAGGCAAAGCGGAAATCACGCTCCGAGCGTTGCTGGGTGCCGAACTGAAATACCCTTCCCTGGCGGCGTACGGCGGTCCGAAGGGCCTGGTCCTGTGCAAGACTCAACCCCATTGGCTTTTCAAGATAGACGTCCTTTCCCGACCGCACTGCTGCAAGAGCTATGAGAACGTGCCAGTGGTCGGGGGGGGCAGCGAGGACTACGTCGATATCGTCGCGCGCCATCACTTTCTCAAATTCCTTGTAAGCGGCACAACCGTCGCTTTCGTAATGCTTGTTGATGCGCTCCTGGGCGGCCTTGAGGACCTGGCTTTTCACGTCGCAGACGGCGACGACCTGGGCATCCTTTTGCCTGAGGAAGTTGCCCATCACGCCGCTGCCTTGCGGCCCGACGCCGACGCAGCCGACAGTGATCCTGTTGCTTGCGGCGACGCCGCCGGCATTGCCCAGTGCCGAGGCCGAGATAAGGTATGGGAAACCAACCACGCCGACTGCGGCGCCGGCAGTCCGCCCCAGAAATCGGCGCCGGCTCATTATTCTGTTCTTCATAATAATGACTCCTCAAATAGTATGGCGTAAACGGATTTTTCCAAGTCTCAATCTGCACGACGAAAAGAACCGTTTGAGATACCAAAAGTCTAACCCGACCGGCGGCACCCGTCAAATTAAAACCTCATCCACTGGAAAATCAGGTATGCCGGACTCTTCGACGGAGTCGTTTTTGGGGGCTCAAATGAAATTTTTTGAAATGGCGCCTGACAGAGCAGCCGTGGGATGCAAGTTATCCGTTTTCGTTGAGTCTGATCATGTTACTTGCGACATCGAGGACTCTCTTGCGCAGGGCTTGCGGGGCGAGCACCTGAACCTGGTCGCCGTAGCCGAGCACCCACCAGGTTATCTCATTGAGGCCGTCAACACGAAATTCAACTATGGCCGAGCCATCTCCGTTAGGGGTGACTTTCTGTGTGCTGTGCCATTTTACCTCGACGACATCTTTGGCCACTTTAGCCAGAAACAGCAGCTTGACGTTGTAGATCTGGCCCTCCGGCATGGTTGACCAGGCCCTGCCGAGATATTCGGAAACATCGAATTCCTCATCGACCAGGAAGCATTCTTTCGTAGTCTTCAATTCACTGATGTGGTTAAGCTCGAACGT
>JBDREF010000041.1:0-2422 GCA_043820045.1 Planctomycetota bacterium | reverse complement strand
CCTCGATCTCGCAGCGGAAGAGGTCGAGCGACAGGCTTACCCCAAGCGCACGGAAGCCGGAAAGATGGCCCAGGAGACGGCAGGGAATCTCCGGAATTCTTTGGAGTTTATGGACCAGACCGACGAGGCGCAGGCGCTGATTGCCGGACTGATTCAGATGATCCGGGAGACGCGCCTGAAGGTCCGCGTTTACACTAAAGGCCGGCTCCATGCGAAGGCGTACATTTGCGACTACGGCAAGGTGTTCGATCCGGCAGGCCGGGAGGTTGCCCGGCACGAAAAGGGCATCGCGGTAGTCGGTTCCTCGAACCTGTCCCTGGCCGGCCTGACCCATAACACCGAGTTGAATGTGATCGTTCAGGGAAATCATAATCATAAGGAACTCGTTAGATGGTTCGATGATCTCTGGGATGAAGCGCAGGAATTCGATGAAACGCTGATGGTGGAACTCAGGGAATCATGGGCAGCCGCTCAGGTCAGACCGTACGACATCTACCTGAAGACGCTTTTTGCCCTTGTGAAGGACCGGTTGGAGGGCGAAGAAGAGCAGGAACTTCTCTGGGATGACGACATATTCAGCAAGCTGGCGAATTTTCAGAAGGTCGCCGTCAAGCAAGCGACTGCCATGATCAGGGATTATGGCGGTGCTTTTGTGTCGGACGTCGTCGGCCTGGGCAAAAGCTACATCGGTGCGGCCATCGTGAAGCATTTTGAGCGCACGGACCACGCACGCCCACTGGTTATTTGTCCCGCGCCGCTTACGGAAATGTGGGAACGGTACAACGAGTTTTATCAACTCAACGCCCAAGTCCTTTCGATGGGGTATCTCCGGGAAGACGAAAACGACGGTGTGACCAAGCTCCTGAAGGATTTCCGCTACAAGGATCGTGACTTTGTCCTCGTGGACGAAAGCCATAACCTCAGGCATCCCGACACCCAGCGCTATAAGGTCGTCCAGACGTTCCTTTCCACCGGCCGCCGTTGCTGTTTCCTGACCGCCACGCCCCGGAACAAAAGCGCGTGGGACGTTTACCACCAGATCAAGCTTTTCCACCAGGACGACCGGACGGACATGCCCGTTGACCCGCCGAACCTGAAAGAGTTCTTCAAACTGATTGAGCGGGGGGAAAAGAAATTGCCCGACTTGCTGGCCAACATCCTTGTCCGGCGCACGCGCAACCATATTTTGCGTTGGTATGGTTTTGATGCAGAGACACACGGGCCGGTTGATCCCGGTCGTTTTCAGGAATACCTCGACGGCAGGCGGAAGGCCTATGTGCTCGTTGGCGGAAAGCACCAGTTTTTCCCGAAGCGGCAGCTTCAAACCATCGCGTACAGCATTGAAGAAACCTACCAGGGACTTTACCAGCAGTTGCGCGGCTATCTCGGCAAATCCCGGAAGGACAAACCGGCCAAAGCTATGGTGGCGGAACTGACCTACGCGCGTTATGGCCTGTGGCACTACGTCCACGCCGAGAAACAGAAGAAAGAGCCGTATGTCAGCCTACAGCATGCCGGGGCGAACCTGCGGGGCCTGATGCGCGTTCTCTTGTTCAAGCGGTTTGAGTCGAGTGTTTACGCCTTTCAGGAGACCATCCGCCGGTTGCTTAAGATTCATGAGTCGTTTATCAAGGCCATCGACGAGGGCTTCGTCCCGGCGGGCGAGGAAGCGCAGCATATCCTCTATGGAAGCGACACGCTCGAAGAGACCGACTTCATGGACGCCTTGCGCGCGGTGTCGCAACGCTACGACGCAGCGGACTTCGACACGGATACCCTGCGCAGGCACATCGCGCACGATATCGAGATTTTGAAGACGGTCCGGACGCTGGTTGAACCCATCACTCCCGAGAAAGACGCCAAACTCCAAACGCTCAAAGCGCGCCTGTCTGACAAGCCGTTGAAGGGTGCGAAACGGTTGATCTTCACTCAGTACGCCGACACGGCGAAGTATCTCTACGCCAATCTGAACCCCGGCGACCGTTTCCCCGACGTGGAGGTTATCTACAGCGGGGACAAGAGCAAAGCGCGTGTTGTTGGACGGTTCGCACCGAAAGCCAACCCGGAGTATTGCTTTGCTAAAGGCGAAGCGGAACTCATGACCGTCGTTGCCACCGACGTTCTGGCCGAAGGTCTCAATCTCCAGGACTGCGACAACATCATCAATTACGATCTGCACTGGAACCCGGTGCGGCTGATTCAACGCTTCGGACGCATCGACCGTATCGGATCGGAACATGAAGGCATCTTCGCCTTCAACTTCCTGCCGGAAGTGGGAATCGAGAAAAATCTAAATTTATACGACAAGCTGCACAACCGGATTCAGGAGATTCACGACACCATCGGGGAGGACTCCAACATCCTGGACGAGACCGAACGCCTGAACCCCGAGGCGATGTATGCCATTTATGAAACACAGGGC
>JBDREF010000040.1:0-15653 GCA_043820045.1 Planctomycetota bacterium | reverse complement strand
GACATTTTCTCGCTACTGTGTTGCCATTTTTCTCGCAGGTGTGACAACTGTATGGCACTCCGAGCGAAGAAATCTCCCTTTTGCCTGCTCTTCGCAAAGGTTTACGTCCGAAAACTAAATGCCCTGCGGGGAATCTCAGAGAGCGAAGTGCTCGCCCCGCGAGGCGTCTGGGCGAGGAATTTGGACTTGCGCCTTACGGTTTTTTCGCTGCCTTTTCCAGAAGGTCCCTCACCTTCTGCCGGTATTTTGCCGGGACCACCGACAAGAGCTTGCGCCGAAACACCAATCTCAATCCTAAGATTTCCAGGCCGATGAGCGCCAGCCACGAGCCCGGGGTGAACGGCGTCAGCAAGGCCAGCACGCCAAGTACCATCAAAGTTATACCCAAGGCTATTCTCAGGGTTTTTCGCATTTTCTGTAGAGAAACTTGCAGTCACCGGTCTGCGGATCACCTCCGCACATGCGGCAGTCTTTCGGTCAAAAGATGAGCGAATCTGCGAAGAAGGTCTGGAAGTCCGGCTCGTGGGCGATTTCAATATATTCGATTCTCCGGGCCAATTCGCCGGCTTTTTCGCGCCATCGCCGGCTCAGAAGTATCATCTGCGCACCGGAAGCGGCCGCATTGCCGACAAAACGAATTCTATCGACATCAACCGACGGCAGCAGGCCCACTCGCAGGGCGCTGTCTCTGCGAATATAGTTGCCAAAGGCCCCTGCCAGTAGGATGTGCTTTATGTCTGAGTCCTTGAGACCCATTTTTTTCTGTAACAGCCTGATGCCCGCGCGGATGGCGGCCTTGGCAAGCTGGGTTTCGCGAATATCCCTTTGGGTCAGTAAAACCGTACCTGCATCGCCGTTTTCCGCCAGGCAGAAGGCGGGCTGGCCGTGCTGTTGGCGAATACGAGAGAAGATCGCCGGGGGCAGTTTGTCGCGCAGCGTCTCAGGATCGGCGAACCGTCCGGTCGATTCGATAATACCGAGATACAACATCACCGCCACTGCGTCGATCAGGCCGGACCCGCATATCGAACGAGGCGGACAATTTCCTATCACATCCAAATCAATGTCATCCTCGCCCAGCACGACAGCCTCTATTGCACCTTCAGCCGCCCTGCTGCCGCAGCTTATGCGTGCGCCTTCGAACGCCGGACCGGCCGCACAGCTTGCGGCATAGAGCTTGTTCCTCGTGCCGAGCACGATTTCGCCGTTCGTGCCGATATCGACTGCAAGCGTCATTTCTTCGGCAGTGTCAATGCCCGCGGCAAGTGCCACGGCGGTAGTGTCGGAGCCGACAAAGCCCGCTATGTTCTCAACCGTATGGACGTTGCCGGCGGCATTCAGCCCCAGAGCCGAATCACCGGCGGTCACATCATGGGCATCGAGGCAATAAGCCCTGTACGGCGCCTGGCCGAGCTGGGCCACGGGAAGCTTGAGGAAAATATGGTTCATCGTCGTATTGCCTACGACGCATATTTCGAATATCGAGTCCGTATCGACAGCGGCTTTCTCGCAGAGCTTTGAAATGAGATCGTTTATGCAGCCTGTGATTGTCTCGTGCAGTTCGGCGAGCTTTTCGTCTGTTTCGGCGTAGGCGATTCTGCTGATAACATCGTCGCCGAACCGGGTCTGCGGATTGAGCGCGGCTTCCGTCGCCAGGCATTGACCGCTCGTCATCTCCACAAGCCTGGCGACGACGGTGGTCGTGCCCACATCGACGGCAACACCGAGTATCGCTCCGCCCGCAGCCGCCTGAGAATATGCCTTGTATATATCAGGTTCGATTCCGGACTCGGTATCGAAGCTCTCGGCAAGAATTTGCTGCTCGAAGAACCTCGAATCCCGGGGAATTGTCACCACCAGGTCGCTCTGGATACGGTACTGACAGGCGAGGACCTGACGGTTGTCCGGTTCCAGATATGCGATACATTTCTTGCACGTCCCTCTGCCGCCGCAAACAGTGTTCAGGATGATTCCGCCCTGACCCGCCGCCTCGACAAGTGTTGCCCCCGAGTGAATGGATATTTGCTTGCCTTCGGGCTTGAGTGTGATGGTGAAATGCTTCATTTGTCGTACTGCGTATATCGCGCTGCGTATCGCGCATCTTCCGCGCGACACTCAATACGCACGACGCATAGCTTACTATCAGCTTATTTTATGTCTTATTTTCCAGCGGGCTCGCCTTTTCTTGCTCCCCACCTTGCGTCTTCGTCTCGGTTTTGCCATCTATTTCTCCAGAAACTGTCAAAATCTTTATCTTAAAAGAACTTTTAAACCCTCTGAATGTATGATATTGTAAGGCGACTGTAAAGTAAAAACAAAAATTCAGGTCAAAGGCCGGAAAGTCCGCCATTTGACAATCAATAAGGGCCAGGAAAGCTAACGGTCTTTAGCCTCGTGAGAGACGCCGGTTTTCTTGCAGATTTCGGATTGGGGCGAAAATTATGATCCAGTGCAAAGACTGTGAGTTTTGTCAGGTCGATCCTGAGGGCAGAAGGAGCTTCCGATGCGACCCGTTCGCAAATGTAAAGGAGCCGGAGTGCATAGCCAAATGGCAGCTTATCCGGCTGGATATGCTGATAGCCAGCTACCAGGGGATGCTCAAGTGGTACGGAAAACTGGCGCCTTTGCAGGATAAGATCATTCAGTACATGCAGCGGGAGATTAGCGAGCTGGACGAAACGGAGGGCTGGAAGCTCGAACCTGACGAAGATGAGGATGAACGGGAGGAAACCGTTTGACCCTCCCCGTCCGCCCGAGGGCCGTATTGCGGGATTTGCGGTTTTGTGGCCGTCAGGACGACGAAAAAACGAATGGACGGCAGCGCTACGGTCTGCCGTTTTTTTCGTTCGGCAGGCGCCGGGCCTTACACGTTTTGGCCACGGCATTCTGCCCGAAAGGCCGTTTTTTTGGATTCATGCAATAAATCTGACGTGGTTTCCGTCTCTATTTGTGAAGAAAACGCTTGAAGATGGCAAACGATGACTTAGCCAGGATTATTATCGGCTGCAAGGATGGCGACGCTGAGTGCTTCTCGCGGGTAGTCGATATGTACGCAAGTCGATGCTACGGCTACTTTTGCAGACTGACGGGCAATAAAGACACCAGTGACGAACTGCTCGGCGAGTTATTTGTCAAGTTAGTGGAGAAAATCGGCTCGTACAAAGGGGGTTCTTTTGAAAGCTGGCTGTTCAAGATTGCGTCGAACATCTTCCACGACCATTTGAGGAGCAAGCAGCGACGGAAAAAACTGCTCGAAACTCATCATGAACAGCTTGAAGCGGAAACAACCGAACCCGCGAAGTCCGACGGCGAGCAGATTGACAAGTTGCAGATACAACTCAGAAGGCTGGATGCAGACACCAGGGAATTGATAATGCTGCGTTTTTACTCACAGCTCAGCTTCAAGGAAATAGCAAAAATGCGGTCCGAACCGATAGGAACCACCTTGGCGAAGACCCACCGCTCGCTCAAAAAACTTCGAGAGCTAATGGAGGGCTAATATTATGAACGACCAAAACGGGGAAAATTTGGACGAATTGTTAGAGAAATTCTTTGACGGCGAGCAGGCCGAAAACTACATTGAGGACGTTCAGAAGGTCGAACAAATCCTTCGTGAGCATCCTGCGCCTGAGCCTGATGACATGCTCATAGCCAATATTAAGGCTGAAATCGCCATGCGTCTGCCGGTCAGGCGGGCACGTCTTTTCAGGCGAAGGCTCTACGAAGTTGCGGTCGTCGCGGCGACAATTGTTGTCGTAGCGGCTGTGAGCGTTCGGTTTTTCGATGAGCCCAGCTCCGGGCCCGGACAGCGTGTTTATGCTGCCTCGCTTATACCCAAGGCGATCTGGGAGAGCCACGATATTGCCGCCGACGACGAGAATCTGGCGGTTTTCACGGCTGAGATCAAACAGATTGAAAACGAGGTGCTGGCCCTGGAATCGGATGAAGACTCCAGCGAAAGCGACACCGCCATAACCGAACTGGAGATGGAACTGATAGAAACCAGCAGCGATTTCTGGAAGGGGTAAGATTGATGGGGAAAAGTCATGGAATTATTCTGACCCTGGCCGTGGTCACGATAATAATCGCAGCGGCCGTACCCTGCCTGGCTACGGAAAAAGACAAACAGGATGCGGGCCAGCCGAACATCTGGACCGAAGGTGAGTCGAGAGAGGCAGGGCGCGGATCCAGATGGTATGAGCTGACGGATGAGGAGATTGGCCGCGTTTTGGAGGAGTTGAAGAAGCGCGACCCCAAACGGGCGAAGGAACTGACGAAGTTGCGCGAGAAGGACCCGGAGAAGTTCAGGGCCGAGCTTAGAGAGCACGCCCGTGAGGAGTATGGAAAGGTTGTCAAGGAGCGCATAGAGAAGTGGCGGGAACAGCGGAGAGTCGATTTTCTCGAGTGGCTCGGAAAGAATGTCCCGAAAGAGGCTGAAGAGCTGACCGAACTGGAAAAGAAGAACGCCGATCTTTACTCAAAAAAGTATGAACTGGCCCGGCGAAAGTACGGCCACATCTACGACGAAAGCAGGAGGAGCCCGGAACTGGCGGAGGTTCTCCTTGAGGACCTGCAGTTGCAGAAAAGACGCGACGAGATCGTCAAGAAAATCAAAGCTGTCAAGAGCGATGAGCAACGGCAAAAATTGACTGCGCAGTTAGAGGAAGTGGTGGCTCTCAGATACGACCTGATTGTCAGGCGAAAGCAGATTACCTACGAACGCCTGCTCAAATGGCTTGACGAGCTGCAGGAAAGAGTCAAGAAAAGCAGGGCCGAGATCGCTGACGCTCAGAAGAAGGAAATCAAAGAAAAGAACGTGAAAGAGCGAACCAAACAACTGCTCGATGGAGAAAAAGGGTTTCGTTGGGACTAATGTAACTGATTATTGAGACCCGCTTAAGAATAGCACACAATCACTTGTGCTCGCTTAGAAGCACAAACCCATACCAGCCCCGCAACCACACTGCGGGGCCTTTTTTTATGCTGCGATCGGCTTTTCAATCTTCCTGCCGTCCCACAGGTTGATTTCTCTCGCCTGCCGGCCTCCTTTCTTCGGGCTCCGGCGGGAAAAGGTCTTTTTGCACGAAGATCGCAATGAAGTGATAGGTCCCCGTGATCAACTCGTAGCGAACGCAAATCCATCCCGCCTCTTCAGCCTGCCGGATCAGCAACCCCGGCGCCCAGGCGTGCTCTCTGGCTCGCGATCCGCCCGGTATCATGCTGTGCCTCTCGATCACGCAAAGCCGGCCGGAAGGTTTAACAACCTCCCGCAGATGACGCAGGTAGTCGACGTGGCCGCCTTCATTGAAGTGATGGTAGGTCTTGGAGAGGAAAGCCAGGTCGCAGGAGTTCTCGGGCAAAGCCGTGCCGTCGAAGGGGGAGAGGTAAGGCTTTACCTGCGGCACGCCAGCGAACTTCTCCTTCATCTGATCGACTTTCTTCTGCTCGACCTCCGAGGCGTGAATTGTGCCCTCGGCGCCCACACATTTTGCCATTCGTTCGGCCCACCAGCCGTCTCCGGCTCCGATGTCCACTACAACATCACCGCCCTTGAGATCCAGCTCCTTCAAAATATAGTCGCTCTTGCTTCGGTACGAATTGCCGCCTCTGCCGGCAAGGGCATGTTGATTGGGGTCTGTAATGCGTGTACTCTGCCCCGAGTCGGCGTATATTGTTGGCGGAACGCTGATCAGCACCAGGACCGTCAGTAAGTTAAACAGCTTGCACATCGTCGTTCTCCTCATTCACAGGGATTTCTATCCACCCGGCCCGACTACGCCGCCGAGCCGCATGTCGGGCATGATACCGGGCCTTGGCTGGGAATTCAAGCAGGCCAACCTCGTCAATTGGACGTTACTCGTTCGATATTGAATATTTCTTTCTTGAATGGTCGATATTTGCTATAATGGCAGTTAGATAGGGAGGCTTGAACGATGAGCGTCAAAAAGGTGCTCAAAACCGAATACCTGCACATGCTGTGGGCGGCACTGATTTTCGCACTGATGCTTCTGGTTATGATGGCCCTGGAATGCAGAATGGCCACACCAGCATACTGAGAAAGAACGCGCCGAGACAAGGCCGCAGGCGGCACACGCCGCAAAGCTGTCCGGAGCAAGTGGTCCTGTCGAACATAGTTGAGATCCCTCCATTTCGATGGGGATTAATTTTCAAATCAGTGTCTTGGATTCCAAAATTCTTAGACTAAAATCGGTCTCTTGTGCGCCTTATGTGTGACTGAGCGTTGATACGGCCGGTAATTCGGAGTCTTAGGCAAGTGCACTTATGTCAGAAGATAGACAACTATTGAGAGATTTGCAGCGAGGCGAAAACGGCGCGTGGCGGCAGGTATATCTGAAGTACAAGGACGATCTGCTCACCGTGGCCCGGTCGCTGGTCACCGACATTAACACGGCCGAAGATTGTCTGCAGGAAACCTTTGTTCTGCTAGCCTCAAACGGATGCAAGGTCCGCAGCAATCTCAAAGCGTATCTGCTCAGTTGTGTGGTGAACCAGGCCAGAACCCACCTTCGCAGAAGAAATGCTCAGTCAAATTGTCAAGTTAATATGAGAATGCACCGCCGTGATTCGGCAGATCCGGCGAACGCTCTGGCAGAAAACGACGAGATAGAGGCAGTAAAACGGGCGATCGAGAAGCTGCCCCTGGAACAGCGCGAAGTTGTCGTGCTGCACCTGCATGGCGATATGAAGTTCCGTCGCATAGCGGCAATGCTGGGCGTGTCGATCAATACAGTCCAAAGCCGGTACCGGTACGGCATGGAAAGATTACGGCAGCTTCTGATAAACAAGGAGTCAATATGACGCCGTCAAAGAAACTTGAAGATCTAATTCGCAAAGCAAGAGCAACGACCAGCGCGGCAACAGACGAGCGGATATCCGCCGCAGTCGAGGCCGCAAAGATAAAACGAAACGAACAATACGCCGCCGGTGTTCATACGAGCGGCGGGAAAAGGAGAATTTTTATGAGAAGTAACTGGATGAAACTCGCAACAGCAGCCGCAGTCGTCGCTGCAATAGGATTAGGTATGTACGCCCTGACCGGCCCTGGAACGTCAATTACAATGGCCCAGGTCAGACAAGCCATGCAGGACATCGACTGGATACAAATGGTCTGCAAGGTCGATGACAAGGACGCCATGGCCTGGTATTCATTCGCCTCAAAAGTCCAAATCCTGGTTGATGATGAGGGCAGGATCAATTATTGGGATTTCAACACCAGAAAGAAGTTTGTCTGGAATCCGGGCAGCCAGGAGATTTACGAGTCTGACATCGATGAGGAAAAGCAATTCGCCGGCGGTGTGAGCAATATCTATGAAGGACTCACCAAATCGATTAGTTCCTGGGAAGCGGAAGGCAAATACAAAGTGACCAGAGAATACGGAACATACCTGGGTCGGAAGGTCGAGATATGGACGGCTCGTCGTATGAAAGGAGAACCCAGTCTGACACGGACAGAAGAGATGACGATGTACGTCGATTTAGAAAAGAAACTTATTCTCAAGGCCACGGACGTTAAAGGAGCATACGGCGATGTTCAGACTACGAACGTCGTCGAGTTCAAGTACCCCGAGACCGGCCCGGCGGATATTTACGAAGCCGGGGCTCCCGGGTCGGCACAAATCAAACCTGCTCCGGAGCAGTAACCTTTCCGGGAGTAAACGTTCAAGAAGACCCTCGGCCCGGCGGCCGGGGGTCTTTCTTTTGGATTGGCTGGCAGCCCTTACATCCGGGCGGATAAGAAGTGCAGGTATTCTTCGACGTTGGTGTAGCCGTCTGAATCGCGGTCGCCGTTGCCGTCGGTGGCGTCCTGCGGGTCCAGGCCCGTCTGCCGCTCCCATTCGTCGCTCATGCCGTCGTGGTCCGAATCCGCGGGAGGGCTACCGCCCGTAAGGTCGGGATATCCGCCCACGTTCTCCGGTGAGTCGATAATCTTTCCGGTCCGGTTCTTTACATCGTCAACAATGCGGCGGTCAACTGCATCCCGCTGAGGTGCAGTCGCGCCGGCTCCGGCTAAGACCATCTCCATCGCCTCGTCGGCACTCTGAGTAGTAATAGCAGGCGTTGTGTATCTGGTATGGCTTCGATAATCCTGCGGCGCGACGCCTTTTTCCCCCCAGCCGAAGCCGACAAGCGCCCATTCGTCAATTGTTGGCTCGGGACGATGCGGGCCGATATTGCCTTCGACATAGATGCGGGGATTTCCTTCGTTGAATAGAATCTCGTACGGCCCCTGCTGCGTCGAGGCGCCGGCAAGAAAATAGTTGCCCACGAAGTTGAGAAACGTGTTCGAGCCGTAGTCGCAGATTTCGGCCGGCAGCACCCCCCAATTATAGATCACGTTGTTCACAAAGTCGTGGGTGCCGCCCTGTGCGATGAGAGGATTGCGAAAGTCGTTGTGCGCCAGAAGATTGTGGTGCATGGATACGTGATATGAACTGTCGCCGATAAGCAGGCCGGCGCTGTGCGTGCGCTTGTGGTGGCGGCTTCTGTTCAACGCCTCGCTGATTATCGACCATGAAATCGTAACATCATGCGCCCCGTACCATGTGCTGACGGTTTCATCCTCGCCCCAGCTTGCGGAGATATGGTCGAGCACCACGTTATACGCGCCCTCGCAGGTCCCGTGCCGGCCGAGAATCGAGACGGCGTCATTTATATCGGCGTCAACAGGACCTTTGTTTCCCGGCCGGATGCGGATATGCCGGACCAGAACATCGTGGGTCATGATCCCGATGCCGGCGTTCTTGATGCAGATGCCGCCGCCCGGAGCCGTCTGGCCCGCGACGGTTACGAACGGATGAGCGATGTGCAGCTCCGACTTCAGCTCAATGGTTCCGGCAACGCGAAAAACGATTATGCGGGGGCAAAGGTCGCTGACAGCGGCGCGGAGCGTCCCCGGCCCGTCGTCCGCCAGCGATGTTACCTCAATCACTTTGCCGCCCCGGCCGGCGACGGTCCGGGTGCCGAAGCCTTCTGCGCCGGGGAATACAGGCAATCCAACCTGTGGCGCGACCGGCCTGGGTGTGCTCGGATTCTTCGGCGTTCCGGGGGTCATCCCATGCCTGACCAGAGGAAAGCCGACCACAACGGCGAACGCAATAAAGAGCAGCCCCCCGGCCACCGCGAACAGCCAGCCAAGCAACCGGCTTTGCCGCTCGCGAATCATTTTGACGCCGAAATACAACACCGCCAGCGGGCAGACGGTCATAGCCCCCCAGATAACGAACGGTCCGGGGAACTTCATCAGGCATGCATCGAAGATGTTGACTACTCGCAGCAAGAAGAGCAGTGCCGTAATCCAGAGAAATAGCGTTATGCCGAGCAGGGCAAGTGTGAGTTTCAAATATGGCGACGAATTTCTCATGGACTCATCCAGACGGTTAATGTGTCACAGGTCAACACAGAGTACAGGAGTCGCTTCGAGGATTCAAGCTTTTCGGATGCGCTTATTTGACGGGACCGCCGGTTGGTCTTGGGGAATGACGGGCGTTCTCTCAGAACCTGTCCCGCATCTGCTCGGCTTTGGTGGCTTGCTTGAGCGTCTTTTTCTCTTTGTGTGTGAGGCTCTGAATG
This sequence comes from Planctomycetota bacterium, assembly GCA_043820045.1. GTDB lineage: Bacteria > Planctomycetota > Phycisphaerae > Sedimentisphaerales > Anaerobacaceae > JBDREF01. The sequence continues at coordinate 6,062 of JBDREF010000040.1, read as the reverse complement.
CCGGAATCGTGAACCTTCTGAAGGATGCGGTCAACGTCAGCGTGCAGGCTGCGTTCGGCGGCCATTCGCTTCTCCCAGCTTCCGGCCTCGAACTTTATCTTCAGTTTGTCGCGCCAGGATTGCGAGAATACGTATATCGCACCCGCAACCATACCCCCCAGATGGGCCGCCTGGCCACCCCCATTGCCGAACTGGTCCGGCTGCAACAGAGTCAGGATGCTGATGGCGGCAAAGATCAGCGCCAGAACCATGAGTTTTATCGGAAAGATTCCCCACACATAAACTCTCACGTGGGGGAACAATATCGCACCGGCCGCAAGTATTCCCAAAATCGAACCCGAAGCACCCACCAACGGCCCCTTGTCCAGCCAGCCGGCGTGGGCCAGGATGGGATAAAGCACTCCGCCCGTTGCGCCGCAGATAAGATAGAAAATCAGGAATCTCCTGCCGCCCCAAGTTCGCTCGAGCATCGGGCCGAAGAAGAACAAGCCCAGCATATTCATGAAGATATGGCCGAATCCGGTCGTATCATGCAGGAACTGGTAGGTTACCAACCGCCAGAGCTGCAACGACATACCTATTGTCGCGGGATAAACAGAAAACCAGTCAACGAAAAAGTTTGCAAGGGACCTTGAGGTAATGGAGACAAGGAAGACGCCTATGTTGATGATCAGAAGCCACTTGACCACCGACGTGATCTTCGGCCAGTTCATCCTCATCCGCGGCGAATAGCGGAATCCCGATCTGGAATCGGCCTGGGTATAGTCTCTGTCGTAAAGTCCCATAACACAACTCTTGTTCAGTTACATCTTAACAAGGGAACCGCCTAATCCTGCCCCTGCCTCGTGGCGCAATACTCACGCACAGCCGAAATAAACCGGCGGCGGGCCTTCGGTGCCTCGGAACCGACGCAACGAACGCTCTCTATATAATATCGTAAATGCGGGTGATTGTTCAAGAAAAAAAGGCTTAAGACTTTACGGATTTGCTCCCGGCGGACTGAAATACAACCATCAAAACCATGCCGAGCACCACCATACCGATGCCGAGATTCTGCGAGATCGTCAGGCCGTCGAATTCGAAGGGATTGTCATCGCGAAGCAATTCTATGAGGAATCTTGAGACGCCGTAAACGATTAACATTAAGGCAAATGTGCCTCCGGGTTTGGTGAGAATTCTGCCGGAGTGTTCGGCGTTCCGTGCCCTGCGCCAGAATAGATACAGCACCAGGCACCAGAAAGCCGCCATTGCCGAGGAATACAATTGCGTCGGGTGCACTGGCAAACATCTGTACTTGCCTTCCGTAACCTCCGCCTTTTGGCTCTCGGTCAGATATTGCTTCGGTTTCAAGCCCGAAATCCATCCGCCATCGTCGCCGTGGTAGCCGAAGAACTCGTCCGGCAATTCCAGTTGCGGCTGGGGCCGGTTCCTTTTCTGGTCGGGATTTATCTGGCTCTGGTACGCAAACGAATAGTACGGAAAGCGGACACCCCAGGGCAGTTCCGTCGGCTTGCCGTAGCAGCAGCCGTTCAGAAAGCAGCCCAGCCTGCCGAAGACCAGTGCCAGCATCAGCCCCATAGCCAGGACGTCAAGGTAGCGGCGTATAGGCAGTTTGTGATACACAAGGTAGAAGAAGACGACCAGAACAGCCAGGATCACACCGCCCAAAAGCTCCAGGCCGCCCTGCCAGATCTTGAATACGGCGACAGGATCGTACCGGAAATTGGCAAGATGGTGGAGTACGTAGAAAAGGCGTGCCCCTACAACTCCGGCCACCAGCAAGTAGAGAGCCGCGTTGGTTATGAGTTGGGGATCGCGCGTGATATCGCGGCTGAGGTATCTTATCAGCGAGACGGCTCCGAGAAAACCGATGACCAGCATCAGGCCATAGCTTTTGACGGTTAAGTGGATAAGAGGTATTTCGAAAAGCTCAGGGTACATGTGTCGTAGTGCGCGTGGCTTTCAGTTCTCCGTATTCATGGTTGCCGCCATCGGTCCGTCTTGCTCGCTATCGTCTGCTTTCCTGTCTTCGTCGAGAACAACTTCTACCGGCCCGTCGGCCGTAAATCTTGTTAGAATCGCCATCAAAATCGCGCCGATGATTACCAGGTAAATGCCAAGATTCTGAGAAACGGTCCCGCCTTTGTAAACCGCCCACCAGGCAAACTCGAACGGGTTGTCGTCGCGAAGAAATTCTATCAGGAATCGCGCGACGCCGTAGAGTATGAACGCAAGCGCGAAGACAAAACCGGGTCGCGAGCAAAATCCAACGGTATTCTTTAAGTCGGCACTTCTCTGCGATCTTCGCCAGAAAAGGTAGAGTATCAAACACAGAAACGCGGCGTTTGCCGAGGAATACAACTGCGTCGGGTGAACGGGAACAGATCGATACTTGCCCTCGGTGACCTCGATCTTCTGCCTGGCGGTCAACTCTTCGTAGGGCTTCGGATACCACTTGCCGTCAGCGCCAACGTAGGCCAGATACTCTTCGCGGGGCAGGTTCAACTGAGGCTCGGACCGGTTCCTCGCCGGGTCGGCGTTGATTTGACTGATGTATATGAAAGAGTTGTACGGAAAGCGGACGCCCCAGGGCAGTTCCGTGGGGCCGCCGTAGCAGTCGCCGTGCAGAAAGCAGCCGATTCTGCCGAATGCAAGTCCCATCATCAGCCCGATGGCGAGCATGTCGTTGTATCGCCGCAACGGCAGCCTGTTATATATAAGGTAGGTCTCGATCACAACGATAGCCAGGATCACGCCGCCTAAAAAAACCAGACCTCCCTCCCAGATGGCCAGGGCATCGAGTGGACGGTCCCTGAACTGCTCAAGATTGAGCGCAACATACAACAATCTCGCCCCCGCGACACCGGCAACCAGCGCGTAAAGGGCGACATTCATAATATGGCGGGAATCGCAGGCGGAGGTATCGCTGAGGTGCTTCATCAGCCGGACCGCCACGAGAAAACCGACAACGACCATCACGCCGTAGCTCTTTACGGTCAGGTGGATGAACGGTATCTCGAAAAGCTCAGGGTACATCTATCGTATCGCGCGAAAGGTTCCGGCCGCCTGCATCGAACGGCGACAGCCGTCGGCTATTCTATTCGTTACTGATTATTCTGTTATCCTCATCGAGGACGATAACCTTGGGCTTGAATCCCTCGGCCTCTTCGGGAGTCAAAAGAGCGAAACCGAGGATTATTATAATGTCCTGTTTTTCTATTAACTGGGCCGCCGCGCCGAGTATTACAACTTTGCCGGAGCCGGCTTCCGCCGGAACAACGTATGTTTCCAGCCTGCTGCCGTTGTCTATATCGGCGACCAAGACGGACTCATAAGGCAAAATGCCAGCCGCTTCCATCAGAGCCGAATCTATCGCGATACTGCCCGGATAGTGCAGCTTCGCGTCGGTGACCCTTGCACGATGCAACTTACTCTTCAATATCTTTAGCAACATAACTTATGACTCTGTTCAACATTTGTTCGGCACACTTCAACCACCCTTATGTGCGGCTATCGGCCTTTGCCAAGTCTATGCTTTGCTGAACGCCTCCAGGAACTCGTCCCTGCCAATTCTTGCCATTAAACTTCCACTCCTGTTTCAGCAACGAACGCCTCGATAATTCGAGGCTCTACATCCAGCACTTCCTTTCCAAAGGTCTCAATATGAAAACGAATCGCAGACTTCACGTCGGAGAGCGCTTCCTCATACGTATCCCCCTGCCCGACCACAACACCCTTTAGCCCCAGAGGATACGCCACATAACCATCAGGATGTTTTTCTACAATGATCTTAAACTGTCTCATAACAAATTCCTTGTTCCTGGGTAGCAATAGAAGCTTATTATACTTCTCTATCCGCCCGCGTCCACCAGAATGTTGTCGATAAGGCGGGCCGGGCCGATTCTGACGGCGACCGCTGCGAGGACTTTGCAGGCGACCTTTTCCACGCTTTCAAGCGTTTGAGCATCGACAATGCTGATATATTCTATTTCTATCGACGAAACCTGCTGCAATATCTTTCTCATCCCGGCGATGATTTCCCCGGTCTCCACGGCGCCGGCGTCAATCATACGGCGGCACTCCCGGAGCGAGTCGTAAATAGCCGCTGCGTCTTTTTTCTGCTGCTCGCTGAGGTATTGGTTTCTGCTGCTGATCGCTAAGCCTGCCGGCTCGCGAACCGTGGGACAGATGACGACTTCCAGAGGCATGTTCAAATCGGCCGCCATCCGCTTGATTACAATCGCCTGCTGTGCGTCCTTTTGGCCGAAATAGGCGGCGTCGGGGGCAACGATATTGAATAACTTGGCGCAAACGGTGGTGACTCCGCGAAAGTGCCCCGGCCGACCTTGGCCGCACAATGGCTCGGTCAGCTTTTCCACGGTTACCCAAGTGATATTCTCCGTAGGGTACATCTCCTTCGGAGTCGGGGCGAAGACCGCGTCAACACAGGCTTTTCTGCAAATCTCCAGGTCCGCTTCAATCGGCCGGGGATAGTTCTCAAAATCTTCGCCCGGGCAGAATTGCGTTGGATTAACGAATATGCTGACCACGACAAAATCGCACGCCTTCGCCGCTGCTTCGATCAGCGAGACGTGCCCGACATGGAGCGCACCCATCGTCGGCACGAGGCCGATTCTCTTGCCTTCGCGCCGGGCGGCCCCAACCAGACTCCTGACCGATTCTATTGTCTTTGCAACTTCCATTTTACAATCTCTGTGATAGTTGTCATTGCGAGCGAAGCGAAGCAATCTGACAGCCGCACCATGCAGACCATCCCCGAGCACCGCAAGGCGTCCCCAAGGGACTGCCGCTTGAGACCATCACTCTCTCTCCATCTATTCACAAATTCAATTGTCATCATGTAGCAATCCGCAGCAATCTCAGTTCCTATATTTCAGATTGCCTGCCGCCACCGGCAACGACGAAATGGCCGGCCGTGTAGTATTTAATCTGATCTATAAGGTGATCGACGTCGGGGTCCTCCGACTTCGATATACGAATGACGGGACAGGTTTTCCAATCCGCAAAGAGCCTCTCGTAATCCGAATACAGGGCCTCCATGAACGGTAGTTCAATCTGCTGCTCGTAGGGCCGGTTCCGGCTGTGTATCCGCTCCAGGCACGTCCGGGCCGAATTCCGCATATATATCACCAGCACCGGCGGGGCGACTTTGGCGGCCAGCGGCGGGTAAATGGTCTCGTACAAAGTCAACTGCCGCCCGTCGAGCAAACGCCTGGCGTAGATCAGCTCTTTGTCAAAGACGTAATCGCTGATGCAAACCTGTCCCTGCGCAAGCACATCCCGGTCCAACTGCTCGGACCTGCCGGTCAGAAAATACAACTGCGAATCCAGCGCCAGTTCCTTCCTGCCGGCATAGACGTCCGGCATGAAGGGGTTCGTATCGTAGGGCTCGAACAGTACGTCGCAGCCGAGGCGGTCCGCCAGCTTTTTTGCCAGAGTAGTTTTCCCTGTGCCGATGACGCCCGCAACACTGACAAGTTGCGGCACATCAAGGTCGAAAGCGAAATCCCGGCCGTTCAGTCGTCCCGCCAATTCGCTCATCGACTCCCTGATAATCGGATGAACTAAATCGCCATCGAGCCGGCAAAGGCATTTCAGCACGAACGAACGCAGGTGCATCTGCGGATGCGGCACGGTCAAATCGGGGCTGTCGATTGTTTCGTCGCCGTACAGCAGAAGGTCAAGGTCTATCGTCCGCGGCGACCATTTCCCCCGCCGGACTCTGCCGAGCAGGGTCTCAATATCAACCAGCGCCTTGTGCAGAGCTTCCGGACTCAAAGACGTTTCCAGTTCGGCAACCGCGTTGAGGTAATCCGGCTGGTCGCCGCCCGCCAGTGCAATCGTCTCGATTATGTCACTGACTCGCACAAGCTCGACTTGCTCGGTGTCGCCGAGCATCTTGAGGGCACGATCGATATTCGACCTTCTGTTGCCTAAGTTACTGCCTAATCCGATATATGCCGTTGCTTCCGCCATCAGGAAATAGCCCTGATACGTTCGAGTGCCTCTGTGACGTTTTCAGGCCGGCCGAATGCCGTCAA